>DASVQU010000117.1:0-2227 GCA_036388995.1 Pyrinomonadaceae bacterium | reverse complement strand
AAAGATAGCAAATAACTTAGCCCTAGAAGTTGCTACTAAAGCTGCTCAAATCAATGAATACGTTCCAGAGGGGTATTCACCGCAAGATTTACTTGAATAAAAGCGGCTTTTGTTTGAGCCTTTGACACAAAGCTGACAATTTACAATTGATAATGCATAACTGACAATTTTCGCGCTCTGCCGAAGTTTTGATTGTATGAATCGCCTTTATCTTCGCACGTAAATTTTGTAGATGTAGCGGATTTCTTTTTCACCGGGCGGAACAGTCAAGCTCCATTTAACAACTGAATTTGGATTGACTGCTTGAAGATTCAAACCTTCGCGGCTGATTGCGCCGCCGTCGGTTGCCGAAATGACTTCGCCGACGACGTTCCGGGTGATGACGATTTCGGCGGGCTGTTTTTTGACGCTGCGGAGCTTTATTGTGCCTTCAATCGTCACCAGATCAAACTCGTAAGTGCTGCCGCTGTATTGCAATTGCCGGCGCGTGCGTTCCTTTTCTTCGAGCCGGTGCGTTCCGATAATTTCGGTCGCCGGCGTGACGCGCAAAATGTTTTCGCCGCCGATGGGCGTAAAGCTCAGCAGATTTTGTCCGATTGGTTTCCATTCGCGAAAGCTCAAAGCGGGCGCGGTCGTCCAGGGCATTCCGGTTTGGTTTTTCAGCTTGAGCGCATACCAGATTCCGCTCGAAAGGTCTTGAATGCGCGGCGGCTGGTTCGATGAATTTGAATACTCATTGCCTGTTTGCGGCGGGTCGCTGATTGTCCACTCAAAAACCTCGCTTGCCGGAACTGTCAGAGAAAAAAGACGAAGGCTCGCCCGCTCGCCTTTTTTGAGCGCGATCTGGTCGGCTTTATAAAGAAAAAGCTGCTCGGCGGAAAGCGAACTCAATTGTTCTTCATTCTGTAAAGTCGGAGCGGGGTCTTTGGCTGATTCCCTTGACGACGAATCGGCTAAAGATGAGTATTGTTGAGCAGAAATAGCATTTGCATAACCGTCGCGTTTTGCGGTTTGGAAATAGCTTGAAATTCCGGCAAACGCGGTGTTCATCGAAAGCGGCGACATTGTTTCCTGAAACAAAAAGCTAGGTACGCCGACGACGAAATAAATTTCGGAATTATTTAAATCCGCAAGCTCGTTAATCAACATCGCTTCGAGTTCGAGCTTGGCTTCCTTTATCGGCTCGCCTTTGACCTCGACGCGATAAGCCGGAATCCAGCGAATTCCGCGTTCCAGAGCGGCAACGCCTAAACCTACGGTTTGCCCGTTTTTCGCGCCTTCTACTTTAACCGCCAAACGATTGCTTTTTCTCATCAGCGAATTTTTCGCGTCGCCGATGACCTCGACAGTCTTGATAACAGACGCCGGAAAAACCATTGTGCCGTTTTCAGTTTTGAGCGCAATCGTCAGCTCGTTAAGAGCGTTGATTGCGTAAGGATAGCCGTAATTGGTGTTTCTCGTCTGCGCTAAAACAGCCGCGTCGTTCGGTTTGAGAAGCTCGTAAGTTCCGGCGAAAAATTTGTCGTCGCCGAGAAAATTCGGGCTGACTTTGATTCGCGCGCCTTCGTTTGCCAGCAAAAATTCGGCGATATTCGTCACGCGCTCTGCCCTGTCGCGTTCGCCTTCGGAAGCCAGAAGCTGGACGACGCGAACGTTCGGCGCGGTCGTGTAGCCCCAGACGGTTCCCAAAACTCCGATAGGCGTTCGCGTTGTGTAAGCCCAGCCGTTATTTGTCGCGGCTTGTCCTTCGCGGTAAGTAAAAGCGTAACCGTTTTTGAAAACCGCAACACGGCGGATTTCCGGTGTAAAACTCGGCATCGGCGCAGTTTCCTGCGAAAGGGCGGGCAAAGCGTTTGCTAAAAACGCGGCAAAGAGCAAAAAGGCTTTTTTCATTTTGTTTCGGCGAAAGAAATTCAGAGTAGAAACTACGGTTTTGTGATGAGGCGCAGTTTTTAGGCAGTTGCTTTTACCCGTTTCTTCCGGCGAAATCTTTCATAAATTCAACCAGCACGGCGACTCCGGCTTGCGGCATCGCGTTGTAAATCGAAGCCCGGATTCCGCCGACCGAACGATGACCTTTTAAACCGCTCAGCTTTTCCCGTTCGGCTTCTGCACAAAATTTTTCTTCCAATTCTTCAGACGGGAGACGAAAAGTGACATTCATCAAACTGCGCGCTTCCCTTTCGGCGTGCGGGCGATAAAAACCGTCGCTTTGGTCGAGCGCGTC
>DASVQU010000116.1:0-8897 GCA_036388995.1 Pyrinomonadaceae bacterium | reverse complement strand
ATTATTTGAACAGCGTGACGGCAAGCCCCATAAATGTCGCACCCGCAGCAAACGCCGATTCGGCAGTTACGGATGAGGATAATGCCGTGACGATTGACGCGATTGCCAACGACACGGACGAGAACGGCGATATTTTAACGCTCTCGGCAGTCGGCAATGCGGTGCAGGGAACCGTTGAGATTGTCGGCAACGCGGCGGTTTACACTCCTTCTTCTAATTTTAACGGCACGGATTCGTTTACTTATACCGTCAGCGATGGCGTGACGAGCGCAACCGGAACAATCACTGTAATAGTCAATCCGGTCAACGATGCGCCTGTGCTAAGTAATGTGCCCGCTTCGGCTATGACTAACGAGCTAAGTCCGTTTACGTTTACGGCGGCTGCCAGCGATGCGGACAGCTCAACACTCAATTTCTCGCTGATCAACCAGCCAGATGGCGCTGTAATTGACTCTTCGTCAGGACACTTTACCTGGACTCCGACCGAGGCACAGGGAGGCACGGGGCAGCCTTACAGTTTCACCGTTGTTGTCTCTGACGGAGTAAACACTACGAGTTCAAACATAGCGCTTAGTGTTCAAGAGGTAAATCAAAAGCCTGTTCTGGCGAGAATAGGAGACCAGACGGTTTATCTCGGTAAAACATTGACTTTTACTGCGGTTGGTTCGGATGTTGATATTCCAACGCAAACGCTGTCTTATAGCTTGACCGGCGCAATTCCCGACGGAACTTCAATTAACGCTGCAACAGGGGCTTTCAATTGGACTCCAACAGCCGATCAGGTGGGAAAAATCTACACATTTGATGTCACTGTTACGGACAGCCTAAATGGTTCCGCAACTGAAACCATCAATATAGCCGCACCGGCTGCGCTGGTAACGCCTGAAAATCCGGTGGCTCAGCTCGGCTCGACGACTATTACGTTTACGAACATCACCGAAGCGGGCGTGACGGTTGTCGAGCCAATTAACCCGGCTGCAATTTCGGAATCTCTTCCAAGTAGCTATCAGATATTCGGCAGCAATCTAGCTTATGAAATTCAGACGACAGCCACGTTCTCCGGTGATATTACGATTGCTTTCAAAGTGCCCGGCAGCATAACCGAAGCTGATTTCAGGGCGCTTCGCGTTATGCACGGCGAAAACGGACAATTAGTGGACAGAACCGTTCTTCCTCCGAACTCACCGGCACCGAATTTCGCCACAAAAACGATTTATGCGCGCGTCAGCTCGCTCGGCACGTTTGTTCTCGCTAAAGTTCTTTATCCAACAAATATTGAACAATGTAAAAACGGGGGATACCTTTCGTTTAGCAATCCGTCATTTAGGAATCAGGGCGAATGCGTCAGCTACGTTCAAAGCCGTTCGCCCGTTCAGCACTAAACGGGCAGAGAATCGGCGGTTTGAAATACGCGAGTGAACCGAACTATTAAAATCAATGCAGCTATCGGAGCGCGGATATTTAGTCCGCGCTCCGATAGCTGCATTTTTAATTGCTATTTAAATTGAATTTGCAAGAGTTTTATGCAAAGCAAAAATTTCATTCTGCAACTCTGTGTCGCTCCGTTGATGCTCGCAATCTTTTCAATTTATGCAGCGGCTCAAATTGTTTCGAGCACGGAGAGCAATTCGGTTTCCAAAGTCTGGGTAGCAGATAACGGTGACGGAACTTACAAAAATCCGATTCTTCACGCTGATTATTCAGACCCGGACGCCGTTCGCGTCGGCGATGATTTTTATATGACGGCTTCGAGCTTTAACGCCGCGCCCGGTTTGCCGATTCTGCATTCGAAAGATTTGGTAAATTGGAAGCTCGTCAATTACGTTTTCACCAAACAGCCGCCTTACAATGTTTTCGATAAAACGCAGCACGGCGGCGGAGTTTGGGCACCGTCAATTCGCTATCACAACGGCGAGTTTTACATTTTTTATCCCGACCCGGATTTCGGTATTTATATGACCAAGACGAAAAATCCGGCGGGCGAATGGTCTGAGCCTTTGTTGATAAAAGAGGCAAAAGGCTGGATTGATCCGGCTCCGCTTTGGGACACGGACGGAAACGCTTATCTTGTTTCGGCTTTTGCCGGAAGCCGCGCCGGGATTAAAAGCGTTCTAATTGTCAGCCGAATGAGCCGTGATGGAACAAAACTTTTAGGCGAGCCGGTAATGGTTTTTGACGGGCATGAAAAACATCCGACTGTAGAAGGTCCAAAGTTTTACAAACGCAATGGCTATTATTACATTTTCGCTCCGGCGGGCGGCGTTTCGACAGGCTGGCAGTTAATTTTGCGCTCAAAAAACATCTTTGGACCTTACGAAGAAAAAATATCTCTGGCGCAAGGCAAAACGCCGATTAACGGACCGCACCAGGGAGCTTGGGTGACGACGCAAACGGGCGAAGACTGGTTTCTGCATTTTCAAGACAAAGCCGCTTACGGGCGCGTTGTGCATTTGCAGCCGATGAAATGGGTTAATGATTTTCCCGTGATGGGCGTTGATGCCGATGGCGACGGAACGGGAGAGCCGGTTTTAAAGTATAAAAAACCGAATGTAGGCAAAACTTATCCGATTACGACTCCGCCGGAATCGGACGAATTTAACTCCCAGCAGCTCGGTTTGCAATGGCAGTGGCACGCCAACCCGCAGCCGCCCTGGGCTTTTTTGTATCCGCACAAAGGCGTTTTGCAAATGTATTCGGTTCAACAGCCGGAAAATTTCAAAAATCTCTGGGATGCGCCAAATCTTTTGCTGCAAAAGTTTCCGGCTGATAAGTTCACCGCAACTGCAAAAGTCACGCTCACGCCCCGTTTTGAAGGCGAAAAATTCGGGCTTGTTGTGATGGGTTTGGATTACGCACATCTTTCCGTAACCAACAAACACGGGAAATTATTTGTCTCGCAAGCCGTCGCAAAAGACGCTGACAAAGGCACGAAAGAAACCGAAACAGCGCCGATTGAATTAAAAGAAAAAACTTTTTATTTGCGTGTAAAAGTTGAAAACGATGCAATGTGCAGGTTCAGTTACAGTGCGGACGGAAAATTTTTCACGCCCGATGGAAATGTTTTTAAAGCTCGCGAAGGCAAATGGATCGGCGCAAAAATGGGTTTGTTTTTTATCCGAAACGGCAAATTTAACGACGCCGGTTCTGCCGAAATTGATTGGTTTCGCGTTGAATAAAGCAGCGAGAAACATAAGGGAAAGCACTGAAAAGCGTTATAATCGAGCCTGCAAAGAGAGGGCAAAGCATAAATTCGCCGCAGGCGGATCCGAAAATTCCGGGCGAATGATCATTTTACGAAAGTTAAAGGCTAAAAAATGGTTACAACGTTTCAACAACACATAATGCAGGAACAAGACCGCTTTCCGGGCGAGTTTCTCGAACTGCAATGGATTGCTTCGGGCATCGCTCTGGCGACGAAACTGATTTCGGCACAGGTTCGACGCGCCGGTTTGGGTGATCTTTTAGGCTCGCTCGACGAAACGAATATTCAGGGCGAAGTCCAGCAAAAGCTCGACGTTTACGCCAATGAAACTTTGATTAAAAGTTTCAGCCTGCGCGAATCAATCGGCATTATCGCTTCCGAAGAAAACGAGCATCCGATTGCGGTCGAACACACTTCGCCCGATTCCCGCTATGCGATTGTTTTCGATCCGCTCGACGGCTCTTCCAATATTGACGTTTGCGTAACAATCGGAACAACATTTTCGATTTTTCGCCGACCGGACGATGATAAACACGAAGACCCTTTGAGCTGGGTTTTGCAGCCCGGAAGTCGGCAAATCGCCGCCGGTTATGTGCTTTACGGTTCTTCGACCGTGCTGATTTACAGCGTCGGCAACGGCGTTCACGGTTTTACGCTCGATCCTTCAATCGGAGTTTTTATTTTAACGCATCCGAACCTTCGCATTCCCCGGCAAGGTCAATATTATTCGATTAACGAAGCGTATTCCGATAGCTTTCCTCCGGTTTATACCAGATTTCTGGAGCGTTTAAAAAACGGTGCGCTCGGAAAACAATATTCTTTGCGTTTTGTCGGTTCGCTGGTCGCGGATTTTCACCGCACGCTTCTACGCGGCGGAATTTTTATGTACCCGGAAACAAGCAATTTTCCGAACGGGCGGCTTCGCCTGCTCTACGAAGCAAACCCGATTGCGTTTCTGGCGGAACAAGCCGGAGGCAAAGCGACAAACGGAGCGCAGCGAATTTTAGACGTGCAGCCGATTGCTTTGCACGAGCGCACGCCTTTTATTGTGGGCGGCGTTGTCGAGATGGAAGCCTTGGAGCAATGTTTGTAGAAAAGCCTTTTTTGCCGCCGTTAGTCAGATTGACCCAAAAGCTCAATCTTTAAAGAAAATAATTGACATAATTTTAATACTTATTTAGATTCTAAGACGAACTATCCAGCCTGTTAACCAGCCTGAAGTGAAACCAAGGAGAATCTAAATGAAATTTTCGCGGATTTTCGGATTTATTTTACTGTTTGCTTCCTTGTTCGGCGGTCTATTTTTAGAACAACCAAATGCGTATGAAAACGGTTTTCGTCTAAATACGCCTGAATTGATTTCGCCGTCGAGCAGTGGAATTACTGAGCAGATTCCGGTGCAATTTCAGGAGAGATACCTGAAATGGAAGAATGAACTACTGATTACGGAATTCGGTCGGCAGCAATGGGAATATTATTCAACGAATAAGCGGTTTAATTTAATAGTTATCGTTTCCGGCGACAAGGAATTCGCGGCAAAAACCGGAGATTATAAATGGAGCGACGACGGCGAACTGATCGGCGCGACAATCACACTGGGAAAGAGCTTGGACAAAGGCTTTCCGAATGCGATTTATTATCCGGTAATGAATTCGCTGTCTTTACACAGCTCATCATACGAAATCAGCGGAAATATTCTGGCGGCGACCAAATTTGCTCACGAGATTGGACACGTCAACGTTACGGCTCAAACCAAAGGCGATTTGTTTCAGCGCCAAAACAAGTTGATGGCGGCTTATTACAAGATTTTCTTAAAAAACGGTTACAACACAAAAGACCGGCAGTTAGTTGAATTAGCCAATGAATTAGGCGGAATTCCCATCCAAATCTGGGCGGATCGTGAATATTGGGGCGAAGCAAACGCAATGCGTTATCTTGCAGAAAGAGCCAGCAAGGAAAAGTTTTATTGTTCCGTTTTCAATCAAATCAAACGAAACATCACTGATTACGCCAAGAATTATGAAGACAGGTTTGATCTAACAGAAAAAATTAAGCCTGCTGCAACTTGTCAGAATTAAAGCTGTCCAAGTCCGCTTTGCGGACAATTTACCCAAACAACTTTATATTGAATTTGATTAAACCGAATTTCTTCCGGCGTTGATAATTCCGAACGAACACCGAATCACGAGTTTTTCATAAGCCTTTTTGTTTTCGGGCGTCAAATCGTTCGATTCGCGCAGTTTTGTTGATGCGTATTGTTGAATTGTGGTTAAAGGCAGCATTATCCGCTCGCGCATTTGGATTGATTGTTTCTCAACCGGATAATCAGCCATCAATTCGGTTTTCTCCGAAATCAGGAATAAATATTTTAGCGTCAATTCAAACTCTTCATAGATTATCCGCCATAATTCGCCGTAAAGCGGGTGTTCGGATAAAAAAGCCGTAAGCGGAAAAAAGCTCTTTTGCATAGACATTTCGCAATTATCAATCAGGGCTTTGAAAAAAGAATTGCTGCGATACATCTCTTTTAATTCTTCGAGCTTCCCGGCGGCTTCCATTTTTTGAAAAGCCGTCCCGACGCCGTAATAACCCGGAACGTTTTGTTTAAGCTGGCTCCACGCGCCGACAAACGGAATTGCCCGTAAATCTTTAAACTCCAATTGAGTTGCCCCGCCGCGTTTTGCAGGGCGGCTGCCAATATTGGTTTCGGCATAAAACCTGAGCGGGCTGACGTTCAACAAATAATCGAGAAATGCCGGATGTTTTTTTAGCTGAAAATAAGATTGATAGCTTTCTTCAGCCAACTGCCGCATCAGGTTTTCTTCCTCTTCGCTAAAAGTGTTTGGTTTTTCCGCAAACAAATGCTTATTGAGACCTGCGTGAAGAAGCTGTTCGAGGTTGTATTGCGCCGAATCAATCGTGCCGAAATTTGAGCTGACGGTTTGACCTTGAACGGTTAATTCAATCGCTTTATCGGAAACGTTTGCTCCCATCGAAGAATAAAATCTGTGCGTTTTTCCGCCGCCGCGCGCCGGCGGTCCGCCGCGTCCGTCAAAAAATATCACGCTCACGCCGTATTGTTCTGAGATTTCGGTCAACTCGTCTTTGGCTTTGTAAATACTCCAATTCGCCATCAGATAACCGCCGTCTTTCGTGCCGTCGCTAAAGCCGAGCATAATCGTTTGCGTATTGCCGCGCCTCGCCAGATGCTCGCGGTAAGGCAAAAGATCGTACAAACGGCGCATTACGTCAGCGGCGTTTTTTAAATCTTCGACCGTTTCAAACAGCGGCACAATGTCAACGTTCATTTCTTCTCTTCGCCAATCGGCAAGCAAAAATAAACCTAAAACTTCGATAGCGTTTAAAGCGCTTCGGCATTGGCTGATAATGTAACGCTGACAGCCTTCCGAGCCGTTTTGTCTCTGGATTGTTTTGATTGCGGCAATCGTTTCAAGCGTGTCTTTTGTTAATTCATCATCAAAGGATTCTGATTCGACGCTTTTTTGAACGTTGACGAGAGCGTTGATTTTTTCCTCGTCGTTAAGAGAAGAATAATTATCCGGTAAAGAATCGGTTTTTTCGGCAATTTGTTCTAAAACCTTTCCGTGAATGCTTGCTTCCTGCCGAATGTCGAGCGAAGCGAAAAAAAGTCCGAAAGTTTCTACTTTGTAAATCAAATTGTTCACCAGACCGACAAACAAACCGCTGTGCTTTTCCAGCAGCATCCGGCGGATTTCATTTAATGATTCGGTAATTTCCCCTTTGTCGAGACTTAGAAGCCGATTTGATGAATAAAGGTCTTGATAAAGCTTTTGTTCGAGTTCGGACAAAATCGTCTCGACGCCCGCAAAAGTCAGTCTTCGTTTAAGCTGTCGAACGTCGCGGTAATAACAGCGAATAATCGAATTCCGCAGAGCTTCGGCAACCTGCAAAGTGGTTTCCACGGTCACAAACGGATTTCCGTCGCGGTCTCCGCCCGACCAGAAGCCCATTTTAATCGGAGTGAATTTTTCCGAGAGAAATTCATTTAATTCCGAGACGATGTTTCCGGCTGCGTGGTAAAAGACATTTTCGAGATACCAGATCAGGCTCACGGCTTCGTCGAAGGGCGTCGGTTTTTCGCGTTTAAGAAGCGGCGTGCGCCCTAACTGCTGCAATAAAGTGTTGATGTCGGCTACTCTGTTTTCTTTTATTTCATCGCTCAAATCGTTGATAATGCCAAGGACGGAACCGGGATAGAATTGCGTCGGATGCGCGGTTAGGACAAGCCGGACTGAAAAATCACGCAGTTTTTCGCTCAGCTCCGATTGTTTGCTGTTCTGCAAAACGGTTGATTGCAGGTGCTTTAAAGTTCCCGGACCATTGAAATCATTGACTGCCCGGAATGCCGCGTCTTCGAGCGCGTCAAACAAAACGACTTGTCGCTCGGCATATTGCACAAATCGAAACAGCAAATCAATTTTTTCCTCAACCGTCGTAATCGAGGTGTGATTACTAAAGAAACCTTCGATTGTTTCGAGCGGGCTTAGATGCTTTTGCTCATAACCTTCTTCGCAATTATAAACAAAAAGCGAAAGCAGGATTCCCGTTTTCTCGATCCGATCATAAGGAAGCGACAGAAATAAACTGTTATAAAGCTGAAATTTATAACCGACTTGATCCTGAAATTGCTGTAATGCGCTGACCAAACCAAATTTCATAAAGAAAATTGCGTCTTTCTCTAAATATTTCTACTCTCCCGCTATTTAAACCACAATTCAACAAAAATCACATTTATTTTACTCGCATTAAATTTCTGAGGAATCATATTTATGGGAATTATATTGCATTGGTAATACCCTTTTGTCACATGGTCAAAAAATGGTTAAGGTTTAGTTGACATTTGTTTTGGATTTGAGGCAAGATAATAATTGCCACAAGCTATTTATGTTCCAAGTTTGCTAGGGGAAAGTTTAAGGTGAAAAGTTTTGTAAACATTTTGCCGATTATTAATAGCTTTCGGTTGGTCTTAGTAAAGGAAATAATTGGTAAAACCAATGGCGAATTACTAAAGGCGCTGGTCAGGTGAGAATCGAGTAAGTGGCAGAATCATCAAGTTAAGTAATTTCAAATTGTTATTTCAGTCAAAAAGAGCGGTCAAGCCGAAAAAGTAGTTTCATTCTGAAATCTAACTTTCGTTCAGTTCAAAAAACGGGCGCGCTCAAAATCTTCGGAATGAAAAAGAAATCGAGAGGAATTAAATATATGAAGTGTTTAGCTCAGCAAGGTTTTATTGCCCTGTTGTTATTAATGCTGTCGTTTGGAGCGGCAAACGCGCAGGAATATAGAGGCACAATTGCCGGAAGCGTGACCGATCCAAACGGCGCAATCGTTCCGGCGGCGACCGTTACAGTTCAGAACGTTGAGACAAACGTTTCGGCGACCGCTACTACAAATGACGACGGAGCTTTCTCGTTTCCCCTGCTTTTGCCCGGGAGATATAAGCTTTCCGCTACAGCCGCCAACTTTAAAACTTCGGTGCGCGAAAATATTCAGCTCAACGTTGACGACCGTTTGACCGTTGATTTTCAGTTGGAAATCGGAACGGCAACCGAAGTCAACATCGTTGCGACTGAAGAATTGTTGGAAAGAGGCGAGGTGACGCTCAGCACAGTAATTACAGAACGGCAAATCACCGAATTGCCGTTAGGTGAAG
>DASVQU010000115.1:0-23830 GCA_036388995.1 Pyrinomonadaceae bacterium | reverse complement strand
CGCGCTTCCTGCCCGAAAAAATGAATGCTCGAAGCGTTGCCGAATTTTTCGGTCAAAAACGGCAGCATCGCTTCGACGACGCGGCGGTCAACCGGCGTCGTGGCGCTGTGGTCAAGATAAACACGGCGAATCATAAACTTATTTTAGCGCAAACGCCGATCTTTTTCAGTTCAAGCCGCAAGCAATTGATCTTTATTTTGAAATTCTGGCAAAGCTTCGAAAACTTGGAGCGCGTATCGGACATTTCCAAAAGGCGCGGAGACTTGCACGCCTTGAATCAAATCGCGCACTTCGAGCAGAGATTCGCGCGCAATCGCAATTCCTTCGTCGCGTGCGGCTTCTTTCGATTTATCCGAAGCCAGCCGCATCCGTTCCAAAATTTCGGGCGTGACCCTGACACCCGGAACTTCGTTATGCAGAAATTCGGCATTTCTAAAACTGACAAGAGGCCAAATTCCGGCGACAACCGGAATCCGAACGTGATCGATTTTTTTCAAAAATTCGCGTAGCTGCTCGGTATCGAAAACGGGCTGAGTAATGGCATATTCCGCTCCGGCTTCGACCTTCCATTCAAAGCGGCGGATTTCTTCTTCGAGATTGACCGCGCCGGGATTAACTCCGACGCCGATTGTAAAGGCGGTCGGACAGCCAATCGGATTATTTCCCAGATCCAAACCGTGATTGAGCTTGTTGACCATATTTGTTAATCCTATGGCGTCAATATCGAAAACTGCCGTTGCGTCCGGGTAAGGTCCCATTTTCGGCGGATCGCCCGTGATTAAAAGCAGATTGTGTAAACCAAGCGCGGCTGCGCCAAGCAAATCCGACATCATTCCGAGCAGATTCCGGTCGCGGCAGCAGTAATGCAAAACGGCTTCGATTCCGATTCGCTGTTCGATTAAAACGCTCGTCGCTTGCGCGCTCATCCGGGTTTGCGCGCGCGGTCCGTCCGGCACGTTAACCGCGTCAACTCCGGCTTCTTTTAACAAACGGATCGTTTCCAGAGTTTTTTCAGCATCACAGCCTTTCGGCGGGAGAACTTCAACCGAGGTGACAAATTCTCCATTGGCGATTTTGCGTCCCCAATTTGAGCGTTCAGCCAGTGGAACTACATTTACGTCCGCAGGTTTCAAATCTTGGATTCTTGCTGGTTGCTCTTTGACGAAAACTTTGGTTTGACGCGGCGAAATCGAGCGAATTGCGTCAGCGAGAAGTTTGATGTGCGCGGGTGTCGTGCCGCAGCAGCCGCCGATAAACGATGCGCCGACCTGAATAAAACGGCGCGCATAAGTCGCCATATATTCCGGCGAGCACATATACATTTGCCGACCTTGCACATCGCGCGGAAGCCCGGCGTTGGGCTGCACGGAAAGTTTTTTCTTCGTAACGGGGCGCATCGTTTCAATCGCCGAAAGCACCAGCGCCGGACCGACGCCGCAATTCAATCCGATTACGTCCGCGCCCCATTCGTCGAGTCTCGTAGTGAAAACTTCGGGCGTTGTGCCGAAAGAAGTATTGCCATCCATTTGAATCGTCATTTGCGTGACGATTGGCAAATCGCAAATTTCCTGAACTGCACGAATCGCCTGCCGAATTTCTGACAGATCGGAAAACGTTTCAAGCACGAATAAATCAACTCCGCCGTCGAGCAGAGCTTCGGCTTGAGCTTTGAACATCTCTTTGGCTTCGTCAAACGAAGTCGGTCCGTAAGGCTCGATCCTTAAGCCCAGCGGTCCGATTGCGCCTGCAACAAAAGCGCGTTCGCCAGCCGCATCCTTTGCCAGCCGCGCGGCGGCGATGTTGATTTCGCGGAGAGATTTATCCAACCCGTAAGATTGCAGCTTGTGTTCGGTCGCGCCGTAAGTGTTGGTTTCGATGATCTCTGCGCCCGCGCGGACATATTCGCCGTGAACTTCGCGCACCAGATCGGGCGCGGTCAGATTCAGTTCGTCGTAAGAGCGGTTGATGTAAACGCCTTTATCGTAAAGTCTCGTTCCGACCGCTCCGTCGAAAATGTGAATATCGTCCGTCAGAAGTAAATCTCTAAAGTTCTTCATAAACAAAAAATCTCACGCCGAATAAACAGCGCGAGACAATTTACTTAAACCTTTTTGTCCGGCTGTTTAGCGTTTTATTTAAAGTGGTCGCAAGTCGCCTTAACTCACCACGTTTTATTAAATGAAAGTTTTACGATTTTGCAAACGAAGTGTCAAGCCTTCCCGCAATAATTTACCGGCGCTGGCATTTCGGGCAAAAAAATGTCGAGCGTGCGCCCTGCACAATTCTGGCAATCGAGGTTTGGCAAGTCGAGCAGGGATTTCCAGCCTGCGCATAAACTCGCCAATGTCCTTCGTAATCGCCGCCGTAATAGCTTCCGTCAATGTTTTCGGGATTGACGTTCATTGTCGAACCGTGCTTGATTGATTCGGCGAGGACAAAGCGAATTGCTTCATATAAATTTTTTGCGCGCTTTGCCGAAATTTGATCGGCGGGTGTTTGCGGATTAACGCGGGCTAAAAACAATGCTTCGGCAGCGTAAATATTTCCCAAACCGCAAACTTTTGTTTGGTCTAGTAGGAATTCTTTCAAGCTGCGCTTTGATTTGGAAAGCGCCGCACGAAAATAGCGAAATGAAAAATCATCGGACAACGGTTCGGGAGCGAGGCATTTTAATTCTTTTGTTTTAGTTAGCTGCGCTGATTCGATTAATTTCATCATCCCGAAATGTCTCTGGTCTTGAAAGACGAGCTTGTCTTTATCGGCAAAATAAAAAACGGCGTGAGCGTGTTTCGGCAAATCGCGCTCTTCTGAAAGCAGCATAAAACGCCCGGTCATCCGCAAATGCGTCAGCAAAACCCGATTGGAATCGAAATAAAAAATAACGTGTTTGCCGCGTCTGCTGACAGTTTCAATCGTCGAGTTTGCAATTCCGGCGGTAAATTCCGTCGGCGAATTTGCAGCCGCCAACTTTTCTCTCAACAGCTCGGCTTTAACGATTTTACGTTTTGAAACAAGCCTGTCCAGCGATTGCGCGACAAGCTCGACTTCCGGTAATTCAGGCACTTAAATCAATTACGAATTACGAATTTCAAATTACGAATTGTGGAATTTTTATTTTTGAAAATTATTCCGACATTCGTAATTCGTAATTTGAAATTCGTAATTGCTCTAAACTTGTGTGTAATCGGTGAGCGTTGTTTTGTCGCCGAGAATCGAATTGTTTCCGACGGTGACGAAACGCCCGATATGGCAGCCGCGTCCGACGATTGAATTTGTGATGACTGCGCCGTGATTGATTCGCGTGTGCGCCCAGACGACCGAGTTTTCAATGACGGCTTTTTCCTCGACATAAACATTGGCGCCGAGAAAAGAATTGACGACGCGCGCTGAAGGTTTGATGATGCAGCCGTCGGCGATAAACGAAACGCGGTCAATTTCCGCCGTATGAGCGGCTTCAAAATCGCCGCGCGGAGCGTCGAAATGCAGATTGCGAATTCTTCCGTCAAGCAAATCTTTATGCGCCTGCAAATAACGATCAGGCGTGCCGATGTCGAGCCAGTAGGAATCGTCGGCGATGAAAGCGTAAAAAGATTTTTCCTGCCGGAGCAAATCGGGAAACAAATCGTATTCGAACGAATAATTCTCTCCCGCCGGAATCATTTCGACGACCGAAGGCTCAAGAATATAAATTCCGGCGTTGATAGTATTAAGATTCAATTCGGCTAAATCTTCCGGCGTCGGCTTTTCCAGAAAACGAACGACTTTGCCGTCCGCAGCGGTTTCGACCAAGCCGTAAGCCGCAGGATTTTCCACCCGCGTCAAAACAATCGTTGCTTCAGATTTTTTTCGCCGATGAAAATCAATCACCGCCGAAAGGTCTATATCGGTCAAAATGTCGCCGTTAAAAACAACGGTCGCATCGCGTAAGAAATCAGAGGCAAAACGATACGCTCCGGCAGTTCCCATCGGATTCGGCTCGTTCAAATATTGAAGTCTGACGCCGTATTCCAAACCATCGTCCAAAACCTGTTCGATTTTGTCCGGCTGATAACTCAGAGACATTATGATATTCGTAATTCCGGCGCGTTTGAGCGTTTCGATTTGAGTCAACAGAAACGGGCGATTTCCGAGCGGGACAATCGGTTTCGGCGTGTAAACGGTCAGAGGGCGCAGTCTCGTGCCTTTGCCGCCCGCTAAAATTAATGCTCGCATTTAACAATAAACCTCAGAAATAAAAAATAAATTAAACATAAATCAGTAAAAATCGAGTTTAACCATAAAATTGGGATTTGAAAACTGCAAAGAAAATATAATTAGTAAAGACAAATAACGGCGGAGAAAAAAAACGATTGAAAAGAAGTGCGGCTTGCATCCAATATCTGAAATTAAGCCTAAGGTGTGCGATTTTTGATAGACATCCGACATTTAAACGATTAAAATAGCAACTTGCACCTTTACAAGAAATCTATCGGTTTTGGAACTTTATTTCTTCTACCAGCGAAAGTGAATCATGAAAAAAATAGTCGCTAGTTTATTTTTATTTCTTTGCATCTGTTTGCTGACCGTTTCTCAAACGTCAACAATTTTTGCCCAAAAAAGTAATGCGGTTGCTGCCAGAGCCATTGGCGACGGGAAAAACGGCGTTGTTATTCAGTGGGAAATCGACCCGCAAACGAGAAGCCTCGGCTATAACGTCTATCGCCTCGAAAAAGGACGAACCGTTTTGGTTAATCCGCAAATCATCTTTGGCACATCGCTCGTCAACGCCGAAAAAGCAAAATATTTCCGCGACAATTTGTATTCGATTTATGATTCGCAAGGCAGTCCCGAAAGCCGATATGTAATTGAAGAGATTGATTTGAGTTCGAAAACGCAAAAAACTGCGGTTCAGACCGAGTATATCGAAAGCGTACTTCCTCTTATCGAAAATCAAACAATCGCTTTTGACGAACTTTCAAAAGACTCTGAAAACGGGGAATCCGCTAAAGAATATCCGGTCGCCCCGCAAGACAAGCTATTCGCGGCTTTAAACGAAAACCTTGCACAAAACGGTGACACTCAGAAATGGGTTGCAGCCCAGCCGGGAGCTAAAATCGCAGTAAAAGCCGAAGGCTTGTACCGCGTCTCGCGCGCGCAGCTTGCGGCGACGAATTTTAACGTTAATGCTCCGGTCGCCAACTGGCAGCTTTACGTGGATGGTATCGAGCAGGCGATTATTGTTGGACCGAACGGCGATTATATAGAGTTTTACGGCAGAGCTGTTGATAATCGCTACACGGACACGAAATTTTATTATCTGGTTGTCGGAAACACACCGGGACGCAGAATGAGCTTTAATTCTCGCCGCCTGAACAGCTCGCAATTAGTCGCCCGTAGTTTTTTAAATAGTTTCAACTTTAAAATACGAGATTTTAGATCGCCATATGTCACCGATCTTCAAAACGGCGAAGAAGAAAACTTTTTCTCAAGATTAGTTCTGGGTGATCCGTCGCCGCCGACTGACATTGTCACTAACATCAAGGGCATTGATACTAACGCGCCGCAAACCACGCTGACGTTCAAAATGCATGGACAATCTTTTACGACGCATACTGTTACCGTCAAGCTCAATAACGCAGTTGTCGGAACGATTACCGGCGCGGGGCGAACGCCATTGGAAAAACAATTTACCGTTCCGACTTCGATGCTCGTTGAAGGCAATAACACTTTTACGTTTTCCACTTCGACAGGATCGCAAGTGCTTTTCGATACGGTCAGCGTCGCTTATAACCGCAACTTTACGGCTGATTCGAATCGTCTGACCTTCACGACAACATACGGACGAGCAACGCGCATTCAGGGCTTTACCTCTTCAAACGTCCGTGTTTTCGACATCTCCGACCCGAACGGGACGGCTTTGGTAAACGCGCGCAACGAAGGAAACGGCAGCATCTTTATTCCCGCTAATCGCCCGCAAATGTTATTTGCCGTCGGCGACGAAGGGATTTTGCAGCCGAACGCCGCGGCGGTTACTTCAAACTCGCCTTCTGCGATTTTAACCTCAGCCGCTAACAAAGATTTGGTCATCATCTCGCACGGCAATTTCATCGCCGCCGCAGAACCTCTGGCTGCTTACCGCCGAAGTCAGGGCTTAACGGTTGAAGTCGTCAATGTCGAAGACGTTTACGACGAATCTAATTTCGGCTCCGTCACGCCGCTTTCGATTCGCTCGTTTTTGCAATCGGTTAATCCGAAATACGCTTTGCTGATCGGAGACGCCAATTACGACCAGCGAAATTATCATAATACTCAGCCGAGCAATTTCGTCCCGACCAGAAGTTTCGAGTCTATTCACGGCGAAGCCGTTTCCGACGATTTGCTGGTTGATTTTAATAACGACAACATCCCGGATTTCCCCATCGGCAGATTGGCGGTAAATAACAATGCCGGTTTGCAAAACATTATCAATAAAATTCAGTCGTTTGAAGCAAACGTCGGAACCGCGCTTTTGCAAAAAGGCGGGCTTTTTATCAGCGACAGCGCGCTCGATTGGGACTTTTATGGCTCTAATGTGAAAGTTCGCGGCGAATTGCCAGCCAATACACCGGCGAAATTCATCAAGCGTACGGACGGTGACGCGGCTGCGCTGCGCCAAATGATTATTAACGACATCAACAGCGGACGCTTTTTGATAGCTTATTCCGGTCACGGACAAATCGGAGCCTGGTGGGCAACGGCAGTTTTCAGCAGGAACGATGCAGCCCTTTTGACAAATACGGTTTACCCGCTTTTCCTTCCGCTGAATTGTTTGAACGGCGCTTTCGCCGATTCACTTAATGAAAGTTTAGCCGAAGCGATGGTTGAATCTGAACGCGGAGCAGTCGCCGCGTGGTCTTCGAGCGGTTTGACATACCCTGATCAGCAGGAGGTAATGGCAATACGTTTCTTTAAAGCAATCGGAAACAGCGAGTTTGCCCGCCTCGGCGACGCTGTGAAAGTATCCAAAGGCGCAACGCCCGACGCGGATGTTCGCAGGTCTTGGATTTTGCTTGGCGACCCGACTTTAAAAATTCGTTAAGACGATTTTAGAGCAAAAAAAACCGGAGCAAAAAGCTCCGGTTTTTTTTGTGAAAAATTACTGTTGAATTCGCAAAATGTAACTGCAAATCGAAATCGCATCCTGCGGCGTCACCGGCGTCGGCTGTCCGGCGGGAACTTCCCGACCGCTAACGAGCGTCGGATTTTTACCTTTGTGCGTAACCCAGAATTTGCCGGTCGAATCTCTCGTAATAATCGCGTGCGGGCGACTGATTTCCGGGTCGCCGTCGAGCTGAATGTCCGAAGCGATTTTCTGCGATTTGCGCCCGATTGTGATTTGCGGTTGAAAAACGGGAACGATTGATTGCTGCCGATTGTCGCGCCAGATTTCCAGACGATAAAGCTCGCGTTTTTTGACCTGCGTCGCTTCCGTGTCCAAACCGCCGGATAAAGAAGCGGTTTTCTGTTCGATATTGTTTGCCGCGTTTCTTTCCACAGTTTGCGATTGGATTCCGCCAGGGGCGAACATCGTCGGCGCAAGCTGCGAGGTTTGATTCACGGCGTTTTGGGGCACATTTTGTGGAACGTTTTGAGGCGCATTTTGCGGCTGAGCAACAATGGGCGGCTGCGCGCCTTTGCGCGGTGTGATACTGGTTTTCGTCGTGCTGGCGGTTTCCTCCCAACTGTGCTGGACGCGAACTTCGCCTTTGTCGAGCGTTCCGTCAACCCGCAGCTCGACGCTGAACGAGGCTGTTGCGAGCTTTGTTTTACCGGCTAAATCGCGCGCGTGTTCAGCCAATACGTGATACAAACCCTGTTCGAGCGCGCGGCGTTTCATTCCCTGCCATTCGCGGTCATCGTCTTCGCTTAAAAAAACGATGTATTCGGGCGGAATCACGATTTGATCGGGCGGCAGTGGAACGGCTTCCGCCTGCATCACTTCGCCGATGGCACGCGCAATCGTGACGATAAATTGTTCGGCTTGGCGTCGCGGGCGCGTTTGTTCGGCGGCTGCGCGAGAGAGAGCGTCTTCGGCGTCCTCTCCGTCAACCCAGCGTCTTAAAGTATCAAGAATTCCCATTTTATTTGAATTAAGTAATAAGTAATCAGTAATAAGTAATCAGTAATCAGCTTTTTAACTTATTACTTATTACTAATTACTTATTACTTTTCATTGTAAATCAACAATGCTTCTGTGAATCCAGCCGCGCATAGTGCTTAAATTGGATTTTTCCGGTTGACCTTGTTTTACGATTTCAACTTCAAACCAGATTCCGTCCGAGCTTTTATTGAAAATTTTCATTTCAGAACCTTCAGTTACGATTCCAAGCTGATTGTTCCCCATTCCGGGCGAGGAACGCAGATTTCCGTCTTTAATGGCTATGCCGCGCGGAGCTTTGAAAATATTGATGCTTGACGGCAAAATTCCGCCGTTTCGCAAATACTGAAAAGTTCCGTAAAGCACGCCGGAAAAAATCGTCAGCAAAAGAACGGCGACCATTAGTTTTTTGAAAAAACCGGCTTGCCGTTGCGGTCGGTTTTCAACCGATTGCTCTGAAATTTCCTGAAGCTGCGCCGCGTTTCCGTTTGTCGGCAAATTGTTTTGATTGCCGTTGAAAATTGGAACAAAACCGGAAGTCGTTCGGTGCGGTTCTGCGGAAATCGTTTCCGTTTGTGTTTTAGTTTTTTCCGGCGGACGATTTTGTTCCGTATGGTTTAGCTCGACGACGATTTTTGGCTTCGGCAAAATCGGGTTGCTGCTTTCTTCGACAACGGCTTTTTGAACCGCTTTAAGCGACGGAAAGCTCGGAGTCGCCGGAGCTTGCGGAACAAAATCCGTTAAATTTGAAGCATCAAGCTCGGTTGATTGCTTGAAAGAATCGTTTAATTTGTTTTTTATTTCGGCAAACTCGCGCCAAAAATCCTGAACGGATTGAAAGCGGTCAGCCGGATTGGTTTGCGTCGCTTTTTTCAAAACCTGCAAAACGCCTTCCGACCATCGCTGATTTCGATATTTTTCGGGCAATTCGGTGACGGGCAAATTGGAAAAACGGCGAGGCGATTCGCAGAACATCACCGAATAAATCGTTTTCGCCAGCGAATAAACATCGGCTGCCGGAGTCAGTTTTTGAACTGTTAAAAAATCCGGCGAATTGCTGTTCGCCGGGCTGTGTTCCGGCGCTGCGTAAACGTTTGTTCCGACGCGCGTGATCGGCGAATCGAGATCGGCAAATCGGGCGACGCCGAAATCTGCGATTTTGACGACCTCGCGGTTTTGCGTGAGCAGCAGATTTTGCGGTTTGATGTCGCGGTGAATAACGCCTTGCTCGTGCGCATGCTGAAGACCTGAGCAAACTTGCTCGAAATAAAAAAGCGCTTGTTCAAAGCCGAGCGGCGTGTTTCGGCATAACTCGGACAGATTTCCGCCGGGCAAATATTCCAAAACCAGATAATGAAAAATGCTGCCGCGCAGATCGCGCGCCGTGCCGTGTCCGAGCCGGTTGATGACGTTCGGATGCCGAACTTTGTCGAGCGCGTAAGCTTCGTTCTGGAAATTTTCGATGAGCGTTCGTTCCAAATCAGCGTCGGGCGCTTCCTGCAAAAAAACGTTGAGCGCTTTGATGACGATAAGCTTGTGCGAAGAATCGGGTGCGGCTTGATTATCGCGGGCGAGAAAAATCTCCGCGTAACTGCCGCGTCCCAAAAGCCTGAGAACGTCGTAACGCCCGTCGAGTCTGGTGTTTTGTAAAACTAACTCTTTCATCCAAATGCCGTGTGCCGGAGAGCTTCTGCGAATATATTCGCACAAACCCGGGAAAAGCAGAAACTCCAAAATCGCGGCATCCGAAATTAGAACGAAACGGCGAAATGCAATGTTGCAATAATGATAAAAAGGCGAGAATTGATACCGAATTGTCGGGAAACTTAGCGAACGGGCGGCGGGGAATTTCTGGCAGTTTCCTTACGTTCGGTAATTAATTCGGCGAGCATTTTTTTTGAGTTGGCGTTATTCGCCATCGCGCCGACTGCCGCCATTGCAAAAGCGACATCAACGCGCAATGTTTCGCGGTCAACGTCTCTAGTTTCGGGCAGCATTTCCTGCGCGGTTTTCAGAGCTTCGAGGGCTGATTCATAATTTCCGGTTTGCAAAAAAGCGCGCCCGCGCAGATAAAAATCCGCCGCCGAAACTGGCGCGGCAGCGTTAGGGGCGACCGCCGGATTGTCGTCAACCGTCCGGCGAATTCTTTCAAAAGTGCGAAATTCGGTTACTTCGGCAGCGCTCAATCCGCTGTCGGCGAGTGTGGAAATCTGTGACGACTGATATTGCGACGTTTGCTGAGATGTCGCGGGCGGTTCGGTTATCGGCTGCGGCTGCGAGCGCATAAACGCATAAATCAAAACTGCAAAAACTGCCGCGGCGATTAAAATCAAAAGCAGCCAGGTCAATATTTTTCCGATTGAACTGGGGCTTTTCGGTTGTTCAATCGGCTCGAAAATCAGCGGCGCGGCTGCATTGACTTTTTCGCGCAGACGCTCGTTTTCGAGCTTGTGAGGCAGCGTTATTTCACCGGGACGAGCCGTTTGCTGCGTCGCCGGTTCGTCCGCCGGTGTGTCGTCAAGACTATTTTTCGCGGCGGGAAAGCTCATCGTCGCGGGCGGTTCGAGCGGCTGCGTTGCCGCTTCGTCGTGAATAATCGGCGGTAATTCATCGGTTTCGACTTCGTTTTGCGTTTTGAGCGCGCCGTTTCCGCTATGAAAATCTTCATTTCGAGGCGCGGCAGCCGTCCGAACGCCGGGAACTGTCGCTTCGTCTTCATCAAAAGCGGCGGTTTCCGAACCGGGCGCAACTTTTACCACGACAGCCGTTAAATTGTCTTCCGCGCCGCGCCCATAGCACAGATTTTTGATTTCGTTGCAGACATCCACCGGAGAGCGATTCCCGAGCAGAATTTCACGAAGCTCGTGGTCTTGAATGTGGCGGGTAACGCCGTCCGAGCAAAGCAAAAATGTTGTTCCCGGCTCGAAGATAATCGTTTTCATATCAACTTCGACCGTATCTTCCGCGCCGAGCGCGCGGCTGATGACGTTGCGCGACGGATGATTGGCAGCTTGCGCGACGGTCATTCGCCCGGCTCGGACTTCTTCTTCGACGACTGAATGATCCTGCGTTTCGCGGAACAGATTGCCGCGCATATCGAGCCGGTAAAGACGCGAATCTCCGGCGTGACCGATGATGGCAACTCCGTCGGCGATGTGAAGCGCGACGATTGTCGTCGCCATCATATCGAGCGAAGGAAGATCGCGCGCCATTTGATGAATTGACTGATTAGCGCGCTGAATCGCCATTTCCATCAGTTCTTCGGTATCAACGCCCGGATGCGGATGCGAAAAGGCTTCGAACAAAACTTCCATCGCCATTTGCGACGCCACATCTCCGGCTTGCGCGCCGCCGACGCCGTCGGCAACCGCAAACAAACCCAAATCAACCAGCTCCAAAAACGAATCTTCGTTGACGGGGCGTTTCTCGCTCAAACCCTTGTCGGAAACCGAAGCCGATATAAAACGCGAAGTTGCTGTGTTAGTCATCATTCAAATTCTCCCGAATTTATTCTGCTGCGCGCATAGCTGCCACAAAAATACACCAAATTACCGATTTGTAAATAAAAAAGTAGTAAACATCGAGCGATTAACAATTCGTCAAATCCCGTTTCTTATTCGTTTTCGGGCGGTTTCGTGCCGTTAAATTGCGCGTCAACTCCGTTGCGATGCGAAATCGCCAGCAGCATTCCGAGCATCACAAAGCTCGTAATCAGCGAAAAACCGCCGTGGCTGACAAACGGCAGAGTGATTCCGGTCATCGGCAAAGCCCGCGTGATGCCGCCGATGTTGACCAAACCTTGAAAACCGATAAAAGCGGTTAAGCCGGCGGCGCATAATTTCGTAAACATATCGCGCGCGTCGAGCGCAGTGCGAATTCCGGCGTTGACGAAAACAATCAGCGTGAGAATAATCAGCAAACCGCCGACCAATCCGGTTTCTTCGCCCAGCGCGGCGTAAATATAATCGGAATCGGCGACCGGAATCAATTCCGGGAAACCCAGCCCAAGCCCGCGCCCGGTTTTGCCGCCCGACGAAATTCCGAATGTCGCGCGAGAAGACTGCATCGCGTCGTCGGCAAACCAGGCTTCTTCATTCAGAGAATCGAGCCGTCCGCGCGCCGCCTGCTGTTCTTCAATCGAAGCTGTTGCCGGATCGCTGTAATCGTCCTGCGCTTCCGGGTTCGGCGGCTGATTGTTTTCGATGTTTGACGGCTCGTCGCCGACTTTTTCCGTTTCGGCGAGCTGCGGATAAGCCGTTTGGCGCAATTCGGCAAGCTCCTGTTTCGCGCGTTCCTTGACTTCCGCGTTAATCGGGCGCTGCAAATCGTTGATTTTCTTTTGTAATTCCGCGCGGCGCGAATCGCCTCTCGGAAGCTGATTGAGTTGCTGCACGAGCGGCGTAATCTGTCTTTCGACCGGCGCGGCTTTTTCCTGCAAATCGGGATTTTTCTCGATTATCTCGTTGCGATATTCTTCGGCGTAAAAATTTTCAAAATCGTCTTTCCACCAAAAAGTGTCGGACGGCGGCGGTTTCAGAGCTTCAAACCAGAGATAAAATCTTTGATGAATGCGACCGGGCAGAGCTTTTTTGAGCGGTTCTGCAATTGTCGAAAGCAGCGGCACGCGCGTTTGCATCGTCGTTGGCAAAACCGCAAGCGTTAAAATCGCAATCAAAAAAGCGACCGAACCGACGAAAACAATGCGCTGCGGCAGGCGTTTGACGGCGACGAGATACAAAACTATGTAAGCGGAAGCGAAAACGAGCATTTGCCCGAAATCTTTTAATACCAGAAACGGCACAAACGGAATCGCCGCCATAAAAACAAGCGGAACGACATCGCGCCCGCTGGGAACTCCCCAGGTAGTTTTCGTTAAATTGCGGTAAAGAACAGTTAAAATCGCCGCGAAGCCAAGCAGAAAAGGAACTTTCGACATTTCCCACGGCGTCATATTGCCGATTGATTTGCCGCCGCTCGAAGTAAAAGCGGCAAGCATCAACGGAACGAGCGTGAGCAAGACAAGCAGAAAACCGTTGTTTTGAAAAAAGTCTAAAACGCGATCTTTTCTAAACAGAAAAAACGCGCCCAAAAAACAGGCGAAGGCAAAAAGCGGAATCAAAGTTTTGCCGGAAAAGAGAACATCGCCGATTCCTTCGAGTGCCGGGCGCGGCGTTTCATCCGCAAGATTGACGGGCGCTGGCGGAGTTGCGGGCAAACCCATAATGCGTTTTTTTTCAGCCGAATAATGTTCTTTGATGTAGCGAAGCTGCTGCGTTTCGATTTTTTGCTCGCGCGCCTGCGCTTTGTCGCCGATGGAAACGTATTCCGGGTCTGAAAATAAACGATATTGCCCGACCAGACCGATTGAAAACAACAAAACGGCGGTCGTAAAAAGCGTCCAGTTTCCGGCAAAACGAACCGTGCGCGCCAGAATGATAATTGAAGCAAAAAGCGGAACGAACAAAAATAAATTTCTGCCCGCCGTCGCCCACGAAGTCTCGTAGCCGCGAATCAGCGCGCTGTAATGAATCGTGTAATGACCGAGCGCGGCGAGCGCGGCGATGATCAGCAAAATTAACAGATGTGTTGATGGACGACTTTTATTCATTATCTTCTGCGAATAGTTGGTTGAGGTTTTCTGGTTGCCGGTTGATTGTTTGTCGGCGCGGTTCGCATCGCTTCGCCCAATAAACCTTCCTGCCGGGCTTTGACAATCATATTGGCGGCAAGCGGCGCGGCGGTTCTGCCGCCGGAGCTGTTGCCGATGTTTTCGACAATCACGGCGATTGCGACTTGCGGATTTTCGAGCGGCGCGATGGCGATAAACCAGCCGTCAACTCGTTTTTCCAAAACGGTTCGCCTGATTTCGGTGATTTCTCCGGTTTTTCGGTTGCGGCGTTTGATAACGATGAATTTCGGTTTATTGGTTTTTTTGTCGTAAACCGGTACTTGTTTTTGCGCAGTTCCGGTTTTGCCGCCGACGCGAATGTCTTGACCCAATATCGGCATAATGCTCCGCGCCGTGCCGCCCGGTTCTTCCGTCACGCGAGCCATAATCGAGCGCACTTGTTCGGCTTGCGACTGAGTTAAAACATTCGAGAAAACTTCGGGCGCGCGCTCCAATTCAATTTTCGGTTTCATCAAATTGCCGTTCAGATTGCCCGCACCCGCAGCAATTAAAGCCATTTGAAACGGCGTCATTTGTCCGGCGTAACCTTGCCCCATTCCCTGAATCGCCAAATCGTAAAGGCTGATTTCTTTGCCCGTGACGATTGTTGATTTGCGCAGCGCAACGGCGTTTTTGACATGGCTTGACGAAGCATTCCAGATTTCGGAAATAAAACCGACAGTCAGCGCGTCTTCCGGTTTTTCGACTGCCTCGATGCCAAAAATACTTGCTGTTTCCGCCATCCGATCTCTGCCCAAAAGCACTGCCATTTGCGAAAAATACTGGTTGCTCGACGCTTCAAACGCCTGCAAAATATTGAGCGGTCCGCAGCCGAACGGCGGTTCGCAGCCGCCATTCGCGTCGGTAATCGACCGCGAATTGCGATACGGAACATAACCGCCTGAATAAGCGTTTAAAATCTCATTTTGGCGTCCGGCGCGAAAGGCGGAAATCATCGTAAACGTTTTAAACGTCGAACCCGGAACATAATATTCGCGCATCGCGCGACTGACGAGCGGACGATCTCGCTGATTGGCGTCCATTTCGCGGAATTTTTCGCGGTCTTGAGCATCGTAAAGCGAAAAGGTTGGATTGCTGGCGACCGCCAAAACTTCGCCGTTTTGCGGATTTAAAACGACGATTGCGCCGCGTTTGTCTTTTAGCTGCTCAAAGGCAAAACGCTGCAATTCGTGGTCAATCGTAAGACGCACATCGCGGTTTTCGTCTTTTTTGATGTCCGGGTCAAGCAGAACTTCGAGCGCTTCGGGCGTCGGTTCTTCGCGGTTTTTGAAAAGACTGTATTCGAGTCCCGGCGTGCCGCGCTCCGTGCCGAGAAGATGCGCCATTTCTTTATCGAGTGGATAAACTCTGGCTAAATCCTCGTCTTCGCGACCGGACTGATCTTTGTTTTTGTCGATTTTCCAATAGGCGAAAGTATCTTTCAAATCGCCGTCGCGGTCTAAAATCCAGCCGCTTAATTGAGATTTTGAAACGCGCTTGACGCGAATGTCGCGTTTTTCCAAAACGGCAAAACGCGGGTCTTTTTCCGCCGCGTATAACGCCCAATAAACGTGAAAACCGAAAACCGCAAAAGCGAGCGCGACGAAAACCACGCGAAAAACCCACAAAGCGCGATTGGCACTGCGCGCACCCAAACGTTTGCGGACTTCTTCGGGCAGATTTTCGTCCGGTTCGACCGCAAGCGGCGATTTTCGCCGCCGATTAAATAAGACAAATAAAACCAGAACAAAAACGACAAACGCAACGCCGGCTAAATAAATCAAGCTGAGCAGCGCCGGATAGCGTTCGAGCGGTTTGATTAACTCAGCGAAATTGAATTGTAAAAGAAAAAGCAGCATTATTAAATTAAGAATCGAGAACCGAAAATTGAGAATTTAATATATTTGTATTTTAGTTCTCAGTTATCCGTTTTCATTTCCAGGGTATCCGAATCTTTTTTCGGATTGCTCAAAACCGTTTCCGGTTCGCCGGTTGATCTTCTCACGGTTTCCGGTTCGACGAGCGAATCTCGAATCGCCGTTTCAGGTTCATTTGAAAAAACAGTTTCTGACTCTTCCAGGTCGTCAACGCTTTCTCGAAAATCGCTTTCGCCTGTTTGGTTTTGAACGTTCTCGTTTTCAAAAGACGAAAAATCCCATTCAAAACGGCATTTGACTTCGCCGAAGCCGACTGTTTTTTCAGGCTCGATTCCATACGCTTTGCCGTAAGAAATACGTTCCTTGTCAATGTAAGTTCCGTTGGTCGAGCCGACATCGGCGACGCGCAATTTGCCTTCCGAGTTCATCACGAGCGAAGCGTGCAGCTTTGAAACGCTCTTGTCGTCCAAAAACAAATCGTTTTCCTTGCTCCGCCCGACGGTTAGATTCGTTTTTCCGTCTGGAATGAAATGCAGTTTGATTTCGCGGCTTCCGCCGCTCGGCAAATCTATGAAAACCGCGACTTCGATTTCCTGCGGTTTTTGTGGCTTCGGAGTGTTGTCCTGGGGCAGAAGCCCGGCGAAAATCTCGGCGGGAATCTCGACTTTTTCGGCTTCGGAGATGTTGCTCGCGTCAAATCCGACAGCGAGCGTTAAGCCTTCGGATAAAATGTCGGGTTTGACTTCAAGCTTGACCGGCGCGATTGTTCGATAGCGGTTATCGTTGATGTGGTCAATTGCGACGACGAGCAATTCATTTTTTAATCTTTCCAGATTCGCTTCAAATTCGTCGGTCGTTTCGCCCCAGGTGTATTTCAAACGAATCAGATGCGGCGCAATCCGGCTGCCGTCTTTTTGTTCGCGCACACCGCGGTCAATCAATTTTTTAAGCCGTTCTGTCAAATCGCTCGTCGAAGGCAGCCGTTCGGTTTCCGTTTCCGATTTAAACGGACGCTCAAAAATCCCGCCAAAGCTCGACAAGGCTTTTTGAACAAGTCGTTCGACGAAAGTTCCGCGCTTAGGGGCGGGCTGCTGTTTTTGCTCCGGGCGATTGTTGTTTTCAGCCATCTTCAAATAAAAAAGCGCCGCTCTGATATTTATCAATGCGACGCTATTTTAGCGGATAAAAGGCAAACTCAAAAGCCGAAACTCGAAATGAGTTTTAAAAATTTCGCTGGCGGGCTGCTTCGTATAAAATAATTCCGGCGGCGACCGCCGCATTCAGGCTCTCGACCGGAGCTTTCATCGGTATTTTTGTTTGTTCATCTGTTTGTCCGACTTCTTTCGGCGTCAGCCCGCGCGCCTCCGAACCAACTACCAACGCCAAAGCCGCCCGCCAATCAATTTCCGTATGTTTTTTTTCTGCGCGAACATCGGCGCAAATCGTTTTTATTTTGTTTGCGCGGAAAAAATTGATTGCTTCGTCGAAATCGGCATTTGTCCAGAGCGGCAGACGAAACGCCGCGCCCATCGCCCCGCGCAAAGATTTCGGCGAAAAAACATCAGCCGATTTTCTAGTCAAGATTGCGCCCGCAGCGCCCGCAGCTTCCGCCGTCCGCAAGATTGCGCCCGCATTTGCCGGATTATTAAGCTCGTGCAAAACGACAAAAAGCGGCGCGGAAATTGATTTGAGTTTTTCTACTAAAACTTGTCTTCCGGTTTTCGGCTTGCGGGCGAGCAGAACAACGCCCTGCGGAGTCTTAGTATCGGAGATTGATTCGAGCAGTTTTTGGCTGACAGCCGCGCCGTTAAAATTATGCAATTTTTTTAGCAATTCTTCGCCGCGCGCTGTTTCGGCAAATTCCGGCGTGTAGAAAAAATCTGTAATATCCAAAAACTGCGCAGCTTCTTCGGCAAGCCGCAAGCCTTCAACAAAGATTTCGCCTTCAATTCGCCCGTCTCTGACAGCCCGCGCGTGTTTCAAGCGAGCGTTGTCGCGGCTGGTGATTTGTTCTTCGCTGCTTTTCATAAATTTACTTTAAAATTTAATCAAGCCGAAAAAGCGAATTCTTTTTGCGAAATCAATTTGTGAATCATTCGGATTTGTTCGACGAGTTCGAGATATTGTTCGGGCGTCAAAGCCTGCGCGCCATCCGAAAGCGCTTTCGCGGGTTCCGGATGAATTTCGACCATAATTCCGTCTGCGCCGACCGCAACTCCGGCGCGAGCGAGCGGAGCGACCATAAAATTTTTGCCCGAACCGTGTGACGGATCAACGATTACGGACAGATGCGACACGCGTCGAATCGCCGGAACAACGGATAAATCAAGCGTGTTCCGGGCATGATCGGAAAAAGTTCTGATACCGCGCTCGCATAAAATTACGTTCGGATTGCCTTCGGCTAAAATGTATTCGGCGGAGGACAGCAAATCGTCGAGCGTCGCCGACATTCCGCGTTTGAGCAGAACCGGCAGACGGGATTGCCCGGCGCGCTTGAGAAGCGAAAAGTTCTGCATATTGCGCGCGCCGATTTGAATGCAGTCGGCGTATTTTTCGACCAAATCCACGCCTCTTTCATCCAACGCTTCGGTAACAATCGGCAGTCCGAATTCTTCGCGCACTTCAGCGAGCATTTGTAAGCCCGGCTCTCCCAAGCCTTGAAAAGCGTAGGGATTCGTTCGCGGTTTAAACGCGCCGCCGCGAAAAAGACGCGCTCCGCTGCGAGCGACGGTTTTGGCAACCGCAAAAAGCTGCTCGCGGTTTTCAACCGAGCAAACTCCGGCAATTATTGTTAATTCGTCACCGCCGACAGCAGCTTTCCCGATTTTGACAATTGTTTTAGCCGGATGAAAATCAAGCGAGGCGAGCTTAAAGGTTTTAGTTAATCGAATAGTTTTCGCCACGCCGGGCAAATTCTCAAAAGCTGATGAGTCGAACGCGGCACCGTTTCCGGTAATGCCGATTGCCGTTTGTTGTTCGCCCGGAATCAGGTTAGCTTTAAAACCCAAACTTTCAATTGTTTCGATAACACGGTCGAAATCTTTTTGTCCGGCTTTATCCGACATTACAATTAGCATAGCTTTTAAAAAATCCGCGAAAAAATCGAATTTTAAACAATAAATCTCAATTCAATCCTGTTGGCAATTTGCCGAAAAATCCGCATTTCGCCAGCGAAAAAAGCGGTTTTTATTGCCTTTTCAAAACAAAAATAAATCAAGCAAAAATCTAGCCAAACTGCTGCACTCGTCGAAGAAAATTCTATTCAAAAAACAAAAACTGCCGGTTTACTTAGAAACCGGCAGTATGATTAGAGAAAAAAGAAAACAACTTCGATACTTCTCTCAAAAGCAAAATCTGCTGTTAAAAAGCGCGCCGGCAACAGCAACCGAATTCGGGCAACGACGCATTGGCAGATTGTTCGGACGAAAGAATCATCGGAAACTAACTTGGTATAACTTTGATAACAAACTCGTTATCAAATTGTCAAACTGCGCGTGCTACATTCTTTCCGGCACTACAATTCCGAGTGTCCGAAGCGCAGCAATAAGTTGTCTCCGGGTAATGTCGGCTACGGTGATTAAAACGGCGCGTTTCGCAAGATTTTCTTCGGCGATAATTCGATGCCGGTGATAAAAAAGATTAAATGCTTTGGCGAGGGCGAATGTGAATTTTGCCAAAAACGCCGGTTCATTTTGATTTGCCGAATGAGAAACGGTTTCTTCCAAACGAGCCGCTAAAGTCAAAAGCGACCAAATCTCGTTTCCGATTTCACTGGATAAAACTTCCGCGACTGCTCCCAATTCCGCGTTCCGCATTCCGTTTGCCGCGCTCGATTCGCCGTTTTCTTCGAGCTTTCTAAAAATCGAATTGGCGCGAACCGCTGCGTATTGGCAATAAGGTCCGGTTTCGCCTTCAAATGAAAGAGCTTCGGCGAAATCGAAAACGATAATTGTGTTGCGCGTAAATTTTAAAAGAAAATAACGCAGCGCGCCGACGGCGATTTGGCTCGCGGTCATTTGTTTTTCCGCTTCGGATAAAACGGCGTGTCTGGCTTCGACTTCGCGCAAAGCATTTTCTTCCAGCCGATTGATCAAATCGTCGGCTTTGACGCCCAAGCCTTTGCGCCCGGACATTTCGATAAACGGACGTTTTCTATCTTCTTCGCTTAATTTAAAACCAAGCTCTTCAGCGGCGGCTGGCGAGAGCGCGACCATTTCATAAGCCAAATGAACCGATGCCCGCTCGCCTTTTTCGGGCGAGATTGCGGCTACACCTTTTTTGACGATTTCCTGCGGGTAAGATTGGCGCGAATCAATCACATTATAAGCCGTTTCGCCTGCTCCGAATTTCGGCGCACTCGCGTCGCCCGATTCTTTTATCGTCACCCAAACTTGTCTGCCATCCGGGTAAGTGTGGAAAAGCTTGTAATTAAAATCCAAACCTAGCAAGCCCAATTTCCACATTTGATACGCGATGTCTTTGCCCGTGTAAGTGACGGTTCCGTTTGAGCGGACGAGAATTTTGTCTGCGTCGTGTTCGTCGGTTCCGGTGTAATCGCCGAACGGCATCACCCAACAGCCCGCGTTTTTGCCTTCGGTTTCAAAACGAATTACGCCCAACTCCTGCATTTTTTCAAACGCCGTTTGCCAGAAATGCAGATGTAAAATTTCAGATTCGCGCGGCAGCAAATCGTAACGAATATCCAGCCGCTCCATTGTGTCGAGAATACATTCGACGTTTCGGGTGGCGACATAATCCGCCAGCTCGTAAATGTCGCCCGCGCCCGATTCCAATTCGTGCAAAATTTGGGCGCGCAATTTCAGATTTTCCGTTTCGTTTTCTTTGTAAAACAGCCCGACTCGCGTGTATAAATCCCAGCAATAATAATCGAATGATTTGCCTTCGGTTTTTAAATTTTCAGCGAGTTGTTTGATTTGCGCGAGATTTTTATTTTCCAGATGAACGAAACCGACGACGACATCGGCGACTTGGACGCCGGTGTTGTCAATATAATTTTGCACTTCAGTTCTGTCGCCGTTGGCGCGCAAGATTCTGACAAACGTATCGCCCAAAACTGAATTGCGGACGTGACCGATGTGCGCGGCTTTGTTTGGGTTGACCGAAGTGTGTTCGACCATTCGTTTCGGGCGCGCCGAGTCGTCTGAAAGTTTTAATTTAGGGAGAGCTTCCGCGTCGGCGAATTCCTTCAAGAATTTAGCGCGGTCGAAAAAGACGTTGAGATAACCCGCTCCGGCGACTTCGACGCGCGCGACCGATTCCGATTTTTCGAGCGCTTCTTTTAATCGTTCGGCTATGTTTCTTGGATTTTGTTTTTCGCCGGTTTGCTGTTTGACTTGTTTGGCGATTTCAAACGCGACGGGAAATGCCAAATCTCCCAGCTCGATTCGCGGCGGGACTTCCGAAGCGATTTGCGCCAGCTCGACGTTGAAATTTTCGAGCGCGGCTTCGCGCACTCGTTCGCGCAATTCTGTTTGCAGTTCTAAAAGATTCACTTTATTGAATTGTCCTTTTGTTCGATAAAAAACAAAAAGTATAACGGGCGACGGGCTTTAAAGGCAAAAAAGCTACGCTGTTAGGAAAACCGCGTAGCTTTTTTTGTGAAATCGTTAAAGTTTTACTGAATCGAAACGGTCAAAGTAAATCTAGTTGCGCGGTTGCCGTGATTGTCAATGTCAATATAAACGTCGCCGTTTCGATCAAGCACACGGCTAAACTGTGAATCGTGCAAATTGCCTTGCGTAAAATCAACTCTGCCGTTCCCTGAACTCAAAGTAGCCGTCAGAGTTTGACCACGGCGGGCGCGCAAAACATAGCTTCTCATCCCGTTTGCCGCTAAGCTGCCGCTGATGGACGCCGAATTGCTGCCCCGCCGGAATTGAATCCGGGCTTGGGCGAAAACGTCCGAACCTGTCAAAATCAAAACCAAAGATACAACTGACAATGAAAAACCGATTTTTTTCAACATTTCTAATTCTCCTTTTCAAAATCGAAAAACAATCGCGCAAACTTTAATTCGATTTCGGAGAAAATGCAATATGAGAGAACGATTTACCGAAAAAACTAATTGAATCAATAAGCAAATTCGAGACGCTGTTTTTGAATGTAAGAATCGAGCAGCCAGCGGTCGTCCGGCGACAAATCCAAAAATTGAACGCCGAAACCCTGACCGTCGCGCGAGTTTTTGACAATCGCCGTGCAGGTCAGAAAACGCCCGGCTTCGGGCAATTTAAAACGAAGACTCAAGACGCTGCCGACTGAATAATGCTGCGCGGTTTCAATAAAAGCTCCGCCAACGCTTAAATCCGAAAGTTTTTCATCGGCGCGGGTGAAAATGCCGTCTTGTCCAATCCAAAGCTCGCTTGCGACGCTCAAACGGGAATGCTGTCTTCTGTCTTGCATAGATTTTTAATTGCTGCGGAAGGTCGAGTTTAAATGATGCGGGCAACAAGAGGATTCCCAGATAGAAAATACTCCTTTTAAATAAAAGTTTAAAGAGAAAATTTTTCCGCTTTTTACTCTAATTTTCTTTGATACAATCGGCGGGATGAAAACTTTGTATTTCGATTGTTTTGCGGGCGCGAGCGGCGATATGATTTTGGGCGCGCTCGTCGCGCTCGGAATTGACCGCGACAAATTAATCGAGCAATTAAAATTGCTCAATCTCGATGGCTGGCAAATCGAATTTTCCACAGTTGACCGTTCGGGCATCAGCGCGAATTTCGCGCGCGTTACCATTCCGCACGAGCATCAGCACCGGCATCTTCACACAATCGAAAAAATCATTTCAGATTCGGGTTTGAGCGAAACGGTTAAAAGGCGCGCGATTCAAATTTTCTCCAAACTTGCCGAAGCCGAAGCTCGCGTTCACGGAATTGCGGTCGAAAAAGTGCATTTTCACGAAGTCGGCGCGATGGATGCGATTTTGGATGTCGTCGGGGCGTGCGTCGGTTTTGAAATGCTCGGCGTCGAACGTTTCGTTTCTTCAAAATTAAACGTCGGGAGCGGTTTTGTCCGAATGGCGCACGGCAATTTTCCAGTCCCGCCGCCCGCAGTCGTCGAATTATTAAAAGAAAAGCGCGCCCCCGTTTATTCGACTGAAATCACCGGCGAGCTTTTAACGCCGACCGGCGCGGCTATAATTTCGACTGTTTGCGAAGAATTCGGCGTTCTTGACGATTTACAAATCGAAAAAACAGGCTACGGCGCAGGCTCGCGCGAATACAAAGATTTTCCAAACGTGCTTCGCCTGATGCTGGGCGAAACGAATGATGAACAACAAGCAGCGAACAACGAACAAATCGAAAAACTAACTTTGCTTGAAACGAACGTTGACGATTTGTCGCCTGAGATTTCGGGTTTTGTATTGGAAAGAGCTTTTGCGGCTGGCGCTCTTGATGTTTGGTTCGCGCCGATTGTGATGAAAAAATCGCGCCCTGCCGTGCAGATTTCGATTTTGTGTCGCGCCGCAGATAAAGAAAAGTTTTTACAATTATTATTTCGAGAGACTTCAACACTCGGCGTGCGCGAAACCGAAATCAAACGCCATGCTTTGCCGCGCGAAACAGTTCGGGTTGAAACCGTTTTCGGCGCAATTGATGTCAAAGCTGCTAAATCAAACGGCAAAATCTTAAAAGCCGCGCCGGAATACGAACAATGCCGAACGGCTGCCATTGAGTTCGACGTTCCTTTGCGCGAAGTTGAGCGAGCAGCGTTAAAAGCATTTGAAGAAATGTTGGAAAACGGTTGATTGGCAGCGCGCCGTGAAAGAAAATGAGAGTACAAGCTTTTCAGGTTGTACTCTCGACGGCGATATAATCACTCGCTTTTATTCGATTTTTTCTTCGGTTTGTCCTTTCCGTTGTCTTCGCTGTTATCGGAATCGCGTTTCTTGGCTTTCGGCTCGTCCTGATTGCTTTTCGGATCGGATTTGTCGGGGTCTGAATCTTTTGATTTTAAGCTCGTTTCCCGCCGATTTTTGGCTTTTTCTTTTCCTTCGATTATCCCTGTTGTCGTTTTTTTGTTTTTATCGCCCTTTTTTGATTCGGCGTTTCCGGTGTTTTCCTGTTCCGCGTTGCGACCGATTCCGGTCGGGTTTATCAATTGTCCGTTAACTTCGGTTGCTCCCGCGTTCTCATCATCTGTTCCCGT
>DASVQU010000114.1:0-4007 GCA_036388995.1 Pyrinomonadaceae bacterium | reverse complement strand
TGTGCGAGTGCGTGCCGACGACCGCCGAAACGCGACCATCGAGAAACCAGCCCATCGCGCATTTTTCGCTCGTCGCTTCGGCGTGAATATCAACCAAACGGACTTTGACTGTTTCAGGGAGAGAATTGATGATTGCATCGGCAGTGCGAAACGGGCAATCGGCGTTCGGAGCCATAAACACGCGCCCGATAAAATTCATTATGGCAAACGCCGCGCCTTGTTTCGTTTCGCCTATGTAAACTCCGCTGCCGGGCGTTCCTGCCGGATAATTTGCCGGACGAATGACACGCGGCTCTTTCTGGTAATAAACTGCGGATTCGGGTTTGTCAAAACTATGATTGCCGCCGGTCATCGCATCAATTCCGTGTTGAAACAATTCTTTTGCCGCCGGTTCGGTGATCGAAGAGCCGTGAACCGCATTTTCGCAATTCATTATCGCCAGATCGATTTTATACTGCTCGCGCAAATCCTGAATGCGCTCGATAACTGCCTGCCTGCCGGGACGCGCGAAAACGTCGCCGATAAATAAAATCCTCATAAAAAAGTAATAAGTAATAAGTAATAAGTAATAAGTTTATGTTTTCGCTTATTACTTATTACTTATTACTTATTACTGACAAAGGGTTCCGCGAAAGCCGTGCCGGAAGCCGTAATTGAACCTGTTCTCAACAGGTGGGTGGCTTTTGATTAAGCCGCAATCATTAGTCGCCTTTCGCTGAAAGCGGCACGGATTAACGGCGTCAGCCTCCCATAAATTACGACATTGGCTCAATCGTTGTACTTTCGGTACACGCGCCTCGCAGAAAGCATTAAAGCCCTCTGTCAATTTTTATAATATCACGCCGAAACGCCTGTAATAAAGCCCCTCAAACGCCTTTTTATTCAATTTTAAACTTGACTTTTTTAGCTTGGCAGATTCTGCGGCGGTTCGAGACTTCCGGTTTGCGGCTTTAACAAACGGTCGAGCATTTCGGCGCATTCGGCGCTCCGCGAAGCGAGCTGCTGGTCAACCGATTCATGGACGGATTTCAACCGATGCAATTCGTCGGCGATATGCAGCGCGGCTAAAATCGCCACTTTGAGCGAATCAACGGTCAAAGTTCCGTGCGCGATCTCGCGCATCCGCTCGTCAACAAAATCGGCGAGCCGCATAATATATTCGCTGTCGCCGTCGGAGCGAATGCTGTAAGTTTGATTGTAAATCTCGACTCGGATTGATTGAGGAGGTTCGTTTTTATTGCGGTTGCTGCCAATCATAAAACCGTTTCCATCGTTTTTCATCTGCGCATCACTTCAGCCATTTCCGGGTCAATCACCGCGATTGCGTCCAGCATAGCTTCGACCTTTAAACGAATTGTGTCGCGTTCGGACAAAAGACGCTCGACTTGTTCTTCGAGCCGGGATTTTTCTTCGAGCAGACTGTTGACCTGATGCCGAATCGAAGACATTTCCTTTTCGAGACGATCTTTTTCCTCGCGCAAATTCTTGGCGACTTCGATGGTGCGATAAATCTTGTCTTCAAGATGCGAAAATTTTTCTAAACCGGGTAATCCGCCCATCGTTTATCTCCAATAATCTTTACTTTATTGCATTAATAATCGCCTGATTATGCGATGATTTTGCGAAATAAAGCAAGCCTCCGCCTTTATTAAAAGGATTTTCCTTAACAATAGCTTAAAAACGAAGCTTCGCCCCAAATTTTTCCTCGATTGCCGCGACAATTTGCCGATGCACCGTTTCAGCATCTTCGTCTTGAAGCGTCAGATTGTCCGAACGATATTCGAGTCTGACGGTCAGCGAGCGCTCATCGTCGGCGATGCCTTTGCCTTCGTAAATTCCTACAAATTTAATGTTCCGGCATAATTCAAAATTCTGCGAGCGCACAAAATCCCGAATCTCGCCGAACGAAACCGCCCGTTTGATGAGAAACGAAACGTCTCGCGTGATAGCCGGAAACCGCGGCAATGGACGATACAAAATCGGTTCCGTTTTTGCCGTGAGCAGTTTTTTTAAATCAACTTCGGCGAGGAAAACCGGCTGGCGGAATTTGTAATTTGCCCCAATCTCTTCGGCAAGTCTGCCGACAGTTCCGATTTTGTCTCCGTCAAAATAGATTTCCGCCGATTGTCCTTCACGCAGATGTTTGACGCGAGCCGCACGAAATTCCAACTCCGGCACACGCATCGCCGAAACAGCGGCTTCGAGCGCGCCTTTGACTGAATAAAAATCAAGCTCGATGTCGGATTCGGCGTGATTGGCAAATCTTTCGCCCCCGGTCAAAACCAGAGCGAAAGATTCTTTTTCGGTTGGCAGCGCGCCTTCGCCGCCGAACCCCGCAAAAACTCTTCCGATTTCAAACAATTTAAGATTTCTTTCGCCGAAATTGAAATTGGTTCTGACCGATTCTAGCAATCCGGCAAGCAGAGTCGGGCGCATTCTGACCGCGCCTTCGATAATTGAATCCCGCAGAGCGACAAACTTCTCAGAGGCAAATTCGTCAATCAAGCCCGGAAGCAGCTCAAACGTCTCGTCGTGTCTAGTGTCAATAAAACTGTAAGAAACCGCTTCGTTAAATCCCAAATCAGCCAGAGTTTGCCTAAGAGCCTTCTTTTGCGGCTCGGCAGGCTGATATTCGCCCGCTCCGAAAGCGGGCGGCAACTCTTCGGCGATATTCTCATAACCCGCGTGTCGCGCAATTTCTTCAACCAAATCTTCTTCAATCGAAACATCGTGCCGCCACGTCGGAGCGACAAAAGTGATACTTTCCGCCTCGGCGTTTTCGCGCATTTTAAAACCGAGCGCGGTCAAAATTTGTAATATCTTTTCCGCCTCGACTTCCAAACCCGTCAAATCTTTGACGCGCGAAGCGCGAAACGGAATTTCCACAAGCGGCTGCGGATTCGGATAAACGTCAATAAATTCGCCCGCTTCGCCGCCCGCTAATTCACAGATTAATTCCGTAGCACGGTTTGAAGCGCGAATCAGATTTTCCACATCAACGCCGCGTTCAAAACGATAAGCCGCTTCGGTCGTTAAACCGAGCGCACGAGAAGTCCGGCGAATTGATTCGCGTTTGAAATAAGCGACTTCGAGCAAAACGTCGGTTGTTTCTTCCGAAATGCCCGAAAACTCTCCGCCCATCACGCCGCCGACCGCAACGGGCTTTTCCGCGTCGCAAATCAACAGCATTTCGCGGTCGAATTTACGCTCGACTTCATCAAGCGTTTTCATCGCCTCGCCCGGTTTCGCCCGCCGAACGACAATCCGATTTCCCGCCAATTTATTAAAATCAAAAGCGTGCATCGGATTTCCGAGTTCGAGCATTACATAATTCGTAATGTCCGCCACATTATTTACCAGACGCTGACCAACAGCTTCGAGCCGTTTCACTAACCATTCGGGCGACGCGCCGATTTTCACATTTCTGATAATCCGCGCCGTAAAACGATGACACAAATCCGCGTCTTCAATCGTGACGAGATTTGCGTTCGTTGTTCGTTGTTCGTTGTTCGTCGAATTTTCGGATTTTAATTTTGCGTTTTGAATCGCCGCCAATTCGCGCGCCGTGCCTAAATGCGACAGCGCATCGCCGCGATTCGACGTTAAATCAACGTCCAAAACAAAATCGTCGCCCTGCGGATGAATGCCTTCGACCGCTAAACCGACGCTCGTCAACTTCTCCGCCGTTTCCTGCGGCGACAAATCAATTTCTACTAAATCTTTCAGCCAGTTATAACTGATATTCATGTTTTAAAATAAGATAATTATATTTAGGAAATACTCATTGACGGAGGTTCATAAACGTAATTACTTTTCTCAAATAAATTTTCGTACAAAATTTCGCCAAAATAAGATTTAAAACTTTTGTAAGATTCCTCTTCTTTACCTAGCATTTCTTTGGGATTCCCTTTGTTAATTAGCCCATTTAAAAATGAGCTATAATTCTTATAAGTTTCTAAAAGTTGGGCTTGGGCTTCTTTATCCAAATAGGGTCTTATTTGGTAATA
>DASVQU010000113.1:0-16833 GCA_036388995.1 Pyrinomonadaceae bacterium | reverse complement strand
GTATAAGAAACGAAAATTCCCGGCGCGTTTTCCGGCGGCGGCTGTAAACCGTCCAAATCCGCCGGGAGCATTCCGCCGAGCCGAACGAGCGACGGCGAAGCCAAATCGAAATAAACATAACCCGCAGCCGGATTGCCTGCGAGCATTTTTTCGCGGTCAAACGCAAATGCGCCGGTTCCGGTAAAATCGCTGCCGACAAATTGGTCGGTGGTCATAAAATAAGCGTTGCGCCAGACGCCGAATTTCGGGTAATCGTTGAGCCTGAAACTTGGCATCACGAATTCGTAGATAAAATAACTTCCCGCCGGATCGCCGGTTTTGGAAACGGCAATCATCTGTCTGAACGGCGGTTGCACAGTGCAAAACTGGCTCAAAATCCAACGGTCTGCCAATTGGTCGTACTGAACAATCGGGTCTCCGTCGTCGCGGCGCGAACACGGGGTGTTTAGAGGCGCAAACAAGCTGCTCAATTTAAAAGGCGGCGTTTCGGCGTTGCCCGCTTTGTCGTAAACGCGGACGAGAACATTGACCGCCTGCACATAATTGTTCGGTCCGACATCGCCGGTCGGGTCGGGCGGAACCGGGCGAAAACCGTAAGCGGCGGCGTTGTCGTTGCTCGATAAACCGTCGAAACTCAAACCGGACGCGGGCATCTGCTCGGCTAGAAATTGCGCGAGAGCGTTGTCGGCATCGTGCAATGCGTTTGGAGCTTCGACGCGAACGCGCTCTTTGTTTTTGATTTCTTTCGCTTCTTGAAGTTTTTCGATCCGGCGGCTGGTTTTACCCGATTCCGGTCGTGCGGGCGCAAACGAGCCGACTGGCTCGGAAACGGCGAAAGCGACGGCTTGACGCGCGAGCGGTTCGATTTCTCGTCCGGTTTTTTCGTTTTGAGATGAAACCGGATTTTTGGCGGAAAAAAATCCGAAAAGAAAAGCGAACAACGCTAGCAACACAAATTTTCGCTTCATAAAAACGCTCGCAAATCAGGATTTTCAGTGTGAAGTGAGCTGAATCACAAAAGTTATCATCTCTCAATGAGAAAATAAAAGACACTGAACGTAATTTGTCTCAAAAGCGAAGTTAAATGTTATGATATGTTAAAAGAAATTAAGCTTTACCTAGCAAAACCCCGCTTTTGAATTTTTGAGCTATGAAATGCCCTTATTGTGCCAGAAAAATGTCTCATTGGCAGTTGAGCTGTCGCGTTTGCCATAAAAGAATCTGGCGCTTACCCCATATTTTATTTTTCAGTATTTTGTTCGTTGCTTCGATAGCCGGATTGGTGTTAATCGTCGAATATTTGGCGAGAATGTAGGATTATAAAAAGCGGAAAAATTCAATTCGGAAAATTAAGCAAAGCATCGCAGATGCGCCCGGCGGTTTTGCCGTCCCAGAGCGGCGGAATCTGCGCTTTTTTCGTTGCCGCTTGATTTAAAATTTCAAACGCCGCGCTTTTTATCTTTTCGGGGTCAGTTCCGACAACACGATTTGTTCCCAAACTTACCGTTACCGGGCGTTCCGTATTTTCACGCAAGGTCAAACATGGGATTTTCAAAGCCGTAGTTTCTTCCTGCAAACCGCCGGAATCGGTTAAGACAAAACGCGCGCCGCTGTAAAGCCGCAAAAAATCCAGATAACCGAGCGGCTCGATCAAACGCAAATTCTCGTTGGCTTCGATTCTAGCCGCAAAACCGAATTCGGCAATCCGATTTTTTGTTCGCGGGTGAACGGGAAAAATCACCGGCAATTTCCGGGAAATTGCTTCAAGCGCGTTTAGGATTTGTTCAAAAGGTTGTCGTTCGTCAACGTTCGACGGGCGATGCAGTGTTAAAACGGCGTAATCCTGATTTTCGAGCTTTAATTCGGAACGGATTTTCGATTCTTCTGCTCGCCGCAAATTCTCGAAAAGCGAATCAATCATCACGTTCCCGACAAATTTTATTTTTTCCTGCGCGATTCCTTCGGCAGCGAGATTTTCATCGGCATCGGGTGAAGGCGTTAAAAGCAAATCCGAAATTTGGTCGGTTAAAATACGGTTGATTTCTTCGGGCATTTGCCGGTCGCGCGAGCGAAGCCCGGCTTCGACGTGCGCTACTCTGACGCCCAATTTTGAACAGACCAGCGCGCAAGCCAAAGTTGAATTGACATCACCGACGACCAGCACCCAATCCGGTTTTTCCCGCAATAAGACCGGCTCGAATTCAATCATCACGCGCGCCGTCTGCGCCGCGTGGCTAGCCGAACCGACGCCGAGATAAACATCCGGTCGCGGCATTCCTAAATCCGTAAAAAAGGAATCTGACATCGCGGCATCGTAATGCTGCCCCGTATGAACGAGAAGCGGCAGGAATTCGTTTTCCCGCCGCTTCATTTCCGCGACAATCGGCGCAACTTTCATAAAATTCGGTCGCGCACCGACGATGTTTAAAACTTTTAGCATTTGTTCGTCGTTCGTTGTTCGTCGTTCGTTGCAGAAGACAAAAAACAACTGACAACGAGCGACGAGCGGCTGTTTATAGCCTAACGATTCTGGCGCGGCTGTCGCCGCGTGTTTCTTTTGTAAGAGCGTTTCTGGTATCGACAACGAGCGGCGCAAACTGGCAAACTCGCTTGTAATCAACTCCCGAATGTTCGGTTACGATTACGACGCAATCCGCGCTTTTGATTAAATCGTCGGTTAATTCCGCGTTATAAAGCGGTTGCCCATGTCCCAAAGTGTGCGAATGATCAAACGTAACTTCCGCGACGAACGGATCGTGATACGTCACATCCGAGCCTTTCGCTCGGAGCAAATCAATGATTGAAAGCGCCGGAGATTCGCGCATATCGTCAATGTCTTTTTTGTAAGCGACGCCGAGAATTAAAACTTTTGAATTCTTTAAAGCCTTGCCGTCATCATTCAGCGCGTCGCGGACGAGATTAAGAACATGCTGAGGCATCGAAGAATTGACTTCTTCGGCAAGCGAGATAAAACGCGAATCAAAACCGTGCTGCCGCGCTTTCCACGAAAGATAATGCGGGTCGAGCGGGATGCAGTGTCCGCCGATTCCCGGACCGGGATAAAAAGCCATAAATCCGAAAGGCTTTGTGCCAGCCGCGCGAACGACTTCCCAGGTGTCAATGCCGAGCGTGTTGCAGAGCTTCGCCATTTCGTTTGCCATTCCGATATTGACGGCGCGAAAAGTGTTTTCCCACAATTTGCAGGCTTCCGCGACGCGCGCAGACGAAACCGGATGAACTGTTTCGACGATTTGCGAATAGAGAAGGGCGGAAACCTCGGTCGAATCGTCCGTCACGCCGCCGACGACTTTTGTGATGTTGTGCGTTAAAAATTGCGGATTGCCCGGATCAACTCTTTCCGGCGAAAAGGCGAGCAGAAAATCTTCGTCTAATTTGAATCCCTGTTTTTCAAAATCGGCAAGCAAAACTTCGTCGGTCGTTCCCGGATAAGTCGTGGATTCGAGAACTATTAATTGACCGCGACGCAAATTTTCCTGAATTTTTTCCGACGCCGCCATAATGTAGCTCATATCGGGGTCTTTGGTTTTGCGAAGCGGTGTCGGGACGCAAATGATTATTACATCGCAAGATTTTAAATGTGAAAAATCCGTAGTCGCTTGCAGACGGTCGGCGGAAACCGATTCGGCGACGTGCGCGGTCGGAACATCGGGAATGTAGGAGCGTCCGGCATTGATTTCGGCGACTTTTCGCTCGTCAACTTCAAAACCGATACCGGAAAAGCCTTTGCGGGCAAATTCGACGACCAGCGGCAGACCGACATAGCCGAGACCGATGACGCCGATGCGCGCCGCTTTCTGCACGATGAGATTCTTTAATTCTTCTTTAACCATTGATTTATAAAATATTAAGTTCTGATAATGAGCGTTTTCAAAAACCGCCGAAAAATGCGGTGGCTGACCGTCCAGACTATTTGAAGCCGCCGCCCGATGTCAAGAAACCGGATTATTATTGCAATTAAATGTGTGTAAAGATTTTTTCTCAGTCGTAAACTCCGGAGGTTTTATTCGAACTCTCTTGACACTCGGCGGATTGCCGTGTTACACCGTTTTCTGCCGCAAAATATTGAAACGAGAAGAAAATTGCCGGAAAGAATTTTTAGAACGAGCGTGAGCGCAGAAAATAAAGAAATCGTTTTGCCCAGCCGCATCGAATCAATTGATCAGGCTGCGGAAGTTGTTGCCGGAGCCGTAACTGAGGCTGGCGTTGATGAAGGGGCGTTGTTCGGAATTGATTTGGCGGTTCGCGAGGCGGTCGCCAACGCCGTCAAACACGGGAATCAACTCGACGAAACAAAGCAGGTTCGGATTTCGTTTGAGACAACGCCGCAGCGGTTTGAGATTACGATTCGGGACGAAGGCGCGGGATTTGATTTCGAGCATCTTCCCGACCCGACCGACCCGGCGAATTTGTTGAAAGAATCGGGGCGCGGCGCGTTTTTAATGCGCTCGTTTATGGACGAAGTTCGCTGGCAAGCGGGCGGCAGCGTTGTTACAATGACAAAAAACCTTTAATTTTATTCTAAAAAGGAAATCGGAGTTTAAAACAGGAGAAATTTATGGCAGAACTAACCATCAACGAAAGACAAGCCGGAGATGTCACCGTGCTTGATATGAGCGGACGAATTACGATTGGCGAAGGCAGCGTTGCGCTGAGAACCGCGATTCGCCGGTTGCTCGAAGAAGGCAAAAAGAAAATTTTGCTCAATCTGGGCGGCGTCGGCTACATTGATTCGAGCGGCATCGGCGAGCTGGTTTCGAGCTTTACCGCGATCAACAAAGAACAGGGGCAATTAAAGCTTTTGAAATTGACGCAAAAATTGCGCGACCTTTTGGCAATCACCAAGCTTTTAACCGTTTTCGACACTTACGACGACGAACAGGAAGCCTTAAACAGCTACAAATAAAAATATTACAAATTCAAAAGACGCCGCAGGACGAAATGAATTTATCTTTCGCCTTGCGGCGTCTTTTTCCGTGTGCATCTGTTTCGGCGTCCGGCGGCATCTTTTAATAATCGCATTTATCCTTTTCGTTTGGCGATAAATTCTAAAATTACAACTTGTTATGAAAAAGCATTTATTTTTCTTTCTGCTTTTATGTTTTGCAGCGAATCCGGCGTTGGCGCAAACGCCGAAAGCGTTTGATTTGTCCGAATTCGGAATTAAAATCCAGCCCGACGCGCGTCTGATTTCGGTAATGACGGCGCTCGAAGCGGCTGGTTTCGAGAGCAGGCAAAATTCTGTTTTCCGCACGGAATTACAAAACGATCTGAAAACGATTGACCCTGATTTGCAGCGCCGCCTGCGGGCTTTTTACGAGCGCAACAAAATCTACTCGAAATCCGAATCCGGGCAGAGAATCGAAGCTCCGCCGAGCGAGCAAGCCGCGCGTTATGTTTCGCTCGCTTACGCGCTCGGACAACCTCCCGATTTTTTAACTCCCGCGCGCAGCACCGAATTGCCCGCCGGTCTGCTCGAAGTTTTGGATTTTGCACCGCTTGTAAAGGAGTTTTATTCAGCACAGTTTGAACCTGAACCAAAGCGAATAATGCGCTTGAGCGAGAAAGTGTCCGATTTGCTTATCCAGTATAAGGCTTTCGGCGATCAGTTGAGACCCGAAGTTTCGACGATGGTGCGCGAATTAACCTCGTTTCTCAACACGCGCCCGCAGACGGTTTATTTTGAGCGAATCACGACTAAAGCGCAGCCCGCCAAAGAAAAAAGCAAAAAACCGGCGATGCAGACGGTTGAAATGCGCGAACGCGCCAGAAATTTTTATGTCGTGCCTGATTTGCTCGCCGTTCCCGGAACGGTCAAATTGCGAGTGATTGGCGACGATTATTACGCGACAGTTGCGACGGACGTTAAACCGCCGGAATCGAGCGAATTGCGCCGCGCTTATTTGCAGTATTTGATTGACGCGCTCGTTTTCAAAAACGCCAAAGAAATCACCGTGCAAAAAGAAGCGATTCGCACGCTGCTCGATGATTTGTCGAAAAGCGGCGCGACTGTTTCGCCCGATGTTTATCTCGCCGTCGCTCGTTCGCTGGTCGTCGCGGCGGACGCTAAGCAAATCGAGTCGGAAAAAATTGCCGAAGTCACAAATGAAGCGCGCGCCAAAATAGTGCAGGTTAAAACAGAACTGGAAAAAGCGACGGTAAGAGCAAATTTAGATCAAGCCAAAAAAGCGATTGAAAAAGAAACTTTATTGACGCTTTCGGAAGCATACTCGGACGGCGCGGTTCTGGTGTTTTTCTTCGCTGACCGGCTGCGCGGTTTGGAAGGCTCCGGCTTCGACGTAGCAAGTTCACTGACCGATATGATTCAGACGTTTGACGCCGCAAAAGAAAAAGCGCGGCTCAAAGAAACCGAAATTGTGCGCAATCAGGCACTCGCTGAGCTTGCCGCGCGCCGCAGTAAGCGCGGCGAGGAAAAAAACGCAGGAGTTGATTCGGCGGTTGAGTCGAAAGACGACGAGCTTGTTAAAAATCTCAGAGAAGCCGAACAGATGATCAATCTGAGAGACTATGACAAGGCGGAGAACCGGCTTAAAGAACTGTTAAATGTTTACAAAGGCGAGCCGCGAATTTTCTTTGCGCTGGCACGGACGGCGGGAAAATCTGCCACCGAAGCAATTGACGAAGCGGTGCGCGATGAGCGTTTGAAAAAAGCCGAAGCCTTTTATCGCGGCGCGATTGATGCCGCTGCGGGCGAAGATTATAAATATCTGCTTTCGCAGGCTCACGTCGCTTTGGGACGGATTTATGAGTTTTACGACCGCAATGACGAGGCTTTAAAGGCGTATCAAGCAGCGATTACAATCGGCGAAGTCAAAGGCGGCGCATATACGGAAGCTCAAGCCGGAAAAGCGCGTTTGATGTCCAAATAAATTTATGCCTTGCAAAATGCTCTAAAAAGCAGTTGTCAACCGAAGCGATGGCGATAATCTTCCGTATTATCGCCATCGCCTCACTCTTTTCAAACTTTAAAAAATCCTTGCTTTCCGCACAATCGGATAAACCTGACAAACCGGCGATTTTTGTCGCAGAGAAGCGAATAGGCAATTGACTATTAGATTGGAATTGACTATTTTGCTTGTGCTAATGCTCGGTTCAAAAGAAGCAGCGACAAAATCAAAGGCGGCTTAACCCCTCGCATCCGCACTTTTATCGCTTGAAAAATGACTGCAGCAAGCGTTTGCTCAGGTTTTCGACATTGAGCGCTTTACCTCGAAACAGCTCCTTCACCGGAAGCCGACAAATTAAATGTCCCAATAAAGTAGAAGTGAATTTAAATTTGAAAAATTGAAAAGAAAAATATGAAGCCGAAAAACAATATTTTAATGTTTGCCCTTGCTTTTGTTATTTGCTCTCAAGCGTTAATTTTTGGGCAGGCGGTGCGCGGGCGAATTGAAGGAACAATTAAAGACCCGCAGGGACAAGTTGTGCCGAATGTTTCGCTGACGATTAATAATATCGGCACAGGCGAGACTTTACAGGCGACATCTTCGGAAGAAGGCGTTTTTGTCGTGCCTGAAGTAAAACCGGGAACTTACAAAGTTACGGCGGAAGCGACCGGATTTAAGAAAACTTCCGTCGAAAATGTCGTTGTTCAAGTCGCAACGGTTTCGAATGTCAATATTGATCTTGAAGTCGGCACGGTAACGGAACAAATAACGGTTAACGCAAGCGAGGCGCAGGAAGTAATCAATACGTCAAACCCTGAAGTCGGAGATGTCGTTGACCGCCAGAGAATTCTCGAACTGCCGCTTGACGGGCGCAATCCTTTTGAATTAACCGCACTGCAAGCAGGCGTTCAGACCAAAACGGGTTCTGACGGCGAGACAACGAGATTTTCGATTAACGGCAACCGCACGGTCGCAAATAACCTCACTGTTGACGGCGTGAACGCTTCGGATAATTTTCTTAAAACTCCTGCAAACATTACTCTCGGAGTAATTCCCGTAAGCGTCGAGAGCATTGGCGAGTTTCGCGTGACAACTTCTTTGCCTTCGGCGGAATTCGGACGCGGAACGGCGCAGATTAACGCAATTACGGCTTCCGGTACAAACAATTTTCGCGGCTCGCTTTTTCTTTTTCACCGCAATACGATTTTTAACGCGAACACATTTTTTAACAACGCAACCGTTGATACCGTTACCGGAAAAAGTCTTCCGCGCGAGCCTTTAATTCGTAATCAATTCGGCGGCAGGCTCGGCGGTCCGATTATGAAAGACCGCACATTTTTCTTCTTTTCATACGAAGGCAAACGCGAATCTCGCGGGCTTTCGCGCAATCGTCTGGTTTATACGCAAGAAGCCCGAAACGGGATTTTTCGATATTTAAAAGGGCGCGTAACCACGCTGGCGAATATCGCCGCCGCCCCCGGAAACGCTCCCGCAAGCGCGATAGCCGGCGTTCCCGCCGGTACGAGAACTTGTGCGACAACGGGCGCAAACGCTCTTCCGACAGGTACAATCTGCGTTCAAAATGTGTTGGGAATCAACGCGCAGCGCAGTTCGATGGATCCGATCATCAGTGATTATCTGGCAAATATGCCTACTCCGAATAATTTTCAGATCGGAGACGGTTTAAATACAGGCGGTTTTCGTTTTAACGCTCGAATACTGGCTCCGAGCGATCAGTTTGCAACGCGAATCGACCATCGCTTTAATGATAAGCACTCGTTTGAAGGCACGTTTAATTATGGAGATATTAACTTCCTCGGCGATTATATTAACGAAGGCGAGGAAACTTTCCCCGGTGGATCATATCGAACTCGAAACACCATCGGGCGCGGGATTTCCGCCACGCTGCGTTCAATCCTAAGCCCGACAATTATCAACGAAGCACGTTTTGGCGCCCAGCTTTCAACCCTAACTTTTGGTAATACCGCTGATATTTCCAGAGGTTATAAATTGGACATTTCCACAGTTTTTGAGCCGGAAAACAGCTTTATCGCTTCAAATCGCAATCTGCGGGTTTTGCAATGGACGGACAATTTAACTTTTATTCGCGGCGAACATACTTTTAAGACGGGCGCGGAAATCCGCTCATTATGGGTGCGCCGCTATTCGTTCGACGGAACTTTGCCGACTGTTAATTTCAGCACCGACAACCCGACGGGGTTTAGTCAGGCGACAAATTTTGCCGGCAGCACGTCGGACGATTATCTAGCCGCCCGCGTTCTCGCCAATACGCTTACCGGAGCAATCGGGACGGTGACGCAAACTTTCAATATTACCGACCTCAATTCCGGGTTTGAGCGCGGTGCGCCGGAACTTAGGGAATATTCAAATATGGAATACAACTTGTTTTTCCAGGACACCTGGCGTTTCCGCCCCAATCTGACATTTAATCTGGGTTTGCGCTATGAATACATCACATCGGTAAAAGAAGCGAATAATTTCGCGCTTTTGCCGGTCGGCGGTTCTGCCGCTTTATACGGCGTTTCGGGCGAAGGCAATCTGTTTCAACCGGGGACTTTGACCGGAACTGCGCCGGTTTTAGATTTTGCTCCGAACGGCGAGCTTTATAAACCGGACACGAATAATTTTGCGCCTGTCCTCGGATTTGCTTGGGACCCGTTTAAAAATGGGAAAATGTCAATTCGCGGCGGTTATCGCGTCAGTTATTTCCAAAGCACGTTTAATACAATTGACGGAACGCTCGATGATAACGAAGGCTTGGTCTTAACGACGACGCGCGCTATAAATACCGGTTTTTTGAGAAACGGTTTTGCCCAGGCACCGCTGCCGACGCTTTCGATTCCGGCGCCGCAAAGCATTCAAACGAATTCAACGGTCGATATTCGAGCGTTTGACGAAGATTTGAAAACTCCTTATCTTCACGACTTTAATTTCGGCGTGCAATATGAAATTTTCAAGAAAACTTCGCTCGAAGTCCGTTATGTCGGAAATCGCGGACGAAAGCTTTATCGCGGTTACGACGTTAATGAAGTTAATATTTTTGCCCGCGATTCCGTCACCGGACAGACGTTTCTCGACGCATTTTTGATTGCTCAAAATAACCTTAAAGTTTCAAGAGCGGCGGGCGCAGGAGATAATTTCGGGTACAACGCGGCTCTTGCCGGCAGCCTTCCGAATCCTTTTTTCCAAAATGTTTTGTTTTTTCAGTTTCCGGCTGAATTTACCAACGCCAATTACATAACACGGCTCGATCAAAATCGCGTAGGAGATTTTGCCGATTACGTTTCTCGCGTTCGCTTGATCAGTACAAATCCGACCACTAATCAAGCAATCGCTAACCCGCGCGGCGCGCCGTTTTACGAAGCGGTTCGGCGCGGACAATTGCCGATCAACTTTTTCCGCGCCAACCCGGCAGTTCGCGGTGCGCAGCTTTTCACGAACGGCTCGACTTCGCAATACGACGGATTACAGGTTGAACTGACGCGCCGACTTTCTAGCGGTTTGCGAATTCAGGCAAATTACACCTACTCAAAAGGATTGTCCGATTTTGTCGGCTCGACGGGCGACACGAACTCATTTCTGACTCTGCGCGATACCCGGCGTGAATACGTCCAGTTCAACAATACGCACCAATTTTCGGCGAATTTTATCTATCAACTCCCGGTTGGAAGAAGACAAAAGTTTTTCCGGGATGTAAAAGGAATTCCAAGTTATTTGGTGAGCGGATGGCAAATCGGAAGCATCATCCGTTATACGTCCGGCGACCCTTTGAGCATAATCTCCGGGCGCGGAACTTATAACCGCGACGACCGTTCGGCATCAAATACGGCTGATTTATCCGACAATTTTTCCGGCAATTTCCAGGATTTGTTTGGCATTCAATCAAATTCAAACGGCTTGTATTACATTAACCCGAATCTCGCGCCGGGAAGCACGGGCGATGCTTCCAAAGTCATCTTTACAAATCCCCAGCCCGGAACAATCGGCTCAACCCCGCTGTCTTCATTCTACGGTCCGAAAAACTTCAATGTTGATTTCAGTGTACTGAAACGCACGAGAATTAATGAAAAAATTAACGTCGAGTTTCGCGCCGAAATCTTCAACGTCTTTAACACGGTTAATTTTGATAATCCTGAAACCGACATTAACAGTTCTAATTTCGGCAGAATCTCCAATACCGTCGGCAGACCGCGATTGATGCAGTTTGCTTTGAGATTAAACTTCTAAACGCGAAGATTGTCAGATAAATCCGCTTTTAACAGTTCCGATGTCGCTGGTTTTATATCTTTTGCTCCGGCAATTGATAATAAAACCAGCGACAAATTTCAAGCCAAAACGGCGGCTCGCACATAACTCAAACCCGCTTTAATTATTCTCTTGCCGATAAAATTAATTAAGAAACCCGTTCGGCTCTTCTTCGGTTTTGTTGATTTTCAGCGATTCGATTGCGTCTGATTCGTCCTCAAGACTCCAAATTTCATAAAGCGCCGCCGGGACTTCCAAAAGGAAACGCGAAGGCTTTTGCAAAACGGCTTGTCGCGAATAATCAATCATAATTTGCGGATAAGTGATATAAAGCTCGTCCGCCGCCCGCGTCAGCGCAACATACCACAAACGGCGTTCTTCCTCTTCGCCTTCGATATCGCGTAGTGAGCGCGGGCTTGGAAATTTGCCTTCAGCCGCCCAGATCAGAAAAACCGCTTTCCATTCTAGACCTTTGGCTTGATGAACCGAGGTCAAAGTCAATAATTCATCTTCTTCATCGCCCGAAACAACATCTTCGCCGGAAAGCGGACGATTAAAATTCTCGGTTTGAATCAAAGCCAGTTCCGACAAAAAACTTTCGGTCGAATCATAACGCGCAGCGTACAAAGCGAGCTGTTTTAAATCTTCGATTCTGGCTTCGGCGTTTTCGTAAGTTGATAACAGATGTTCTTCGTAACCGTTCGCCAAAACCAGCTCGATTTGACGCGCAGGGCTGTTGCGTGTTTCGTCCGTTGTTAAATCGTTTAACAACTTGATGAAATTTCCCCAGCCGATACCGCGTTTCGGCGCGGCGGTGAAATTTTCGGCTTTGATTAAAGCCAGCGGGTTTTCAGCGATTGCGATTTGTTCCCAGACGCGGTTTGCAGTCGCATTGCCGACGCCGGAAATCAATTTCAAAACTCGTTTCCAGGCTATTTCGTCGCGCGGATTAACGATTAAGCGCAGATAAGAAATGGCGTCTTTGATATGCGCCTGCTCGAAAAAACGAACGCCCGATTGAACGCGATACGGAATTCCGCGTCTCGTTAATTCGAGCTGCAATTCGAGAGAATGATAATGCGAGCGATAAAGCACGGCGATTTCTTCAAGCGATGTGTCTTCGTCGCGCAATTCCAAAATCCGCGAAGCGACGAAAGCCGATTGCTGCTCGACATCCCGGCAGGGAATCAAAGCCGGTGAAAAGCCTTTCGATTTTCGCGCCGCCTGCAAGACTTTCGGAAACTGTTTTTTATTTCCCGCAATCGCCGTGTTTGCTAAACCAAGAATTTCCGGCGTCGAACGATAATTTGTTTCGAGCTTGTAAACAATCGCTTCCGGGTAGCGTTCGGGAAATTCGTAGATGTTCGTAAACTCCGCGCCGCGCCACGCGAAAATGCTCTGCGCGTCATCGCCGACGACCATTACGTTTCGATGTTTGACGGCGAGAAGATCAATAATTTCGGCTTGTAATTTGTTCGTGTCCTGATATTCGTCAACCAAAATATGCTCGAATTGTTCGGCGTAAATGTTGGCGATGTCAGTCTTTTCGATGAGCAATTTTTTCCAGTTGAGCAATAAATCGTCATAATCCATCGCGTTTCGCGCCCGTTTGCGGTCGTGATAAGCGAAATCAACGCGCCGGATTTGATTTGTCAGCGGTTCAAAATACGGATAACGCCGCGCGATGACTTCTTCAATCGGTTTGTCTGTATTTGTCGCGTAAGAAATGATGTCGAGCAAAACTTCGGGTTTCGGAAAACGCTTGGCTTTGGTGTCAATCGCCGCGTCTTCGATACAAACGGCAAGAAAATCTTTAGAATCTTCGCTGTCAAGAATCGAATAATTTGAAGAATATCCAAGCGATGCGGCGTGTTTCCGCAAAATCAAATTGCCGATGCGGTGAAACGTCCCGCCCCAAATGCGATGCACATTTTGGCTTCCCGTCAGAGCCTCGACGCGGCTCAACATTTCGCGCGCCGCGCGGTTGGTAAAAGTCGCCAGCAAAATGCGCGGCGCGGCTACGCCTTGTTCAATGAGACGAGCGACGCGATAAGTTATCGTCCGCGTCTTGCCTGTCCCCGCGCCCGCGACGACCAGAGCCGCGCCTGGCGGTGCGGTCACGACGCGAAACTGTTCGTCGTTTAATTCCTGACGATAGCGCGTTAAATGTTCCGGCAGACCGGAAGACCCGCGTTTGACAACGTATTTTTTAGCCATTAATTCGTAACGATTTTAATTTTCGCTAAACTAAAAGAAGATTTTAACTTTAAAACAGGAATTAGTTTAGAGCAGGAGAACTATTGTATGACCGGAAGCGTTTTGGCAAAGCGCGCAGAAGTGCCGCTTTTTACGGTTCGTTATTACACCCGCATCGGGCTTTTAAAACCGTCGCGTCAGCCGAGCAACGGTTACAAGATTTATCAGCCTTCGGACGCGACGAGGCTGCGTTTTATCGTCGCCGCAAAAGAATTGGGCTTTACGCTCGCCGAAATTTCGCAGATTTTGGGCGAAGCCAAACACGGCAATTCGCCGTGTCCGATGGTTAGAGAAATCGTCGAGCGGCGAATTGAAGAAAACAGGCGGAAAATCGAAGAATTAAAACAACTGCAAAAGAAGATGAAAAGAGCTTTAAATGATTGGGCGGAAATGGAAAACGCGATGCCGAACGGCGATTCGGTTTGTCATTTAATCGAGTCTGTAGCTGATATGCAAAAAAGCGCTTGACTTGACACCTGCTGACAGGTTGTAAGCTGTTATTGTGAGCGATTCGGAATGAAGTTTTACCGATGCTCAACGCTAAAACGCGAGGTGGAAAATGACGGAACTACAAACTTTAATGCAGGTGATTGATCCGGTTTGCGGAATGAAGATCGCGCCGGAAAAAGCCGCGGGCAATTACGAGTACAATGGCGAAACTTATTATTTTTGCAGCAAAAGCTGTCTGGCAAAATTTCAGGCAAACCCGGAAAATTTTACTCAATCGAAATCCGAGACGCCGGCGAGTTGTTGCAGCCAACATGAACATAAACCAGCAAAAACGACCGAAACGCCGCTAGAAAACTCGAAAAACGTCGAATACACTTGTCCAATGCACCCGGAAATCGTTCAAATCGGTCCCGGCAATTGTCCGATTTGCGGAATGGCGCTTGAGCCGAAAACAGTTTCGCTCAATGACGAACCGGATGCGGAATATCTCGATATAAAGCGGCGTTTTTGGATTTCAGCAGTTTTGACCCTTCCGGTTTTTGTTCTGGCAATGGCGGAAATGCTGCCGAATTTTCATACGGTAGTTTCGCCGAAAATCTCGCTCTGGATTCAATTCATTTTAGCGACGCCCGTCGTTGTCTGGGGCGGATTTCCTTTTTTTCAGAGAGCCTGGGACTCATTTAAAAACGTCAGCCCGAATATGTTTACGCTGATCGCCATCGGCACGGGCGCGGCTTACATTTTTAGTCTTTTTGCGCTGTTTTTACCAGATTTGTTTCCGGCAACGCTCAGAAATGAACACACCGGATTGATTGCCGCTTATTTTGAAGCCGCAGCGGTGATCACGACGCTTGTTCTGCTCGGACAGGTTCTCGAATTGCGCGCCCGGAGCCGCACTTCGAGCGCGATTCGAGAGCTTCTCCGGCTTGCGCCGGAAACGGCGATTCTCATTTCCGACGACGGAACGGAAACCGAGATTCCGCTTCAGCACATCGAAGCAGGCGCAAAATTAAGAGTTAAAGCAAACGAGAAAATACCTGCCGACGGCAGGATGTTGGAAGGTGAAACCGCCGTTGACGAATCAATGATTACGGGCGAATCGGTTCCGGTCGAAAAAACTGCGGGCGACGCGGTAATCGGCGGAACAATCAACGGCAAACGCGGTTTTGTAATGCGCGCGGAAAAAGTCGGGAGCGACACGCTCCTCGCGCAAATCGTCAGAATGGTCGGCGAAGCGCAGCGTTCGCGCGCTCCGATTCAAAGATTAGCCGATACGGTTTCGGCATATTTTGTCCCCGCCGTTGTTTTGATAGCGGCTATCGCGTTCGTTGTCTGGCTGATTTTCGGCAGCTTGACTTATGCGCTCGTTGCGGCTGTTTCGGTTTTGATAATCGCCTGCCCGTGCGCTCTGGGGCTGGCGACGCCGATGTCAATAATGGTCGGCACCGGACACGGCGCGCAGCGCGGCATTCTGGTTAAAAAAGCCGAAGCGCTCGAAATCCTGGAAAAGGTCAATGCGATTGTGGTTGATAAAACCGGAACTTTAACCGAGGGAAAACCGCGTCTGCAAAAAATTGTCGCGTTGGCGGATTTGAGCGAAAACGAAATCTTAAAACTCGCCGCAAGTCTGGAAAAATCAAGCGAGCATCCGCTGGCTGACGCAATTATCGGCGGCGCGGAGGAACGCGGTATCGTGCCTGCAAAAGTCGAAGATTTTGAAACCGTTACGGGCAAAGGAGTTTTTGGAAGAATCGAAGGCAGAAAAATATTGCTCGGCAACGGCACTTTAATGAGTGAAAACGGCGTTATTTTATCGAGCAGCGAAACGGCTGACGAGCTTCGCGTTGCCGGAAACACTGTAATGTTTGTCGCTGTTGACGGCAAATTGGCGGGACTTTTGGGCGTTGCCGATACAATCAAAGATTCTGCGAAAGAAGCAATTGCCGCCTTGCGCAAACAGAAAATCGTAGTCGTGATGATGACCGGCGATAATGCGAAAACAGCCGAAGCCGTAGCTAAAAAGCTCGGCATTGACGATGTTTTTGCCGATGTTCTGCCCGAACAAAAAGCCGCAAAGATTAAAGAATTACAGGCGCAGGGGAAAATCGTAGCGATGGCTGGCGATGGAGTAAACGACGCGCCCGCGCTGGCGCAAGCGGATGTCGGAATTGCGATGGGAACGGGAACCGACGTTGCCATCGAATCCGCCGACATCACGCTTTTGCAAGGCGATTTGCGCGGAATTCTGCGGGCTAAAAATTTAAGCCGGGCGACGATGAAAAATATCCGTCAAAATCTGTTTTTCGCGTTTGTTTACAATCTGGTCGGCGTTCCGATTGCGGCTGGAGTTTTGTATCCGTTCTTCGGTTTGCTTTTAAGTCCGATGATTGCGAGCGCTGCAATGACTTTCAGCTCGGTTTCGGTTATTGCAAATGCTTTGCGGCTGAGGCAAATAAAACTTTGATTTTTGCAATGATTACTTTGAGACAAGCGGCGGGCGCAAATGTTATAATTAAAGCTTAAAGTTTGAAATTTTAACCAAAGAAAGTGAGTAATTATGAAATTTCCGGGCGGCGGTTTTAACCCGCAACAATTGATGAAACAGGCGCAGCAAATGCAGGAAAAAATGGCGAAAGAGATGGAAGCTCTCGTCGTTGAAGCATCGGTCGGCGGCGGAATCGTAACCGTGCAAATGCGCGGCAATCACGAAGTCGTCAGCGTTAAAATTCAGGAAGAAGCGGCGAAGGACGACGTTGAAATTCTACAGGATTTGATTGTCGCCGCAGTCAACGAAGCTAATCGCAAGGTCGAAGAAGCGATGCAAAGCAAAATCGGCGGAATGCTGCCGCCCGGAATGTTTTAAATGCGGATTGCGGATTGCGGATTGAATATTGAATTTTATTTTTTGAATTTGCTTTTCTAATCCCTAAAATCC
>DASVQU010000112.1:0-4697 GCA_036388995.1 Pyrinomonadaceae bacterium | reverse complement strand
GATCACAATATTTCCGTGATTAACGTCGCCGATTGAGTGTCCGTGCTGATGAACAACCGCAAAGGCGCGCGCCGCGTTTGCCGCCGCGCGAATCAAAAAACGCCAATCGGCTTCGGGAAAACGCCGTCGTCGGCTCGCCGGATTATAAAGCTCGTGAATCTGAGTGCCGAAAGAAAGACGCGGCATCAAAAATCCGATTGTTTCGCCTGCTTCATTCTGCAAAACGTCAGTCACCCAAGCCGACAGCCGCAAGAGCTTGTCGCTTTTAAGCGCGACCATTTGCCGCAGCTTTTCGGCTTTTTCCGCAGAAACGGAAGCGTGATAAATTTTGGCGACTGATTCCGGGCTTTCAAGAATCGTAAAAACCGAGCCTTCGCCGCCGCGCCCAAGCTCTTTGCCGGGCGTTAAAACGTCGCCTTGTGAGTTGTAAAACCGAGCCATTTTATTAGTTTTAAAAGCGCGAAGCTAAAATCAAAGTTTTATCGTCGTCGGTTCGCTCGTTAATTTTAGGCGAATTCAAAAAAGCCGACAACTTTTCTTCCAAATTTGTCGCCGGATGTTTCGCGCGCAAAGGAGCAAGCATCGAGCGAAAAAAAGGTTGATGCGGTTGTTTCGATTGAAAATCTATTGCCAATCGTTGCAAGCCGTCGGTAAAAATTGCCAATTCTTCGATCCGATTCTCAAAATATTGAAATTGTAATTTTTCAGCCGCAGATTCATCCGTCACAAAATTCGTCGTATTTGCATATTCGCCCTGCTGCGGAACTGCGAAAAGGCGGAACTGGTCCCGTTCTACCGAATAAACAATCGCGCCATCGCCGATCTGTGCGAAAACTGTTTCAGTTACGCTCGCCGCAACAGCCAAAAAAGTGCAGGCATAATCGTTTAAATCCGCATTTTCGCGGTGCGTTATAAGTTGGTGCGGCAGCGTTTTCAAAAAACCGAAAAAGAATTCTTCGTTTAAATCCAAAATTTTTCCGCCGTTTTCGAGCAAAGCGGCAATGCCGGAAACGAAAAAATCGCAAGCGACGCGCGCGCCTTCTTCGGCAAATTTCGCGCTGCCCGCGCCGTCCGCAACCGCGATTGTTAAAACCTCGCCCGCGTTTGTGTCAAGCACGCGAAAAGCAAAAGCATCCTGACAAGCGGCGTCGCGCCGGATGTGAGCAGTTCCGGGAACGGAGGCGGCGATTGTTTTCCAATTTTCCGGCATCAATCAACATCAGCCCAGCCGTATGGTTTGTAATCGGGAAGTCCGACGCGGTCGCCCGGATTTGAATAAGAGACCGCTTTAAGCGAATCCGAAAGCCAGCGGAACAGCGGGCGAAACTGGATTCCCTTGAGCCGCAAAGGCTCACGCACCGAGATTTGTTTGAGAATGTCGAGCCGGGCGTTGTTGACCGCCAGTGCGAAAAATAAAAACGATTTGTGTTCTTCGCCTTGCTGAATTAATTGATGCGCGTTTCGCCAATCGTCGGTAGGCTCGCCGTCGGTAATCAGGAAAATCCACGGGCGATAAAGATCAATGCCGTTTTCGCGCAGGATTTGTTTGCGTTCTTTTAAAAGCTCGACGCCGACCGCGACGGCTTTTCCGAGCGGCGTGTCGCCTTTTGCCTGTAAATTAGGCGGCTCGAAACGATTGGCGGCGACGAAATCCGAGATTAATTCGACCGGACCGAACGTAACGACCGCGACTTCGACTCGTTTGGCGGTCATCGAATCTGCAATCAATTCGTTTTTAAAAACTCGTAAGGCTTCGTTTAATTCGTTGATTGGCGAACCGCTCATCGAAGCAGAAGTGTCTAAAAGCAGCAGACAAGGGCAGCGCGGCTCAGGATTTTCGGCAAGCTCGGCGTCAATAAAAGGTTTTTGTTCGTCTTCAAACCCGATAAGGTTTTCCATACCAAAATAATACCCGTAAACCGGATTTTATTGGAAAATTATTGCGTTATTATTTTTCTGAATCAAGGACAAAAACCTTTGCGTCCTTTGCGGTTAAATTTTAAAAATTTAACCGCAAAGGACGCAAAGGTTTTGCAATGGGCGCGAAGATCAATTCAGTTTATACAAAGAATCGTATTTTAAACCTTTTAAAATTTAATTCGGCTCCGGTACCCGGCTTTTTCTGTAACCCAGCAAAAGATAAGTTAGTAGCGCGGCGATAATGATAATCGCAACACTGAGCGGCAGCGAGGCGGCGCGCTCTAAAAGCTTGCTTTGACTTTCGGCAAAGCCGAAAATCGTTTTAATTCCAAACCAGACGGGCACAATGGCGATTTGCGCAGTTGCCGCCAATCCGATCAGCTCGCGTCGTCCGACATCGTCGGTGTTTGCCAAAGCGCCGGCAATTCCGACGGCAAGAGAAATCAGCGCGCCGACGTAAAGCGGATTAAATTCATCGTATTTGAGGGGCGGGCTGTTAAATGAAGCCACCACTACGCCGCTTAAAAACAAGATAACTATCGCCGCTAAAAACGCCAGGAAACCTTGACCGGCGAGCTTTAAATTTCCGGTTAACACGCCGAGACTGATTGACATCAGAGTCGGCAGAAGGGGCAAAAAAAGCAGCCCGGCAATAATCATCAGCGTTTGGTTTTGAATCAAACCAAAGGCGAGAAACGACGCGCCGATAAAAAACCTGCCGACAAAACCGATGGTGATATGTGAAAACTGCCAAAGCTCCTGATAAATATCAACGACAGGCTCTGCGAGCGGGCGCGTCAGCTCGCGGTTGTTTTCGCTCGAAATGACGGCGCGCGGCTGCCGCATGTTGATTGAATAATCCTGAGAGTTGTAAAAATCGGCATTAAGCAGATTGTCAATAAAACGCTTGCCTTTCGGCGTTGAGGTTTGCAGATCAACGGCGTCTTTCGTTTCGGTTTTTCCGTCGGCGGATAATTCCTGCTCTTCACGTATCGAAACGCTTTTAATTCCGGCTGTAAACGCAAGCTCGGCGATTTGGCGCGCCATTCCTGACGGCGCGGAAACTTTTATTAATCTCATAATTCTGTACTTTTCTTGCTTGAATAAGAATTTAAGAGATAATTAACTGTTTGTTAGTTCGGCAACGTACAAAAATGTCAATTTACGAAAATTTCGAGCCGCTTAATTTCGAGAATATTAAGACTTACCCGCTCAGGGAGCGTCCGAGCAAAATCAAAATCGAGAATTTCTCGCAAGCCGTGAGCGAAAATGACAGCTTGCAGGAGTTTTTGGATAAATTGCCCGATGTTTTGGCTGTTAAATCTCTGCGCGAGATTGCTCGGCAGATTTGCCGCGCAAAAAATCTCGGAAAACCCGTTGGTTGGGGAATCGGCGGTCACGTAGTTAAAACGGGACTCGCGCCGGTTTTGATTGATTTAATGCAGCGCGGTTTCGTTTCGGCAATTACGTCGAACGGCTCGGTTTTGGTTCACGACGCGGAAATCGCCCTCGTCGGTTTTACATCCGAAGACGTTGACGCCAGCCTCGGCGCAGGCGATTTTGGGGCGGCGCGCGAAACCGGCGAGCTTTTAAATCTGGCGGCGAAAAACGCGATGCTGGAAAACCTCGGTTTGGGCGAAGCGATGGGCAGGGAATTGGCGGAAGCGAAACCGGAAAACGAAAACTTTTCCCTTCTTTTTCAGGCTTACAGAAATAAAATTCCGTTTACCGCGCATTTAACAATCGGCGCGGACATCGGGCATTTTCATCCGTCGGCTGACGGCGCGGCTTTAGGCGCTGCTTCGCACACGGATTTTCGGCTTTTTTGTTCGATTGTCCGCGCACTTGACGGCGGCGGAGTTTATTTAAATTTAGGCTCGGCGGTCGTCTTGCCTGAAATTTTTTTAAAAGCCGTCACAATCGTTAGAAATCTGGGTTTTCCGCTCTCGGATTTTACCACCGCAAATTTCGATTTCATTCAAAGCTATCGCCCTTCGACAAACGTTGTCCGTCGTCCGGTTCAAAACGGCGCGGGGCGCGGTTTTTCCGTCACCGGACACCACGAAATTATGATTCCGCTGCTCGCCGCGCAAATCATCTGCACCGAGAAAACGAGCGAAGATTGATTAAAACGGTCTATTTTCACAAAAACGAAAATAACTTATCATATTCGAGACGAATGAAACCGAAACTCGAAATCAAGTCGCTGCGGCAAATGAAAAAAAGCCGGATTCCGTTTTACGTTTTGCTGGCGGCATTGATTTTAACCAGCATCAGCGCGGTTTACGTCGAATACTCTACCCGCGAAATGGATCGAATCCGATTTGAATCGGCGGTCAAACGCACTAGAACTAAAATTATAGAGCGAGTTGACACATATATAACGATGCTGCGCGGAACCGCAGGTTTATTTTTGGTCAAAGACGACGTAACGCGGGATGAATTTAATCTTTTTGTAAGACGTTTTCGGTTACAGGAGAATTATAAAGGAATTCAGGGAATTGGTTATGCCGCGCGGACGCGACCTGAAGAAGTTCCGCAACTGATTGCATTGCAGCAAAAACAAGGCTTTAATTATTTTAATATCACACCGCAAACCCCGCGTGAAGAATATTATCCAATCGTTTATCTCGAACCGCTGGAGGACAAACGTAATAGAAGAGTTATCGGTTACGATATGTTCACCGAAGAAATGCGGCGAGAAGCCATGGAGAAAGCGCGCGACACGGGAATTCGCGCCGCGACGGGGAAAGTCACGCTCAAACAGGAAACTGATG
>DASVQU010000111.1:0-22887 GCA_036388995.1 Pyrinomonadaceae bacterium | reverse complement strand
GGATTTTGAGCGAGAAAGCCGCCCGCGAAATGCAGGCGTCACATTTCAGAAATCATCCGCGGATTCCCGGTTGGGCATACGGTTTTTACGAAACCGAACAAAATAATCTCAGATTCGTCGAACACGGCGGCAGCATGGATGACGGTTATTCGGCGCTGCTTTCGCTAATACCTGAAAAAAACACCGGCTTGTTTATCGCTTGTAATACCGAATCGTGCGCCTTTGGTTTATCCGGCGCGATAAAAAACGCTTTTTTGAATCGTTATTTTCCCTCGAAAACAAAACCGGAAGTGCCGCAAACGAAAAATCCTTCGCCGGACGCGCTGAAAAAATTTGCCGGTAAATATCAATCAATAATTTATTGCCATTCCTGCGCGCCGAATACTTCTTATGTTCCCGAAGCGTTTGAAGTGAAAGTTACCGATGACGGGATGCTCTCGTTTTTCGGCGGACGCTGGAAACAAATCGAGCCGATGCTCTTTGTTTTAGCCGACGGCGAGCGAGCCGGACAGGTTTTTACAGGATTTAAAGAAAACGCAAAAGGCGAAATTGCATATATGTTTCAAGATACATATATGGTTTATGAAAAAAATCTGCGGTGATGCCCTGAAAAAATCAAAGTTATTAACGGACTGATAAGGAAATAAAATGAAAAAATCAATTTTGCTGATTGTAATAACTTTATTTATTTGCTTATGGCAAATTCATACTCAAACCACAGGCGATCAGACAAAAATTTCCGAAACAAATTCAGAAACGCCGAAATCAGTCCTGCGCGGCGAACACCAAAAAGATGTCGAAGGCGCGGCTTTCAGTCCTGACGGCAAATGGCTCGCTTCAGCCGATAACGGCGGCAAAATCGTTTTGTGGAATCTGCAAACGAACAAGCCGGAATACATTTTTACGGGCAAGAATTTTACGGAAGCGGTTTTCGATCCGAAAGGTGTTTTGCTGGCGGCGGGCGGTTTTGACCACAAAGTTTATCTGTGGGATGTTCGGTCGAAAAAATTGCTTCACGAGCTGCCGCACGGTGCAGAAGTCGAAGCGGTTGCATTTAGCTCGCACGGGCATCTTCTTGCATCTGCGGGCGGAGACCGTGTTATCAAATTGTGGGACAGCCGAACCGGGCGCAAGGTCTGTAAATTTGTCGGGCATCAAGACAGCATTTACAGTGTCGCTTTTAGTCCCGACGGCGAGAAAATGGCTTCCGGCAGCCGCGATAAAACAATTCGTATTTGGGATGTTGGAACAGGCAAACAGCTTCAAGACTTAGGAAATAACGCCGACAGCATTTACAGCGTCGCTTATAGCTCAAATGGAAAACTGCTTGCGTCGGGTGGTCGCGACGGAAGCGTCAAGATTTGGAATCTTGCCAAAGGAAAAGAATTACACACATTAAACGGGCATACCGATTCGGTTCACGCGGTTGCTTTTAGCCAGGATATGCAATGGCTCGCAACCGGCGGTTTTGACGACGCGATAAGGATTTGGGAAGTCCAAACCGGGCGATTAGCTCAAACGTTTAAGGCGCATACCGCCGATGTCAACGGCGTGACTTTTAGCAATGACGGAAAACTGCTGGCTTCAGTCAGCGACGATTTAACTGTTGTTTTATGGCAGGTGAAAGAAAAATGATAATGAGAAATACAATTTTCATTTTAGTTGTCGGTTTTATTTTTTGCGTTTCGGGTGTTCAAGCGCAGACGAATGTTTCGGAGACTGATAAATCCGCAATCAAACAAACGGCTTTGGATTATATCGAAGGCTGGTACGAGGGAAATGCCGAGCGAATGGAACGCGCGCTGCATCCCGATCTGGCAAAGCGAATTGTCCGCCCGCATCCCGAAAACAAAAGCTTTAGCCGACTCGACAATATGGGCGCGATGAGTCTCGTCCAGGGAACCCGGCGGGGCGGCGGAAAACAAACGCCGAAAGACAAACAGCAAAAGGATGTGACGATTCTTGACGTTTATGGAAATGCGGCGAGCGTCAAAATCGTCGCCTCGGATTGGATTGATTATCTGCACATAGCGAAATTCAACGGGCGCTGGTTGATTGTCAATGTCTTGTGGGAATTGAAGCCCGAACCGAAATAAGCTTTTTATGTTTTGAAGTGATTTAATGTGGAGGATTCCAAAATGAAAATCTCGAAATGGGCAAAATCTGTCAGCATTATGACAGCGTTTTTCCTTCTGCTTTCCGCCGCTGCTTTCGGGCAGACGGACATTGTGAAAAGCGAGGGCATTACGAGTCAATTGCATCAGGCAAACGTCGGCAAGATTACGTTTATGTCAAAACTCATCCCCGTTGAGAATTATAAGGAATCGGATTTTTTGAAGAGCTTTGAATTGAAAGAAGCGGGCGATCTGAATATCAGAGTTTTTATGAGTAATTCCCTGACGAATTATTTGCACCGGCTCGCGCCTGAATTGACCGCCGAAGAACTTGTCGGTCGCGGCAATTACCAGTTTTCGTTTTTTGTAGATGGCGCTTTGATTTACAGGGAAAACGCTTTTGCAGGTAAATATGGGATTGAAAACAAAAATGTCAAAACTATTTATCAACTGTCTTTTATAAATTCAACGAATGAAGAAGCAGCAGGGACAAACCTTTGGAGACGTTTCCTGCTAAACGGCGGCGAAGAGGCGCTTTCAGAAGGCAGGCACACGCTGAAGATAGAACTCAGACCGTATCTCAAAACTGCTGAGCTTAAAGTGGGGGATTTGATTGCCGAAGGCGAACTGCAATTGACAGTCATAAAACCGAAAATTGACGAGAAGCTAATTGCTATTCAAGCGATCAAACCCCAAAGCGGGTGGGAAATTTCCAACGCCGATTACGACAAAGAAAAAATCAGGCAGCTTAACCGGAAAATTGCCGAAAACTTTTATAAGCAAATCACGAGCATCGTCGTCATCAGGAACGGTGAATTATTGATCGAAGAATATTTTAACGGCGCAGCACGGGACACTTTGCATAACACGCGCTCCGCCGGTAAATCTTTCGCCTCAACGATGATGGGCATTGCAATCAATGAAGGCTATATCAAGAGCGAGGATCAAACTCTCAAAGATTTTTATGACCTCAGCAAGTTTGCGAATTACTCGTCCAAAAAAGAAAGCGTAACGCTCAAAAGTCTTTTGACGATGAGTTCGGGTTTTACCGGAAACGACGATGACGAGTCTTCTCCCGGCAACGAAGAAAAAATGTATCCGACCGCCGATTGGGTAAAATTCGCTCTGGATTTGCCGATGGATGATAATAGAGAAATCGGGAAAACCTGGACTTACTTCACCGCCGGAACAATCGTTTTAGGCGATATTATCAACAAATCCGTTCCCGGAGGTTTGGAAAAATACGCCGATACGAAATTGTTCAAGCCGCTCGGCATTACAGAGTACAGGTGGCAACACACGCCGCAAAAAGTAGCAAACACGGCGGGCGGTTTGCAGATGAGTTCACTGGATTTTGCTAAGTACGGGCAGCTTTACAAAAACGGCGGCAAGTGGAACGGAAAGCAAGTCATTCCTCGAAGCTGGGTTGATAAGACTTTCACAAAATACCTGACGATACCGTTTGGAAGCAGCCTGAATTACGGCTATTTATTCTGGAACATAACCTACAACGCCAAAAGCAAACCGTATGAAGCGTTTTTCGCGTCCGGAAATGGCGGCAACAAGATTTTTGTCTTCAAAGACCAGCCGTTCGTCGTTGTCGTCACCGCTACCGCCTTTGGCAAATCGTGGATGCACCTGCAAATTGATCAAATGATGGAGAGATATATTTTACCGGCAATCATAGAAGAAAAGAAGCTGAAATAAGTTAAGGAGTTGAAGCCGGAACAAAAACAGGGTCTGCGTCGGAGGTTTGAGCAATGAAAAGGTATTTGATTTGCGGGGTTTTGGTTATATTTTTGTTTCAAACGGAACGGCTCAAACTGCGCTTTCGGGCAATTGGACGGGCGGTTTTTGGCAGATGAAAACAGATTGGATTAACAAACAGTTTAAGAATTCAAAATTATAATCTTTGCAAAATGAATTTATGTGTTTTGATTGTGATGAAATTAATGAAAGCAAAAGAACTTTTTTGAAAGGGGCGGCGACCGCAATTGTCGGCGCTGCTTTAAAAACTCAAACGTTCGGACAACAAACAGCACCAAAAGCCCTGGACAATCCAAATGTAATTCATCAGCCCGTAACTTTCAAAAACGGCGCGGACACAATAAAAGGCTATCTGGCTCGCCCGAAAAAAGAGGGGCGCTTTCGCGCTGTTCTCATCTCGCACGGAAATCCCGGAATTTCCGAAGACATTCGCAACACGGCGGCGCAGATGGCTGAACTCGATTACGTCGGTCTGGCGATTGACTGGAATTCGCGGGCAGCGGGCGATACGAGCAAGCTAGATAAGCCGCTTGAGTTTTATATAACCGATACTTTTAACAAGCAAAATATGCAGGACACACAAGCCGGCATTGATTATTTGAAAACTCAATCATTTGTCATATCGAAAAAAGTCGGAATTGTCGGCTTTTGCGGCGGCGGTTATCTTGCTTTAAGACTTTCAACTATTTCCAGGGACATTAAAGCGGTGGTCGCCTTCTACGCGCCGCCCGTAAATGATGCGCTGCGTACTTCAGCGACCGACCCGCGACCGAATTTGATCGCTTTTGCAGATAAAATCAAAGTCCCGATTCAATGCCATTTCGGAACGCAAGACCGGGTAATACCTTTTGCCGATGTCACGAAATTCGAGGAGGTTTTGCGAGCGCAAAAAGCGAAAGCCGAGGTTTACACATACGAAGGCGCGGGACACGCTTTTTACGATTACACCCGTCCGCATTTGCATAATCAGTCGGCTGCAAAACTCGCTTACGAGCGAATGAAAGCCTTTTTGAAAAAACAATTCGGCTGATTATTAAATGCGGAGTTAAGTCAATAATTCAAAATCAATTTAGGCGGCACATTCAAGGACATACTAAGATCAAATAAGAGCGAATAAAAGTGAAGCAAAGTGATCCGGCTCTGAAGCTAAACCCGTGTAAAATATTAGGCTTGCACAAAAAATGAATCTCTGTTAATCTCCAAAACGTCGGTTGGACTCGGCTGTTAACCGAAGGGTTGCAGGTTCGAGTCATAACCACGATGCCAACAAATTCAATAGTTAAAGGCGAGTGCTGAAGCTCGCCTTTAATCAAAACAGCAATAGCAAACAAAACAGAAATTGGCGCAATAGCGCCAAGACCGACGGAACCTTATTACATCCTAAAAATTGCGAACAGCAATATTTTCACTGAAAATTGAGTTTTCACTTCGGATTACCCGATTACCGCTGACATTTTTCAGCGCCTTTTTATGATTACAAGACGAAATCTATTGTTCCTGCTAAGTTCGGCGGGATTAACGGCGGCTACTCCGCAAATTGTCAATGCGGCTTCTCCGAAGGAGCAGTCTGCGAGATTGGCTTCTTCTACCGATAATTTTCTTCGTCTCGAAGACTTTGGCGGAGTGGCTGACGGCGTGACCGATAATTCCGGCGCATTAAAAGCCGCGCTTAATGCGCTCAAAAGTACAAACGGCGGAACAATCGTTTTTCCCAACGGCATTACGAGACTCGCCGGAACGGCGACTGTAGATTTTTTAGGGAAGCAGGGAGCGGTTTGCCTGGCTGGTTCGGGAGGCAGTTCGGTTGTTCAAGTCGCTGCCGGAACCGGAATTGCGATTGGAGTTTACAATACATCAAAAGTAAACGTCGAAAATTTAACCTTTATCGGCACGCTGAAGGAATATTATAACGGTGATTTACTTGATTGCTCTCAAAGCGTTATTAATTGCGGATATGTCGAACAGGTTACAGTCCGAGATTGTAAATTCGTAGGCATTGCAATCAGCGCGCCGTACGGCGAGCCTTGGAACGGTTATGAGCCAAATAGAAATCACGGAATCGTTAGTGTTACTCAAGGCGATTTGCTCGTTGAGCGCTGCTACTTCGGAGGCTGCGGCACGAGTCAGTGCGGAAACGTCAACGTTAGCTCGTGGAACGGTCTGACCATCAGAGATTCGCAGTTTATAGACTACGGATATTATAACGGGCAAACAGTTACCAAAGTCGGTCACGTTACCAATACGGCTTGGGTCAGAGCCATAAATCCGAATCCCGTCACAGACGCCCGGACGCGCGGCAAAATCAGAATCGAGCGAACAAGCTTTGATGAAGGATGCAATTACGGACTTTTCGTTTGGGGCGCGCGATGGGTTGAGATTGATAATCTTGCGATGAATAACGGGATCGGTCCCGGCATTGGAATTTTTAACGTCACTCACACAAGAATCAAAGATTCGTTTGTCGGATATATTAATAGCAACGTCGCACTCTATGCTCACAATTCAAAAATTATTGAGCTTGATAGTATGCTGCTCGGCGGAAACGTTAAATTCATCCATCTTGATCCGGGCGTGTCAAAATTAATCTCAAGATATTCAACACTGCCGGGCAATGCGTTATATCCAAACGGTATTATTAACAAGGCAAACGCGGCACTTGAGATTATAAAATAGAAAATAAGCGCCGCTGTCGGCGACTAAAAAGTCAAACGGTTTTTCCAGCTATTTTAATTCGGACGTGAAATTTGCGATGGCGCTTAATAATTCCGACGGTTCGACCGGCTTTGGAACGTACATCTGAAAACCGCTTTCCAAAACTCTGGCTCGTTCCTTGACGCCGACGTAAGCCGTCAGCGCGATTGCAGGAATTGCGCCGCCTTGTTCGGGCGGCAAATCTCTTAATTTTTTGATCAGTGAATAACCGTCCTCTTCGGGCATTGCAATATCGGAAACAATAATGTCCGGCTTCCATTCCTCGATTGTTTCGAGCGCGTCTCTAACTCGTGTCTCGGCTTTGACTTCGACTCCTTTTTGACTGAGAACCGCAACGAGCAAATCGAGCGTATCGGTTTCATCGTCAACAATCAAAATCCTTAATCCTTTAACTTTGACGTGATTATCCGCCGAATCGGATTTTTCGGCGGCTGAGCCGTTTGCGGGCAAATCGTCGGATTTAAAATCCGCGATTTTGTTTTCCTGCGTTTCCCACAGCGGCAGACGAACGGTAAATGTCGTTCCGGCGCCTTCGCCGCGGCTTTCAACCTCTACGCTTCCGCCGTGCAGCTCGACCAGATGACGAACGATTGACAAGCCTAAGCCCAAACCGCCGTGCATTCTCGTGCTGGAGCCGTCGGCTTGACGAAACCGCTCGAAAACGAACGGCAAAAACTCCTGGCTGATTCCTTTGCCGGTATCGGAAACTATGATTTTCGTCTGCGACGAATCGCTTTCGAGCGTGATGGTTACCTGTCCCTTTTCGGGCGTAAATTTAATGGCGTTCGAGAGCAGATTCCAGACTACTTGCTGAAGCCGGTCGGCGTCGGCGTAAACCATTCGCGGCTCAAAATCGATCCGCATTTGCAGCCGGATGTTTTTCGCCTCGATTGCCGGACGCAGCGATTCGACCGCCGTTTGGATAACGGGAGCGAGCGCCGTCGGTTTCGGCTCGATTCTGAGCTTGCCCGTTACGATCCGCGAAACGTCGAGAATATCTTCGATTAGCTGCGCCTGCGATTTTGAGTTGCGATAAATCGTTTCTACGGCGCGCACCGTGTCTTCCTGACTGAGTTTGGCGGATACCAGCATTTGAGACCAGCCCATAATTGCGTTTAAAGGCGTTCTCAATTCGTGCGAAACCGTAGCCAGAAACTCATCTTTTGAGCGGCTTGCTTCTTCGGCTTCGCGCCGCGCCGCCTGTTCTCGCCGGAGCAGCTCTTCGCGTTCGCGCTCGGCTTGCTTGCGCTCGGTAATGTTCTGCGTGATGCCGACGAAGCGATTGATTTTATTGTCGCTTCCGCTGATAAAGATACCCTGGACGCTCTGCCAAATCGTTTCGCCGGTGCGCGGATTAACGAGACGAAAATCCGCATTGAAATTTGTTTTATCGGCAATCGCGCGCTCAAATTTCTCGGCGGCGGTTTGGCGGTCTTCTTCGTGAATCAAAGCGGTGCTTTCCGCCAAATCCTGCGGCATCGGGAAGCCCAAAACCTGTTCGGTGTTCGCGGAATAAACGACTGTTTGCCGTTCGAGATCAGCTTCCCACGAATAAATATTTGCCGCCCCGGTTGCCAGGCGCAGCCTCTCTTCGGACAGGCGTAGAGCTTCGTCGTTGCGTAATTTTTCGATTGCCAGCCAGGCGCGTTCGCCGACGGCTTCGAGAAACGCTATTTCCTGGGGCGTCCATTCGCGCGGTTTGTCGTCGCTGATCCAAAAGATGGCGTCCCAGCGTCCGTTTGCGAAAAGCGGAATCGAAATGTAAGCCTGTTCGTTATAAGGCTCGTAAGTTGTTTGATAAATACCAGCCGTGCGCGGATCGCTTCGGGCGTCGTTGTTGACGATGATTTGCCCGCGTCGGATTCCTTCGAGAGTTTGACGGCTGTAATCCGAGATTTTATATTCGCCCGCGACCGGCGACATTCCTTTTTTATAATATTCGTGTCGAACTCTGCCGCGATTTTCCGTCTCGTTAATTTCAACGAATAAACAGCGAGCCGCGTTTAGATGTTTACAGGTCGTTTCGGTTATCTCGTCGAGCAGTTTTTCAGGGCTGAAATCGCCGAAACGAATTTTTTCGCCGAGTTCGAGCAAAAATTGCCGGTCAAGCTCTTCGCGTTTGCGCGTCGTAATGTCAATCCCGATGCCGTAAACTTTGGTAGGCGTTCCGTCCGTCGCGTAAACCGCCTGCCCGCGTCCTTCCATCCAGCGCAGGCTGCCGTCGGCGTGATGAAAACGAAACTCGATGATGTAATCCCGATGTTCGGCAATCGCACGCTGGACTTCGAGCGCAATCAATTCTTTGTCTTCGGCGTAAACATAATCCCGAAAACCGTTCAGATTACCGGCAAAAGTCCCTACGGGCAGCCCGAAAATCATTTCCAGCTCAGGACTCCAGTAAACCGTTTCGGTCGCTAAATCGCGCGACCAGGCTCCCATCCGGCTTCCGCTCATTGCCAGACTGAGCATTTTCTGGCTTTCGTGCAAATCTTCGTCGGCTTGTTTGTGTTTGTGAATATCTTCGGTCGCGCCATACCAGCGAACAATTTTTCCCTGCTCGTCGCGGCGCGGAAACGCGCGCGAACGCACCCAGCCGTAAGAGCCGTCGGCTAGCCGGATGCGATGTTCAACGTCGTAAGGTTCGCCGGTTTTGATCGAATGCATCCACGCATTGACTGTTGATTGTAAATCGTCCGGGTGTTGAATCCGCAGCCAGCCCTCGCCGAGCGCGGTTTCGTGAGTCAAGCCGGTCAATTCGAGCCAGCGGTCGTTAAAACCTTCAATATTACCGTCGGGCGTCGCCGTCCAGGGAACTTGCGGATTTAGTTCGACGGTGTAGCGCAAATTTTCTTCGGATTCGCGCAAGCGTTCTTCAGCCCGTTTGCGGTAGGTGATGTCGTTAAACAGAAGCGCGACTTTGCGGCTTTCCCCGGCTCCGACGCGAAAACCGTAAACGTCAAACCAGCGATTCATCGCGTCCGAGCGTTCGACAAAACGGACTGATTCGCCCGTCAGCGCGATCTGCCCGTAAACTTCAACCCATTTCTCTTCGAGATTCGGAACAAGCTGTCTGACTGTTTTCCCGCTTAGCGCTTCGCTGTTCGGAATTCCCGTCATTTTCTCAAAAACGGGATTAACTTCGAGAAAGCGATAATCAACCGCCTTGCCCGCATCGTCAAACAGCATTTCAAACACGCAGAATCCCTGGTCAATCGAATTAAACAACATTCGATAGCGTTCTTCGCTCTGACGAATACGTTCTTCCGCCAGTTTGCTCTGGCTGATGTTGCGGGCGATTTTTGAAGCGCCGATGATCTCACCTTCAGGCGTCTTGATTGGTGAAACCGTCAGGGAAACTTCAACGAGCGAGCCGTCTTTTCTAACTCGAACGGTTTCATAATGCTCGATTCTTTCACCGGCTCTGATTCTTTTTATTATATCGACTTCTTCCGAGTGAAACTCCGGCGGAATCAAAATCAGAATCGGTTTGCCGACCGCTTCTTCAGCCGTATAGCCGAAAATCTGCATCGCGCCTTTGTTCCAACTGGTAATTATCCCGTCGAGGGTTTTACTGATAATGGCGTCGTCAGCCGAATCAACCAGTGCGGACAACCAATAGGACGCTATTTTATCTTCCGACAAAACATCAATCATCGCAGACGATTTTCCACGAAATATTCAAGATTGACAACCTTTCCGACAATTCGGGAATTTTCTCTCGATTCCGAGTCTCATTACAAAAAGCTCAAAAGACGTTTCGATTCAAAAACAGCAAAGTTTTTATTGAAATTCGGCAAAAAAATAACAACTCAAAGTCTTATCAAAGACTGCTGAAAAAGAAATTTAAAATCAGCAAATTTTTTGACACTTTTTCAGTAATTTAAGCGCGTTAAGAAGCAGGGAGATAAAATTATGTATTTCATCAACAAATTAGTCGCAACTTTCGTTTGGGAATTGGAATTTTTCTTTGCCGGTATTAAAAAATAATGACTGAGCTAAACGGCGAAACTCAGTTTCCGCCGTTTAGCTTGAGCGGCGCGCCGGGACGCGCGGCGGTCATTTTGCCTTCGGCGAAAACCGCTTTGCCGTTGACGAACACGCGCGAAAATCCGGTCGCATATTGATGCGGATTTTCAAACGTCGCGCGGTCGGCAATCGTTTTTTCATCAAACAACACGAGATCGGCGGCAAAGCCTTCTCGAATCAAACCACGATCTTTTAAACCGAAAGTTTGCGCCGGAAGGCTCGTCATTTTCCGAATGGCGTCTTCGAGCGTGATAATTTTTAATTCGCGAACGTATTTCGCTAAAACGCGCGCGTTATTCCCGTAACCGCGCGGATGCGGAACGCCCGAACCGAAACGACGAACGCCCGAATCCGAGGCGATCATCGTAAACGGCTCGCGCATAAATGCTTCGACATCCGGCTCGCTCATTTTGTGATAAACCATTTGAGCGCCGCCCGCCGCGTACATCTCAAAAATCTGCTCGATCTGCGCGTCCAATTTAGTTTTTCCTTTTGCCCGTCGCGTGATTTCCTTGAGGTTCAAACCGTTATATTCCGGTTTCGCCGTGTGACTGGCGACGACGCCGTATTCGTAATCTTTAAATTTGCTGCGCTTTAAATTTTCCTTCATTTCTTTGACAATTTTTGCGCGCGTCGCCGCATCGACAAGCCGTTTTTTGCCTTCTTCGCGCCCGCCCGCCAAAGCCCAATCGGGCAGCAATACGTCCAGAGAAGTCGAAGATGCGGTGTAAGCGTATTGATCAACCGTCACAGGCAAGCCTTTGGCGCGCGCTTCGCGCACTAAGCCGAGCGTTGTTTGATTTTGTCCCCACAAACGTTTGCTCGAAATTTTAAAATGCGAGATTTCGACCGGCAAACCCGCTTGCTCGCCGATGGCGATGCTTTCTTTGATTGCTTCGACAACTTCGTCGCCCTCGTCGCGCATATGCGTCGCATAAACTCCGCCGTATTTTGCCGCAACTTTTGCTAATTCAACGACTTCATCGGTTTTGGCATAAGTTCCTGGAACGTAAATCAGCCCGGTCGAAAGCCCGACCGCGCCGTCGCGCATCGCTTTTTCGACGAGAGCTTTCATCCGCTCCAATTCTTCCGGCGTCGGCGCGCGGTTTTCCAATTTCAATACTTCGCCGCGCACGGTATTGTGACCGATGAGCGTGGCGAGATTTATCGCGAGCGGTTTATCCGCAAAATTCGCGAAATACTTTTCAATATCCACGGGCGAGCCGCCGCAGTTTCCGCTGACAAGGGAAGTAACGCCCATTCGGACGAAATTTTCGGCTTCCGGCAAATTGAAAATATTTTCGACGTGCGCGTGAACGTCAATAAAACCGGGCGCGAGGATTTGATTTTGCGCGTCAATCGTTTCTTTTGCCTGCGCCGGATTAATGCGTCCGATACGCGCAATCCGACCGTCTTTGACGGCAACATCAGCACGAAACCAGGGATTCCCCGCGCCGTCAACAACGCGGGCGTTTGTAATCAGCAGATCGAACGGCGGCGAGCTTGTTTGAGCAAAAACAAGCGAAGAAGAAAACAAAACAAAAAACAAAAGGAAAAGTTTTTTATCGAACATAATATGATTTTTAATTTCGGAGAAAGTATTTTCGAGCCGATTATATTAGGTCTGATTGTTCGCTACAAGACATGATAAGTCGAATAATTTTATAATTAGAGGAGAAGAACGTGAAAACAAATCTTTTTGCTGGTTTTATGGGCGCATTAATTGTTTGATCTTTTCAGATTAAAAACGAAAAAGGATAACGATTTCAAATCGTTATCCTTTTTCGTTTTCTGCAATCAGTAAAAAAATTAGCTTTCGAGATGCTCCGTGCCGCCTTTGCCTTTGGTTGCGGCTTTGGCTTGCGGCAGAGAAAGCGCAACGCCGCCCGATTTGGCGCTAAGCTCTTCTTCCGCAATTTCGTGTTCGGCTGAATCCGAAATCAACGCGCCGCCCGAATGTTTCGCGAAGGTCAATTTTTCGAATTCCTCGTCAAAATCAACAATCACGACATCTCCGAAAGCGACTTGCTCTGTCGCCACCAGATTCGACAGCGGGAAAACCAGAAAACGTTCGATTGAGCGTTTCAAATGGCGCGCGCCGTATTTGAAATCAATGCCTTCGCGAAGCAAAAACTCTTTCGCCTTGTCAGTGCAGCGGAAAACGAATTTCGTACCGGCTGATTGCGTGATGCGCTTTTGCACGCCGTCCAATTCGATTTCCAGAATTTGCCGCAAATGGTCTTCTTTGAGGCTGCGGAAAACGACGACTTTATCAATCCGGTTCATAAATTCCGGTGAGAATTTACGACGCGCGGCTTCGGTCGCGGTTCGGTAAATTTTCAAATCAACGTCGGTATCCTGCGAGCTTTTCGCGCTTTTCGACGCGAAACCGATTCCGCCGGAAATCATCTCGGACATCTCGCGCGCGCCCAGATTCGAGGTCATAATCACGACCGCTTTCGAGAAATCAACGCGGCGATTGTCGCCTAGCGTCAGAGTCGCTTTGTCCAAAATCCCCAGAAGAAGCTGCCAGAGCGCATCCGATGCCTTTTCGATTTCGTCGAAAAGCACGAATGTAATTTTATTATCTTCGTTGTGATAGCGGTCGAGATTTTCCTGCGTCAGCAGCGGCGAAGTCTCGCGGTGTCCGAGATAACCCGGAGGCGAGCCGATCAGTTTGGCGATTTCGTGCGAATGCTGGAACTCGGCGCAGTCAATTTTGACCACCGCATTTGGGTCGCTGAATAAAACTTCCGCCGCCGCTTCGACAACGCGCGTTTTTCCCGATCCCGTCGGACCTAAAAACAGCAGCGTTCCGACCGGGCGTCCCGGATTGTTCATTCCGGCTAGGAAAATCTGAAATAAACCGCTCATTCGGCGAACGGCGCGTTCCTGCCCGACGATGCGCGCGGAAAGCTTGTCTTCAAATTCTTTGGCGCGGGGACTTTTGCGGTCGGGGTCAAGTAAAGTTGTTGTTTTTTTAGTTTCTGTTCTCGTCAATTCTTTCGTCATTTGGCTTTTTACCGCCTTTCAAATACAAACTTGGGGAAACGCCGGAAAGTTTGAATAGTTCGGGGGATTTCTATCAAACACCGTCTAATTCAATGAACGTTTAACTCGCAGGATATTTGCGAATCAAGCAAGATAAAAAGATGCAAAGGAAATAGCGCACGTTGCAAGTGTGAAACCGGGGTGCGCCCTCAGACAAATTGCGCGGATTGTAACGACTCGACCAGGGATTAGTCAAGCCTTTTGGCAAATAAAATTGTAACTTCAAAACCAAAATTAAAGCAACTAAATTTTTTGATGACAAAATAGTTAAGCTAAAACCGTAGAAGGCGGGCGCAGGCGCCCGCCTTTCATTTTTGGATTTATTTGATTCTGACGTTGATTGAAAGCAGCTTCCATTCCACGTCTTCCTGAATATATTTCAAGTCGAAGTTTACCGGCGGACTTGTCGAGTAACCGCCGTCAACGTTTAAAATTTTAATGCCGTTCTGGTCTTCAAACGAAGGCTTGATCTTCGCTTGTTTGTTGGAGATGTCGCTAATGTCAATTTTTTTGCGGATAAAATCGCCGAATTGCTGCTCAAGTCGTGCGGTCGTAAATTGATCTTGAAAATACGAAGAGGTGGACGAATGAAACGAATCGAAGCTGCCGGATTGAACGCCCGAATTAAAATCGAGGAGCGTTGTTTTGACCAGCGTTTGCAATTCGGCATCGTCCGGTAAATCCGGGTCTTGGGTAGATTTCGGCGAATCATCCGAATTGTCCTCGGTTGTTGTGGCTGTCGTGCCGTTCCTCGTCGAATTCGTTGTTTTGCCTGTCGTTGAATTTGGCGGAGCGGAGCCGCCGCTGCGGCGGAATGTTTGCCCGTCAATCCGCATTTGATTTCCCTTAGGCGGCGAATCAATTTTGTAGCTGCCGACGCTGACGCCGAGCATCGTAAATTTGATTTCTTTCGCCGCTTCGTCAACTTCGACCGCAGCGCCGTCAACTTTCGAAGCACCGGCGTTGTAATCGCCGGTTCCGTCGGCGCGAATGGACAAAACGGTTCCGTCCTGTCCCGTCCAGGTTCCGAGATACGCTTCGGGAATCGGCTTTCTTTCGGAGCTTCCGCCGCCGAAGCCGCAAGCCAAAACAAAGCCCGCGAAAAGAACGGCGCAGACGGCTAAGCCGAAAGCCGGATTTTGGGCAAATAAAATTTTGCCGAATAAATTTTTCATAGATTTTCCTTTCTCAAGAGCAAAAAAGCAGAAATGCGCCGCCGATATTAACACGCCTTGCCGTTACGGCAAAATATAATTTGCGATTAAACCGCGATTTTACTTTTGCAAAAGGGATTTGATAAAAATGCTTCGCGCTTGCAGCGGCAAAAATTTATGAAATCCATTCGAGCATTTCTTTTCATTGCACTGGCAATTTTGCCTGCGTCGGCTCAAGATTTTAAATCCGTCCGAGACGGTGTGGAACACGCGCAATTTGCCAGACAAATAAAAACTTCGGAAAAAGAAACCCTGAAAACTGCAACGGTCAACGCTCTGCGGCTAGATTTGAAAAAGGCGCGGCTCGATGTCGTTCACGCGCTCGATGCGGCAATCGGCGTTGAAACGACAAGCTCAATCGCCCGCAGACACAATGCTTTCGCCGCTATAAATGCAGGATTTTTTCGCCTTGACCGGAGTATTTTTAATGGCGAGTCAACCGGGGTTTTGCAAATTGACAAGGGAATTTTGAGCGAGCCGTTTCCCGACAGAATCGCCTTATTCATTGAAAACAAACAAAACGAATCTACCATCGCCTTTGGACATCTCACTCTCGACTACATTGTTCGTTTTTATTCCCCGCGCGCAAATGAGTTGATATACGACGTTGCTGGAATCAACCGGGAACGTAAGCAAAATGAGATAATCCTCTACTTTAATCAGTTTCATCGCACAACTCTAACCGATCCAAACGGCGTGGAGATTGTAATCAGGAAAAATAGAATCGCCCAAATTTTGGATGGCAAAGGCAGCGCCGAAATTCCTTCGGACGGTTATGTAATATCGGCGAGCGGTACAATGCGGCAGCGAATCTTACGTTATGCCAAAGTTGGAATTCGTGTGGTATTAGGCGGCGGTTACGCGGATCAGAGAGCTGAAATTTATAAACTTTACCGCAAAAGCGAAGACATTGTTGGCGGCGTCCCGCAGCTCATCAAAAACGGCAAAATCGAAATCACCTGGGAGCAGGAAAAATCAAGTAAATCTTTTGTTGAAACGCGCCATCCGCGCACGGCGATTGGGAAATTAAAAGACGGGCGCGCTTTGCTCGTGACGGTTGACGGCAGAAGCGAGACGAGCGCTGGAATGAGCTTGCAGGAATTGGCTGAAATGCTGCTCGAAATGGGCGCGATTGACGCAATGAATCTTGACGGAGGCGGTTCGACGACGATGTTTTTAGACGGAAAAGTCGTCAATAAACCTTCCGATAAAGAAGGTGAGCGCCCGGTTTCGGATGCGATTTTGGTTACGTTAAGAAAGTGATTTAACGTGGGTTCGGGATAAGGAAATAAGAAAACTTTAATAAAATCAAATCTTTGTGCGCTTTACGTTTAAAAATCGTCAGAATTAAACGCAAAGGGCGCAAAGAAAATCCTGTTTCGAGTTAACTCTTTATTTTTAAACAACTCTGATCCCGAACTCACATGTCTTTAATATTTCTAACAAGGGATTAATCGTAATCAATACTTTTGAGAAAAACTTATACTCCATCATTATCGAATGCACCCTGAGTAAAATGATTTTCCGATAGGGGAATGCAAGTTTTCATCAGAGTCTTTAAGTTAATTCAAACTCAAAAAAACTCTCGCCGTCGAGAAAAACATAATCAAATCGCGCTTCATTTTCCGCATTCCTGGCTTCTACAAGTTCACGCAGCTTTTTCATATGCTCCTGAGCTTTCGTTTTCTCCGTTTCGTTTTCGCTGCTGTTGAACCAGATTTTGAAATGATTGTCCGTTTCGTCGTTCGTGCTTTTCTCGGTAGCCCCGCCGAGGCGGGAATTGAGAACCACCCGGACGGCGTCCAGATCAGGGTTTTCGTGTTCTCCATTGCCGCAGAAAATGTAATGATCGGCTGTGATTCGCTGGCAAAACTCAACGTCAATGTTATGCTCCGAGCCGTGATGCTGGATTTTGAGAACGTCAACGTGCAGATTTTTGCCGTCGTTTTGGTCTAACTTTTCGTGATGTTCGAGACCTTTGAGAATGTCTGCGGAATGCCCGTCTCCGGTTAAGAGAACCTTTTTACCGTCTTTTTCTATCAGCACCATCAGCGAAGCCAAGTTCGGAGCCGTGACATCCGTCCGATCTCCGAGCCTGCGCCGAAGCCTCCTGCTTTCGGGATCGTTGTCCCTTCTGTTATCGAGCGCGAGCAATTCGCGTTTCAACGCCTCAGCCTGCGATTGAGCGAGCTGCAGCAGACCTTCGGCAGCGTTCGCCGTTCCAATCAAATCTCTTTCGTCCCGCTCCGCTCGCCGCTGGATCCCGCGCACCTGCTGCTCTTTTTCGATCAGCCATTCGTTCCATTTCTTTCTCAGCACTTCGAGGTCTTCAACCGCCGGACCGATGACGTAAAAAACCATCCCGCCCAACTGCATCGGCGGGGGCATTTCGTCTTTGACGCACATTAAGCGCCGCTCAAACTCTTGATTGAGCGGCACGTCCAACTGTTTGCTTCCGAGCCGCCGCGAAAGCTGCACGGCTTCGGCGTTGCTGGTCGCCAAATCTTGAAAACCGGCAGCCAGATCGCGCGCATCCTCATCCGTCGAGGCAGAGAGAATTTGGGCGGTCGCGGCAAGCATATCTTCGATTTGACCAGCGTTTTCGCCGACCTGCTCGTGAAAGGCGTTGTGCCAGACGGCTTCGACTTCCGGCGGGCGCACGGAATCCGGCTCGCGCAGATTCGGGTTCTGCGTTTTTCGGAAATCGTACACGCGCCAATCCTTTAAATCGTCGAACAACTGCAAAACGCCGGAAATATGATCCTGATCAACGTGGGAAACGTAAACCAGATCGAGCCGACCGCGCCTGTTCTTCTGCGGTTGATCGAGCCTTAATTCGCGGAAAAGCTCCGGGGCGACGTGCCTTTTGTACGAGGCGCGCATCCCGCCGTCCACCAAAACGCGGAATTGCTTGCGGTTATGCCGGTTGCTGATGAGCAGACAATCGCCCTTGTCCGACTGAAAAACTTTAATTTTCATTTTCTTTAATCTCCTTGCGCGCGTAAACCAGAGCCGCCTCGCGCAGACACGCTTCTGGGTCAATCCGCCCGAATCCGGCATCGTTCAGCCATTTAAAGTTCGCTCCCGGCAGCGGACGCGAAGTGCGGTGAATAATGGCTTCGATTTGCGCCGCCGTCAATCGTTTTTCAACCGCCAGCATCAATCCGGCGATTCCGGCGACGAAAGGACTCGCCATGCTCGTCCCGGTCATTTTCACCCATAGCCTTGACTCGTCGCCGAACCCGCAGGCGGCGACAACATCGGTTCCCGGCGCGGCAACGTCAGGTTTAAAACGCTTATCGCGTGTCGGTCCCTGGCTGCTCGTGATGTGAATCTTTTCGCGCTTTTCGTCGAGGTTAGCGACCGAAACGATTCTCTGACCGCACGCCAGAGAACTGACTGAAGACTCATCTATGTTGGATCTCTCTGAAAAGAATGACGGAAAATACCACGCTTCGCTGTTTCCGATAATTTCTCCCGCTCGGCGCGGATCGTCGCGCTCGATCCAGCCGTGATAGCCGCCGTCGCGCACTTCGATACCGTGCAGTCGCACCGTCCAAGTGCCGGAAGCAATTCCGACTTTCGGCTCTTTCAAAAACGGCGAAAGGTAAATGCCGATGTAGTTGCTGCCATTGGCGGGATGATACAACTCGTTGAAAATGCTCAGTACGCATTTGAAATCGTCTTGAAATCCTTTGACCACGCGATTTTTAATAAATTCGAGCGGCTTGACCGGACCGATCCAATCCGCTCCGGGCGGTTTAACCGAAACTGCGAATTGATCCTGCGGCGCGTACCAGATTTCCAATTCATTTTCGGAAACATCAGTGCGCCCATCACCGATGACTTCCCAAGCGATGTCCGTTACCAGATCGCGCGCCGAAACCTGTCCGCTCGTGTGAATGCGTCCGAGCACGTATCCCAAATCTCCCGGCGATTCTGCGGCGTGCTGTCCGGCGTTTCCCGCCGCAACGCAGACGCTGCGCCCTGGAACCACTAGAGCCGAATCAATCCAGCGACTGACGGCGCTGCTCGCGTCATGCGCGTGACCGTTCGTTCCCAGACTGATGTTGATTGACACCGCGTCAACGCCCAGTTTTTGACCGAGCGCGAACAGGTAATCAACCGCGTGCGCGATGCGCGTCGAATCGTAAAACGAGCGGCGCGGGTCGCGCTCTTCAGTCGGAAGATAAATGAGAACGCCGGCGATCAGAGCCTCGGAACAAACGCCGCTGTTTCCGGCGGCGATGCTGGCGACGTGCGTCCCGTGGGAACAGGGCAGCATCTGCGACTGCGGCTCAAGCTCGAATGCCGGAACTTTGACTTTTTTGGCAGCTTTGATGGCGGCGTTCATCTCGTCCTGAACGATTTCCGAGCCGTAATCGAAACGCTTGTCGAAAAGCTCTTTGTCGCCGTCTTCGGCGCGTTCGTGCGGATTCGCGCGGCTGTCGCCGCCCTGATCCCAAATTCTGACGAAACGGGTTTTTTCGTTTTTGAGAAAATCCGGGTGCGTAAAATCAAAACCATGTACGTCAATGATTCCGATTAAAATGTTTCTGCCGTTCTTATGCAGTTTGGGGTCTCCGAACTTTTTAACTGCGGGGGTAACATTCATTTCGGAGGAAATATTCGGGGTCGGCGTCGCCAGGGACTGTCCCGGCTCAACGTAGGTGATGACATCGCTGTCTATCAGCCCTTGAAGCTGTGAAAGCCTGACGGTAGCCGTGGCGATGTGACCGCGTCTTGCAGTTACTCCGGTTTCCCGACGGCTCGCGTCTTCCGGATTTGCCGCCGCAATGTCCTCGACCGAATCCTCAATTTCGATTTTGTCGTTTTGGTCAACTGTTTCCACGAAAACGTTAACTAGAACGTCGTCGGGAATTGTCTCCAGCGAAGGAGGTTTAGCGACCGGCTGCTGAAAGTCGGTGGTCGCCGACATCACAAAATCGTCGAAAGGACGCGGGGCGATTTTGGGCAGCAACTTTTTTGAAGTGACGGAGACGCAGGCGCTTTGCGCGGCTCTGTTCGCATTAACTTCCGAGTCGCCGTTGGCATACATCCGCAGTTTCGGTTGAAGTTTGCGGTCATTCGTACCGAGCGCGGCGTGGTTGTTCGCATTTCTGGGCATTGTCGGTAAATTCCTCCGTTAATTAAATATGTCGTCTCACGCTCTACTGGCTGAGCGGCAGGAGAGACAACGCTTTTGTTTTAATGTTTGACGATTAATTCGCCTGAATTTTATCTTACACCGGTACATGTCAAGAATCGGCAAAACATTACACTTGTTGCTTCTATAGCACGCTACAGCAGGCAATGAAATTCATTTTCCTCTTCCGTTTTAGCAAGCAGATGTTTTCTCCACAGCGGCTCGAAGAATTTGCAAAACTCGTCAATATCAAAGAACAGCGGTAAAATATTCATTGAGAGAAAATCCTTTCGACAAAATTTGGTTTTGGTCAATCGTTATCTTATCGAACAAATCGGTTTTCGCTCATCTCTTATCCCGAATTCACGTTGATTTAAGGTTTGATTAATGGAAAACAACCCGGAATTTTAGAGCAATTCGGCAAGCGCGTCCAGCGATGCTACGGCTGTTTGATACCTTTTTATCTCAAGGATATGTATTTGGGCGAAGACGTGACTTATTTTTGCGAAACCTGCAAAGACGATTCGATGTTTCACTTTTCAGAGTTTACGAAGATGCTCGACGTTTCCAAATTGCGCGAAATGGAAGACGAACACCACTGAAATCAATTACGAATTTCAAATTACGAATTACGAATTTTAAGGCTTAACGAATCGCGACTACTATTTTGCGTTCTCGCGCGCCGTCGAATTCGCAGAGGTAAATTCCTTGCCAGCGTCCGAGCAGTAGTTCGCCATTCGAGAAGGGAATTGTTTCTGACGAACCGAAAAGACTGGATTTTAAATGCGCATCGGAATTATATTCGGCGTGTTTGAAATTCATTCCATGCTGCGGAATTAACTTTTTGAGCGCGGAAAGAATATCGGTTTGAACGTCCGGGTCAGCGTTTTCGTTGACGGTCAAGCCGCAAGTCGTATGCTGAACGAATAATACGACAATTCCTTCTTTTTCGCCTGATCCGCGCAAAACTTTTTTGACTTCCGATGTGATGTCAATCATCTCCTCGCGTTTGTTTGAACGAATTTTGATTGTTTGAGTCATAGATAAATTTTGCCACAAGAAAAAGGACACGGAAAAGTTTTCCGTGTCCTTTTGTCGTTTTGTTCTCAGCTAATGAACAGTTACACAATTTCTTTTACAGTCTCTTTTCAGGATGCGTTGCAACTGTTTGTTCCACATTAACTTTTGGAGTTATCTCTGCGTGGGGAGCAGCTTTATTTACATTAGCATTGATATGCGGAGCAATAATTAATGCAACAATACTCATCAGCTTAATTAAGATATTCATAGAAGGTCCCGATGTATCTTTGAACGGGTCGCCGACGGTATCGCCTGTCACACTCGCTTTATGAGCTTCGCTTCCTTTGTACTGCATTTTCCCGCTAATCATTACGCCGGTTTCAAATGATTTTTTAGCATTATCCCAGGCTCCGCCGGCGTTGTTTTGGAACATTCCCATCAGCACGCCTGAAACGGTAACGCCTGCTAATAAACCACCGAGAACTTCCGGTCCGAAAGCAAATCCAACTATAACCGGAGTAGTTAAAGCAATTGCGCCCGGAAGCATCATCTCTCTGAGAGATGCTTTAGTAGAAATAGCCACGCATTTCTCATATTCCGGTCTCGCTTCATACTCCATAATTCCCGGAATTTCTTTAAATTGGCGTCTGACTTCTTTCACCATCGCCATTGCCGCTCTACCCACTGCCGCAATACAAAGAGAAGAAAAGATAAAAGGAATCATTCCACCAACGAATAGTCCTGCAAGAACATCCGCTTTATAAATATCAATTGAGCTGATACCGGCAAGACCGACATAGGCTGCAAATAATGCCAGAGCTGTCAGAGCAGCCGAAGCGATAGCAAACCCTTTACCTGTTGCTGCTGTCGTATTTCCAACTGCGTCTAAAATATCCGTTCTTGCTCTAACTTCTTTTGGAAGTCTGCTCATCTCGGCAATACCGCCGGCGTTATCGGCAATCGGTCCAAAAGCATCAATTGCAAGCTGCATCGCTGTAGTCGCCATCATTCCTGCCGCTGCAATAGCAACGCCATATAAACCGGCAAAGTAGTGAGATAAATAAATACCGGCTGCCAGAACAAGTGTGGGAATTAAAGTTGATTCCATTCCGACGGAGAGACCGCCGATAATATTAGTGGCGGCACCTGTTTCGGATTGTCGAATGATTGAGTTAACAGGGCGTTTCCCCATCGCCGTGTAGTATTCAGTCACAATACTCATCAGAGCGCCGACAATCGAACCAACTAAGATTGCCAGGAAAACTCCCGTATTTGTGAAGCTGCGACCTCTGAGGGTCATATTTTCAGGAAGCATCCACATCACAACAAAGTAACAGGCAATTGTCGTAATAATAATCGAAGTCCAATTCCCAAGATTCAGCGCTTTTTGAACGCTGCCTTTATCATCGGAAATTCTAACAAGTGAAAAACCGATAATAGAAAATATAATTCCAAGTCCTGCAATCAGCATTGGAAGAAGAATCGGAGAAAGACCGCCAAATTGATCGCTGACAACAATCTCGCGTCCCAGAACCATTGTTGCGAGAATCGTCGCGACATAAGAGCCGAAAAGATCGGCTCCCATTCCGGCAACGTCGCCGACGTTATCTCCTACGTTATCCGCAATAGTCGCCGGGTTTCTCACGTCATCTTCAGGAATTCCAGCTTCGACTTTACCGACTAAGTCTGCTCCAACGTCAGCCGCTTTGGTATAAATGCCGCCGCCGACTCTGGCAAAAAGAGCGATTGATTCGGCGCCGAGAGAAAAACCTGCAAGAACTTCAATCGCTTTTTCCATCTGAATACCGTTTGCTGTCCCGCCGGCGCTCACAACATA
>DASVQU010000110.1:0-21376 GCA_036388995.1 Pyrinomonadaceae bacterium | reverse complement strand
GCAAAACTTCGATTTTATTAATTACCTGCTCGATACCATTCACGCCTTTGACGAATTTTTCGGCGCGCGAGCGAGTAATCGGACGATAAACCTGCCCGTAAAGAGTTACAGTTCTGCCGTTGACTTCAAAAGCGAGATTGTCAAAAACGCCGTCCCACGAAGCGCTGATCAGCTCTTTGCGAACTTTCTTTTCAATATTGGACAATTGCGGCGTGTCGTTCTTAACCGGCGACGCGGCAAAAGCCCCTGAAGTTGTAATTGCAATGACTGCAATTAATGTAAAAATAAGATTTTTTATCCTGTTCATTGTTGTTCCTCCAACTGTGAGAAAATGACGATTATTGTTCATTTCTTTTGCATATTTAAGACGCCGAAAAGCGGTGAAAAGATGCCAAAATCTGAGTGCGGATTTATTAGATTTTGTTAGCGGAAGAAAGGAATTATTCGACTAAAAAACTGTCTGTTTGACGCAGAGCTTCGTACAAAGCAATCCCGACGCTCGTGGCTAAATTCAGGCTGCGAACATTATCGTTCGGCATCGGAATCGTCAAACATCTTTCCCAGTTGGCGCGAAGCAAATCATCCGGCAAACCGCGCGTTTCACGACCGAAAATCAGGCAATCATTGTCCTCATATTTCCAATCGGTATAAATGCGTTCGGCTTTGGTCGTGAAAAAAAGAAAACGGGCATTCGGCAAGGCTTCGCGAAGAGCTTCAATGCTGCGATGTTTGAAAAGCTGCACTTCGTCCCAATAATCAAGTCCGGCGCGCTTGACCGCGCGCTCGTCCATCCGAAAACCCGGAACTCCGACAATATGCAGATTTGTAAAAGTCGCCGCGCAAAGCCGCGCAATATTACCCGTATTCGGCGGAATTTCGGGTTCGACTAAAGCAACGTGGAGACTCATTTGTAATAAAAAACGGCGGATTCGTAAACCCGCCGCCTTAATAAATTGTTGTTTTGATTCAGGTGTTGGGATTTGAAGTCAATAATTGATAATTTCCGATTTCGCGGTTGTGCGAATCGAGTGTGCCGATTGCGTCGCTCGTCGCGTCGAGCATTTGTTTGGTCATCGCAATCGAATCCGAAAGCTGTTCAAAATCGAGCGAAGATACGCGTTCCGGCGTCGGCAGCGTGACGATCTGGTCGTTGACCAAACCGAAAAAGTTTTCGATTGACTGCAACTGACCTTCGACCAGCTTAACCGAGCGCTCAAGCTCTTCAAATGCACCGACGCGGCGTTTTAAAATTTCGACGTTGGCTTGCTGAATCCGGCGCGTGCGCTCGTCGGGCGCGTTTTCGGCGGCGTATTCGGCTTGCTTAAGCTGGTTGCTGACGGCTTGGCGATTGATTGATTTCAAATGATGTTTGCGGCGGCGATAAACGTCCAAAAGATCAACGAAATCTTCCCAGCGCTGGTCGAGTGTTTTGATATTCTGCGGCACTTCTTTCGACGCGGTAAATTTTTTATAATTCGTGTAAATCTGTTCTTTCAGCCAGCGCAGATATTCGACCGCTTCACGCTCGCGCGGGTCGAAGGCTTTGATTAATTTTTCGCGCTGAACGTCGCGCAGTTGACGAATGCGGTCTTTTTCGCGGTTGTCAACCAATTTTTTGTAGAGCTTGTTTGCCGGAACCGAAGCAAGATAAACGCCTTCCATTCCGAGGGCGACGGCAAGCGGAATAACCGACTGCGTATAAGCGGCGGCGACGGCAAAACCCGCCAAACCCCAAAAATTAACCGGCTCGATGACCGCTTCTTTTACATATTTCCAATTGTATTTCGCCAAATCCGCCATAAGATTATGAAAATAAAAACCTGAAAAAAAATCCGTCCGATTTCTTACATTTTAATTAAGATTCATTTGTTCCGCTCAACAAATTTTTGTTTGAATTTGCCGTGCCTGATCCATTACCCGATGAAAGCAAGTTATCGCCGGACGGAGCGCCGGGCAACATTCCCATTTGCGCTTTGTATTCGAGCAGTTTGTCCTGAAGCTGCATTTGCATCGCTTCGCGTTCAATATCCTGCATTTGCGCGTCAACGCTCGTTGAGCCAAGCTGCAATTTCGCTTCGGCGGCTGCAACCCTTCGATCAACTTTCTCGCGCATTTCATTGAACGTCGCGGCATCGTCGCCAAGGTTGAAGGTTTCCATCGTTTGCGCGAGCTGTTCCTGCAATTTGGCTTGCTTCGAGGCGTTAATCAATTGCATCGCTTCCGAAGAACGGCGTTCGAGCTGCAATTTATAATTATCGCGCGCTTTCAACGCTTGTTTTGAAGCCTGCGTCGCTTGTTCGAGTTGTATGGTTGTTTTCTGCAAATCGAGCTGCGCCTGCGACAACTGACCGATATAAGCGGTGGCGATGTCGTCGCGTCCCATTTTTACCGAAGCCTTGATTTTTGAATCCAAATCCACGACCTGCGATTCGAGCTTTTCCTTGTTTCTCGCCAGCAGGCGCTCGGTCGCCATCACCGAAGCAACCGAATTGTTGAGTTCGGGAATGCGCTCGCGCATATCCTGAATCGTTTGCTGCAAAATCAATTCGGGGTCTTCAGTTCTTTCGACAATCCCGCCGAAAATCGCGCGCACCGAACGTTTTAATTTTCTCCATACACCCATTATTAAACAGTCTCCTTAATGCCACAGCCGAAGCCAGATTTTCTTACGACAACTTGACAGATTTAGTTCCGAAAGCCAATCCGCATTATAGCAGGAAAAAAGATGATTTTTGAACGATAAACGATGGATTGAAAATGATATTTTCTTTTCGCCGAAAATCAAGCCTTATTTTCCGATGTCGCGGCGATATTGCATTCCGTTCCACGAAATTTCATTTGTTGCCGAGTAAGCGTTTTGCAGAGCGTTTTCCAAATCTTTTCCGGTCGCTGTAACTCCCAAAACACGCCCGCCTGCGGTCACAAAATCGCCGTTTTCGTTTCGCGCTGTTCCTGCGTGAAAAACAACAGCGCTTTCGCGGCTTTTCGCGTTTTCCAAGCCTTGAATTAGATCGCCCGTTACAGGTTTCGCTGGATAATTGCGCGCCGCTAAAACAATGCAAGCCGAAGATTCGTCGGAAAACTCAACCGCAGTTTCGCTCAATTTTCCTTCAACAATTGCCCGGCAAATCTCAATGAAATCGCTGTTTAAGCGAATCAGAATCGATTGTGTTTCCGGGTCTCCGAAACGCACGTTGTACTCTAAAACCTGCGCGCCGCGTTCGGTCATCATCAAACCCAAAAACAAGATTCCGCGAAACGGAAAACCTTCCGCCGCAGCCCCGGAAAGCGTCGGTTTGACGATTTTTTCGACAATTTCTTGAATTTGATTTTCGCTCAAAAGATTTTTATCGGTAATTGTTCCCATTCCGCCGGTGTTTGCGCCGGTGTCGCCTTCGCCGATTCTTTTATGGTCGCGAGCCGGCGGCATTAAAGCAAAATCTTTTCCGTCGGCGAAAAGCAGCAGGGAAACCTCGCGCCCGATTAATGTTTCCTCAAGCAAAATCCGGCTGGCAGCTTCCGCACCGACCAATTCAGCCATTTCCAAAACGGCTTGTTCAGCTTCTTTCCTGTTTTTGGCAACGACGACGCCTTTTCCAGCCGCCAGACCGTCGGCTTTAACGACAACAGGCGCATCGGCATCGCCGAATTCCCCGGATTGCAAAATTTTGAGTGCTACGGCGGCTGAATCGGCGACTTTATATCCGGCGGTCGGAATTTTATGGCGCGTCATAAAATCTTTGGCGAATATTTTGCTAGCTTCAAGCCGTGCGGCTTTTTGACTTGCGCCGACGATTTTTAAGTTTCTGTTTTCAAATTCGTCAACGATTCCGGCGGCAAGCGAGGTTTCGCCGCCGACAATCGTCAAATCAATCGAATTTTCTCCCGCAAACTCGGCGAGCTTTTGGTTTTCGGTCGCGGAAATATTAACGCACCGCGCGATTTCTGCGATTCCGGCGTTTCCGGGAGCGCAATAAATCTGCGGATTGTGCCGACTTTTTTTGATTGCCCAACAAATGGCGTGTTCTCGCCCGCCGGAACCGACGACTAGAATTTTCATTTATTTATCCTAATTTGTTATACTCAAATTTGCTGACTTGACAGCACGAATAACGAAGTTATAACTTCCCCTAGAACGATTACTTTAAGTAATTTCGCTCTTCACCTTCATTTGACTCAAGCGCATTTTGCTCACAATGTTCCGAGTTCGCTGCTTACTCGGCAGACGTTTGTTGCGTTAGATAATGCGCCAAAGGGGTTTAAAATTATGTCAACCACAAATTTTGAACATTCAAACAACGGGTTTTATGTTCAAATGAATTCTAATAAAAAAGAATTTACAGACACCTTAATCAACTGCATAGACTGCCGACTGGATTTTGTTTGGACGGTCGGCGAGCAGCAATTTTTCTACGACAAGGGACTGCAAAACCCGCCGAAACGATGTAAGCCCTGCAAACAAGCCAAAAATGAACGAATTGCCGCCGCCCAAGCGGCGCAAACTTCGGGCGTCAAACAAAAAATCGAAGTCGCCGTCAATTGCGCTCAATGCGGAGCGACAACAACAGTGCCATTTTACCCGTCACAAGGTCGCCCGGTCTTTTGCCGCTCCTGCTTTCTCGCAATGCAAAACCCCTAGTCTATTACGAATTTCAAATTACGAATTACGAATGTCGGAATTTTATCTTTAAAAAATATTCCTAAATTCGTAATTCGTAATTGATTTTAGCCTCCGACGTGAACATTGGGACGCCGTTCCGGGTCAGGTTCGGCTTGACGCAAAATTTCTCTCGTGACGGGCGCAGTGTCGCCTTCACCGAATAAAATATAGCGAAATAAATACATTGCCGGATTGCCTTCGCTCCAGCCGAAATAAACATGCGGGATTTTCCCGGTTTTGTCGCGCAAATACATCAAAAATGCGGCAATAGCATTCGGAACGGCTGGGCTGTTTGTTCTTAAAACTCTGTAACCGTCAACGTCAACTCCTCGAATTTTCAATTTACCTTTAAATTCCGAAGCGTCGCCCAATTCGACTTCGTAAAATAAAAACGGATCTCCCGATGGGATGTGATTATCCAGTCTTTTCTCGTGTTCTTTAAAACTATATTCCGCAACATCGCCGATTTCACGGCGATTGGCGACAAGGCGGACTTCGCCTTTTTTGAGTTCGTCAATAAATTTATTCGCCGGCGGATCAAGCTCAATCGAATCAATCCGCAACTCGGTTGAACGCATCGCACGGGAAACAAAGCTTGCCAAAACAATCGCCGCGATAAAAAACGAGGCGATTTTAATTCCGTCGGGGCGCTCAAAAATATTGGTAACCGTGGTATAGCCGAAAACAAATGAGATTGCTAAAAAAGCCCAGCGCATTTTTTCGAGCTTGCGCCAAGCGGAAATTGTGACGGCGACTGCGGCGCTCGTCATCAAAACCAGAACTCCCGTTGCATAAGCTCCGCCCTGAGCTTCGACGTTGGCTCGGAAAATAATCGTTACGGCAAAGCAAATTAAAATAAAAACCAGTACCAACGGGCGTGTCGCTCTCGCCCATTCCGGCGCCATTCCGTAACGCGGCAGATAACGCGGAACGATGTTCAGCAGCCCTGCCATTGCCGACGCTCCGGCAAACCAGAGAATTAAAATTGTCGAAATGTCGTAAATTGTCCCAAAAACGTTACCCACAGTCGCGCCGAAAAGTTCGCCGAATTTTTCGTGGGCGATAAAAGCCAGCGCGCGCCCCGAAGCTTTCCCGGCTTCCTGTCCGCACGGGCAATCGGGGTATTCTTTAATAGCGTGTTGATCTTCGCAAGCCACAGCCGGACAGAATTCGTGTGCCGGAATCAAAGTCGAAGTGACAAAACTGCTGCTGATGAGAAAAAAGCTCATAATCAGTGCTGCTATCAACAGCAGCTTGCGCGTATTTTCAATGCGGTTTGGACTTTTGACGAGCGGCATCACCGCCACGCCGGTTTCAAAACCGGAAAGTCCGAGCGCGAGCTTTGGAAAAACAATCAGAGACAAACCGATAACCAGCCAAATGCTGCGCGTTCCGCCTCCCGGCACCCTAAAAAGCGCTTCCCACCATTGAGGCAACTTGTCGGCGTGCGTAAAAAGTTCGAAAAAACCAACTCCGATGACGATTAAATTTAAAAACAAATAAACGAAAACCAGAACAACCGCGATTCCGATTGCTTCTTTAAAACCTTTGAGAAAAACCGCGCCGAGAACAGAGATTAAGATGAGCGTCACAATTATCGGATGTTCGAGAAACGAAAGATTGCCCTGAACAAATGGATTTTCCATTACGTGCGCGGTCGCGTCCGCCGCCGAAAGCGTAATGGTGATAACAAAATCCGTAGCAACGAAACCGAGCAAAACCAGGACGAACAATTTGCCTTTCCAGCGTGAAAGAAGCTGTTCGAGCATCGAAATCGAGCCTTGCCCGTGCGGACTTTCAGCCGCCACGCGGGCATAAATCGGATATGCGCCCAAAAGAGTAAGTAAAATAAGTATAAAAGTCGCAATCGGCGAAAGCGCGCCTGCCGCTAGAAAAGCGATTCCGGGTTGATAACCGAGCGTTGAAAAATAATCAACTCCGGTCAAACACATCACTTTCCACCAGGGCTGTTGATGATGGTGCGAATGCTCTTTTTCGTAAGGTCCCTCCGGTTCCTGCACGCCTTCCAAAAGCCATCTCCCAAACCGATTGTCGTTTGAATTCCCCTTTTCGCTCATAAAAATAAAAAAGCCACAAACGCAAGTCACTTGCGCTTGTGGCTACAAAAAAATGTAGCATTGAGCTGTTAATGGCTTGGCTCTCCCATTACGTCTACGAGGTTAGCTGACGGGCTGGAACTATGGAAGTGTTCTACAATTTAACAATCGAACTCATTAAATCGTTTCGCCCCTAAAGATTTGGGTCCCCCGCGCCGCTGACCGAAATGCTGAAACCGGAAAGCGACTTCGACAACAAATTTTCTAAAAAATATTACGACTAAACAGTTACGAATTTCAAATTACGAATTGTGGAATTTTATCTTTAAAAAATATTCCTTCATTCGTAATTCGTAATTTGAAATTCGTAACTGATTTTAACCTCCGACGTGAACGTTCGGACGACGTTCCGGGTCAGGTTCGGCTTGCCGCAGGATTTCTCTGGTCACCGGCGCTGTGTCGCCTTCGCCGAAGAGCACGTAACGAATCAGATAAATCGCCGGATTGCCTTCGCTCCAACCGAAGTAAACGTGCGGGATTTTTCCGGTTTTGTCGCGCAGATGCAGCAACAGTCCGGCAATCGCATTGGGAACAGCCGGAGCCTGCGTCCGCAGAACTCTGTAACCTTCAACCTCAACTCCTCGAATTTTCAATTTACCTTTAAACTCGGAAGCGTCGCCCAGATCAACTTCGTAAAATAAAACCGGATCGCCCGACGGAATATGATTGTCGAGCCGTTTTTCGTGTTCTTTAAAACGATATTCCGCGACATCGCCCAATTCTCGCCGATTGGTGACAATTCGGATTTCGCCTCTTTTCAATTCATCAACAAATTCCAGCGCTTGACGATCAAACTCGATTGTGTCAATTCTCACCTCCGTCGAACGCAGCGCGCGGGAAACGAGCGACGTTATAATAATTCCGAAAACAAAAAACGAAGCGAAAGCCAAACCTTCGGGGCGCTCCATAATGTTGACCACAATCGTAAAAATAAAAACAATCGAAATGACGAGAAAAGCCCATCTGACCGCTTGATTTCTCCGCCAGGCGGAAATCGTGACGGCGATAGCGGCACTCGTCATCAACGCCAAAACTCCGGTCGCGTAAACACCGGCTTGCGCGTTAACGTCGGCGCGAAAGAAAATTGTCACGGCAAAACAAACAAGCGTAAAAACGATTGTCAGCGGACGAGTCGCGCGCGCCCATTCGGGCGCCATTCCGTAACGCGGGAGATAACGCGGAACGATGTTCAGCAGCCCGGCTAGCGCCGACGCTCCGGCAAACCAGAGAATCGCAATTGTGCTCACATCGTAAACGGTTCCGAAAATGTCTCCTAAATATTCGTGCGCTAAAAAGGCGAGCGCGCGCCCGTAAGCCTTTCCCGCAGGTTGTAAAACTTCTCCGCCCGCTCCCAAAACCTGCGCTTGAAATTCATTGCCGGGAATCAAAACCGTGGTTACAACGCTGCTTGCGATGAGCATAAAGCTCATAATAATAGCTGCCGTTGCAAGCATCTTGCGCGTGTTTTCAATTCGATTCGGACTTTTGATCAAAGGCATTACGACGACGCCGGTTTCAAAACCGGAAAGTCCTAAAGCGAGCTTCGGAAAAACAAACAGTGCAAGTCCGACCATAAAAATCGGATTGCCCGATACGCCCGGATAAGTCATAAGGGCGTTTTTCCAGTTGTAGAGATAATCTGGATGCGTGAAAACTTCGTAAAGCCCGCATCCGACAACCACCAGATTCAACGCGATATAAATGGCGACAACGAACATCGCGATTCCGATTGCTTCTTTAAAGCCTTTGAGAAAAACCGCGCCCAAACCGGCGATCAAAAGAAGCGTTATAATCACTTCGCTCGAAGTTTTTTCCAGAAACGGTAATGTGTGGTGAACAAAGGGATTTTCGACAATATGAGCCGTCGCGTCGGCTGCCGAAAGAGTTATTGTGACGATAAAGCCTGTCGCTGCAAAACCTAATAAAGCCAAAACAAACAATTTTCCCTTCCAGCGAGAAAGAAGCTGTTCGAGCATCGAAATCGAACCGTCGCCGTGCGGGCTTTCCGCAGCCACGCGGTTATACATCGGCAGCGCCCCGAAAAGCGTAACGATAACCAGAACGAGAGTCGCAATCGGCGAGAGAGCGCCCGCCGCTATAAAAGCGATACCGGGTTGATAACCGAGAGTCGAGAAATAATCAACTCCGGTCAAGCACATCACTTTCCACCACGGTTGTTGATGATGATGCGAATGCTCTTTTTCGTAAGGACCTTCCGGTTCCTGCACGCCTTGCAAAAGCCATTTTTTAAATCTGCTTTCGCTCTTCTGTTCGGGTTTCGTATCCGGCATATTTCCCCTCAAAATAAAAAAAGACCCAAAGGCAAAACAATTTGCCTTGGCGTCTCGTGTAATTATTTAATGCGCTCAAAGCGCCAGTCTTGTCTGACAAACACCGAAAATATCAACGTTTCGTCAATCTTCAAGAATAAAAAAAACGCCTTTGATTTTCACGCTAATTAAATGATTGGTCAAGCCCTAAAACAAAAAAAGAAAGCGGACGACTTTTTTTGTCGCCCGCTTTCTTTCGCTTCACTAATCTGCAAAAGGAGAAAAAATCAGCCAATTGAAGAAAGTTTTTTAGAGCGGAGTCTCCCACGCCCCCGCAGTGCGGTCACGAGTCCTCACCCCTCGTAACCAGCTGTGTTCACCGGGGAGGTGAACGCCTTGAATTATGCACAACTCGCTCAAAACTTGCAAATGCTGAAAGCGGATTTTTTCAATTTACCTTAAAATCCTTTCGCATTCGCATCCGCCGCGCTGCCGACATCCTCTGTGCTTTCGCGCCTGCCGCCGATTTTTTCGGAAACGAGCTTTGCCTGCAAAAATAATGCGAGATAATCGCGCCCTCCCGCTTTTGAATTCGTCCCGCTCATATTAAAACCGCCGAACGGATGCACGCCGACGAGCGCGCCCGTGCATTTGCGGTTAAAATAAAGATTCCCGGCTTGAAATTCGCGCCGCGCTTTTTCCAGGCGTTCTTCACTCTGCGAATAAACCGCGCCCGTCAAACCGAATTCAGTATCATTGGCGATTTCCAAAGCGTGATCGAAATCTCTGGCTTTGATGACAGCCAAGACCGGAGCGAAAACTTCTTCCTGCTCGATTGTTGCGCCCGGTTTTACATCGTCAATAATCGTCGGCTCGATAAAAAAGCCCTGTTCGCCATCGCCTCCTCCGCCAAGAACCAGTTTGCCGCCTTCGGCTTGCCCGATTTCGATGTATTTCAAAGTATTTTCAAACGAGCGTTGATTAATCACCGCCGAAAGATTGGTTTCGGGTTTTTCAGGCGCGTCGAGCTTTAATTTTCTGGTTAATTCGACCACTTTTTCAAGCACTTCGCCGTGAACTTTTTCGTCAACAATAAGGCGCGAACAAGCCGAGCATTTCTGCCCTTGATAACCGAACGCCGCTTGCGTCACGCCGAGCGCTGCCGAATCCAAATCCGCGTCGTCGGCAACAATAATCGCGTCTTTGCCGCCCATTTCTGCTATCACGCGCTTAATCCAAATCTGTCCTTCGCGCGTTTTCGCAGCCTGTTCGTTAATGTGCAGCCCGACTTGTTTAGAGCCTGTAAAAGCGATAAAACGGGTTTTCGGATGCGTTACCATCGCTTCGCCGACATCGGCACCGCCCGTCACAAAATTCACCACGCCAGCCGGAAGCCCGACTTCTTCCAAAACTTCGACAAATTTCGCTGCAATCGTCGGCGCATCGGACGAAGGTTTTAAAACAACCGTGTTTCCCGTCACCGCTGCCGCAACGGTCATTCCAGCCATAATTGCCAGTGGAAAATTCCAGGGCGGAATCACCGCTCCGACGCCGAGCGGAATGTATTCGAGCTGATTATCTTCGCCTTCGATTTTGGTTAAAGGCTGTTCTCCGGCGTAGCGCAGCATTTCGCGCCCGTAAAATTCGAGAAAATCAATCGCTTCCGCAGTGTCGCCATCGGCTTCCGACCAGGTTTTGCCGACTTCGTGAATCATCCACGCCGAATAATAATGTTTTCGCTCGCGCAAAATCGCGGCTGCACGGAACAAATAATCGGCTCTTTCGGCAGCCGGAACGTTTTTCCAGCTTTTAAAAGTCTCATTCGCCGTTTCAACCGCGCGGTTGACGATCTCCTCATTCGCTTCCGAAAAACGTCCGACAATTTCGGTTTTCCGCGCCGGATTGATGCTTTCAAATTTTTTCTCGGTTTCAATGCGCTCGCCGCCGATAATCATCGAATAATCGCGTCCAAGCTCTGATTTCACTTGTTCAATCGCCGCGCGCATCGCAGCCCCGTTTTCTTCATTTGTGAAATCTGTAAAAGGCTCGTTTTTAAATTCGTCTAAAGCTCTTTCTGCTTTCATTTTTAATCCCATTCTCCAGTTTGTTGTAATTTTTTAATCTTGCGTTTGGCGAATTCGCGTCTAAGCGGCGTCATTCTGTCCAAAAAAACGATTCCGTCGCAATGGTCTGTTTCGTGCAGCAGACAGCGCGCTGTTAACTCCATTCCGTCAATCTCGATTTCATTGCCGAAAACATCTTTTCCGCGGACGACGGCGCGCATATTGCGCCGAATTTTCTGGTAAATTCCGGGAAAAGAAAGACAGCCTTCGTCGCCGGTTTGCTCGCCTTCGACAAACAAAACTTCGGGGTTGATGATTGCCAGCTTTTGATTCGGGTCGTCTTTAAACGAGCAATCCATCACGAAAACACGCTGCGAAACGCCGACCTGCGGCGCTGCCAATCCGACGCCGCCCGCTTCGTACATCGTCTCAAACATATCTTCGACAAGACGGCGCAGCTCATCGTTAAAATCCTCGACCGGCTTCCCGACAGTATGCAGAACAGGCTCAGGATATTTGACAATTTTGAGCAATGACATAGAACTATTTTGCCACAACTCTTGTTTACCAAACAAAATGCCGTGTTTTTCCGCCTATTCTCAACCAAACCGCAATGCTCGGTTTTCTTTGCGCCTGTGCGCCTTTGCGCGAAATTTCTTTGATATTAAAATTAAACCGCCGCAGCAAAAACATTTTCCCGAAACCGTTAAAACTTAAATTCGCCTGCTCGTAGCGAATCAAATCTTTTAACCAAGCCGATTTCAATTCTTGTTTTAATAAAAAATCTGCAAATCGAACGGCGTCTTCCAAATGTTTTTTGATAGCGGCGGGCAGAAATCCGTTTGAAAATTCGCGGAAATATTTCTCGAAATCTGCGGACAATATTTCTTTCGTGCGAGGCAGCAGTTTTTCGACTTCGCGAAGGCGTTTATAGAAAAGCGATTCGGCAAAAAATCTTAATTCTTCGGGCAGGATTTGCGCGATTTGTTCAACTTCGCTCCCGATCAAATCGTTTTCAGCGCAGACTTTTTCCGGTTCAAGCAAAAAACGTTCGCGTAGCTCTGCGTCGGTGTAAAGCCGCGCTAGCAGAGTTTGTATTTTAGCCAGACTCATTTATGTTTTTTTGATTTCTTAACATACAGCGCTTCGGTCGTGTGTTCGGTTATGCTGGCTGGATTCGCGGGTTCAAACGGTTTTTCGTCGATCAGTTTTTCACGCTTTTGCGGAGGCAATTCATTTTCCCGATAACCAGAATCTGCCCGATTATTTTGCAAAAACAAATATGAGTAACCGTAAAAAAACACAGCCAGCAGAGCGAATAAGATAAATGCCGCAAGCGCGCAAGCCATCAATAATTTTTCGCCGAAAATGAGAAATTTGTATTGAATAACCTGGTAAACGAAAAAACTAAAACCGATCAGCACAACAGAAACGAGCGAAACGAGTCCGAGTTTTTCAAAAAGCACTTTTTGACTGTGCAGTTTTACAAGGGCGTTTGAAGATTTTTGTCCGATCAAGGTTTCGGTAATTGTTTCCAAAGACAATCCGCATGTGCGGCAGAATTTCTGAGAGGTCGCGGCGGGCGCGGCGCAATTTGGACAGAACATAAATTAAACTCCGAAATAGCTTTACGACAAACGTCTGTTTTAGAGTTTAGCTTTTCGCCGAAACAGGGACAAAAATCTTTTGTTGCAAATTCATATCGGTATAAAGCCGTGCCGGAAGGTTTTGCGCTTCAGCTAAGCTTATCGGTGATTTTTCGCTTTTTAACGTAAAGCAAATCGGTCGTTCCTTCGGTGACACTTGTCGGAACAATCTCAAATGGTTTGTCTTCGAGTAGTTTTGCCGTATTTTTCTTTTCTAATTCGTTGTTGAAAACCGGCTTTGCTTTTGCTTTTTTCTCTTTTAACGACTCATTGAGAAAAACATACGTCAAAGTAAGCACGGCAAAAATAATGAAAGCAAGCAACAGTAAACCGAAAATTACATTTTCGCCGGAAAGAACCATTTTATTGAAAATGGTAAAAACCAAAATCGAAATGCCGAGCAGAAGGACTGCGGCAAATCCGCCGAAAGCAAAATTGCCGTATTTTTCCAGCAGTTTTGTTTGCTTCAGAAGATTCGCGCTTTCAGCCGTCGGAAGCTGTTCGAGAAGCGATTCGATTGATTTTTCCAGATTCAAGCCGCACGAACGACAGAATTTCTGCTCGCTCGAATTTCTCGTTCCGCAATTCGGACAAAACATAACGACTTCCTTTCTGAAATTTCATACGACGGCGCGAGACGCAGAGTTTTTACCTTTTTGAAAAATCTCCCGTGCGGTTTGCAATTCGGTGATTATTTCTTCAAAGGGCGGGAAATTTTCGTCACGCTCCAAAATCGCCCCTTTCACGTCTGCGCGTCGGCAGACTTCCGTAAAAACTTCCCATATTTCGTTTTCGGTTCGATTTGCGTGAGCGTCAATCAAACGATTTTCATGTCGGTGCGAGCCGACGAAATGTACCTGCACGATTCTTTCGAGCGGCAATCCGTCTAAAAAAACGCGCCAATCGTAATTGTGATTTTTTGAATTGATATAAAGATTCGTCACATCGAGCAGCAAGCCGCAGTCTGTTTCTTCGAGAACAATTTTGAGGAATTCGGCTTCGTCCAATTCTGACGATGGGAAACGAATATTGTAGGTGATGTTTTCCAGAATCAGCGGCGTTTTAACAATTGATTTTACTTTTTCAATGTTCCGAATCAATGTTTCGACAGCTTCGCCGGTGAAAGGAAGCGGCGCGAGATGCCCAATGTCCACGCCATTTGCGCGAGTAAAACAAATATGCTCGCTCCACCATGCGGGTTGAATCTTTTCAATCAAAACGGCGAGCTTTTCCAGATATTTTTCGTCAATTCCTTCGGCGCTGCCGAGAGAAAGATTCAAACCGTGCGGAATCAAAGCGAAATTTTCGGCGAGCAAATCCAGTTCAGCGAGCTTTTTCGGCGTTGCATCGAGATAATGATCGGCGGTGATTTCGAGGAAATCAATTTCCGCCCGGCGCAAAAAAGTTTCCCCGCGATAAACTTCGCGAAAACCCATTCCGACGCCTAATTTTGGTAATTCCTGCATTTTTTAACTGCAACCGCCGCAGCCCCCGCCGCAACCGCTGCTGCAACCGCTTCCGCCGTCGCCGCCCGAAGAACAACTGCTCGAATCAGAGCTTGTGCCGCATCCCGAACCGCAGCCACTGCCGCCGGAAGTGGATTGAGCTTGCTGCGATTTATGAAAAGCCTGATTGTAGCTGTCATAAGCGGTTCCTGCCAGCGCGGCTGTGCCGAAAATTCCGACGGTCAACAGCAGCGGGTCAACCGACGCGAAAGTTGTTGCGGTTTGTTGATTTTGAATTTGATTTTTCGGTTTCGAAGCATATCTGAATTTTTCAAAAGCGAGCTGTAATCGTTCGAGATATTTTTCTCCGTGTTCGGTTAATCGCGGCGCATTGCTCATTGCCAGCAAAACAAAGCTGCCGATTGCGCCGATTACGATTAAATACCAAACGTTTGAATAACCATTGAGCAGCGCGGCAATTACTTTATAACCGCCGAGACCGGCAACAATTGCCGCAAAAGCCAAGCTGTATTTGCCGATTAGAGATTTTGTCGCGCCGTCAATCAAAAAATGCTGCGCCGCCAGACGCGCTTCGTAGGTCGAGGCGAATGGCTGCAAAATTTCTTTTAAACCGCTCTTTTGAAACAATTCTTTCGGTTTGCGCGGCTCCGAATAATAATTAAAAACCGCACGCTCGATTGGATTCAGACGAAGCGGATTTGCCTTTGCTGTTTGTTGAATCCAGATGTCTTTGCCGTTTTGCGAGATTTCAATCAAGTCTTTTTGATTTAAAGCAAAAGTCGCGGCGCGCGCCAATTCGTTGGCTCCGCCGCGCAAATAAGCGATTTCAAACGGGTCAGGCTCAGAGGGAATCGGCGGCAAAGGCATTTTGCCGGTGAAATCAAGTTTGGATTTGACGATTTTAAAGGCGATTATCGCCGCTGCAATCACAAAACCGTAAAAAACTAAAAAATAAGGTCCCGGAAGATTTGCGAGCGGATTATCGAACAACCAATTCATATTTTCTCCTTTAGAAATTGTCGCCCGGCAGGTTCTGTCACATAAATTCTACTCAATTTCTCATACGAAAAGCGAAGAAAAATTTAATGTTAAATTTTAGTAACATTTTGTTTGTTCGACATAAGAAGCGAAATTCCGCAACATTTCTCCGAGACTGTCGCCGCCGAACTTTTGGCGAAAAGCGTCGGCTAAAACCATCGCAACCATCGCTTCGCCAATAACTCCGGCTGCCGGAACAGCCGTCACGTCCGAGCGCTCGAAAGCGGCTTTCGATTCTTCTTTGGTTTCAATATCAACTGATGAAAGAGGAGTTTTTAACGTCGAAATCGGTTTCAAAAAACCGCGCACGCGAACTTCTTCACCGTTCGTAATTCCGCCTTCGAGACCGCCCGCCCGATTTGACGGGCGCGTAAATCGGCGGTTTTCAGCGTCGTAACCGATTTCGTCGTGAACCTCAGAGCCGAAAAGATTGGCGTTTCTTACGCCATCGCCGATTTCCGCCGCTTTAACAGCCGGAACGGAAACAATCGCCTGCGCGAGTTTCCCGTCCAATTTCTCGCGCCACGAAACGTGAGAGCCTAAACCTGCAACCACGTTTTTCGCCACCACTTCAAAAATTCCGCCAAGCGTGTCGCCCGCTTTTTTGGTCTGATCAATTTTTTCAATCATTGCCGCTTCCGCCTGTTTATCGGCGCAGCGGAGCAGCGAATCTTCCGAGATATTTGCGATTGTTTCCCAATCCGCATTGATCGGATTTTCGGGAAGCCCTCCGAGCTGAATGACGTGCGAGAGAATTTCGACGCTGAAGTTTTCCAAAAGCTGTTTGGCAAACGCGCCGCAGGCGACGCGCGCGGCTGATTCGCGCGCCGAAGCGCGTTCGAGAATGTCGCGCATATCGCGCGTGTTGAATTTCAAACCGCCCGCCAAATCAGCGTGTCCGGGACGAGGGCGCGTCACGCGGCGCAGATTCTTCGGTTCAGTTTCCGGTTTTTCGATTGACATTATTTCCGTCCAATTACGCCAATCTTTGTTTTCAATCAAAAGCGCGATGGGTGAGCCGAGCGTTTTGCCGTGACGAACGCCGGAGAGAATTTCAATTTGATCGGTTTCAATCTTTTGACGCGCTCCGCGACCGTAACCTTGCTGCCGACGCCATAATTCGTGATTGATTTTCTCAATATCAACCGGAACGCCTGCGGGCAAGCCTTCGACAATTGCGACGAGCGATTTTCCGTGCGATTCTCCGGCTGTCGTAAAATTAAAAAACATTTTTTAGCTTTCGGTTTCTATGCTTTCTTTGAGCAAAATTGCTTCTTTTTTCTTAAAACGAAATAACACCATCGCCACGCTCGCCAAAACCAGGATGCCGCCGAGCGCTGTTTGAGCCGGAAGCTGTTCGCCGAGCGCGAGCCAGCCGATGATGACGGCGATAATCGGCGTGACGAAAGCAATCATCATCGCTTTGGTCGCTTCGATTCTATTTAAAACCCAGTAATAAAGCCAAAACGCTAGAATCGAGCCGACAATTGCCAGATAAACGACGCAAACGACGGCGCGCCAGGTCCAATTAAAATTTAAAGGATTTCCTTCCGTAATAAAACCTGTCAGGCAAAGCGGCAAAAGTCCGACAATCATTTGCCCCGCTGTTAAGCTCAACGGATGAACATCCACAGCGTAAGTTTTAATCAAAACATTTGCAAAAGCCGCGCTTGCCGCGCTGACAACCAGCGCGACACAGCCCATTAAAGCCCAAAAACCGGAAATCTGTAGCTGCTCATAAAAAATTGCGCCGACGCCAGCCAATCCTAAGAAAATTGCAAAAACTTTTTGGGCTGTAATTTGCTCCTCCGGCAAATAAAATTTAGCGAAAATGAGTCCGAAAACCGGAATCGTGGATTGCAGAACGGCTGCCAAGCCCGAAGAAATCTGCGTTTCGCCCCAGAAAACAAGCGCATAATTCAAACCGAAGGTGAGCAAGCCGGTCGGCAGAATTAAAAACCATTCCTGTTTTGTTTTCGGAAAAGAAATTCCGAGCGCCGCGAGCATCAGCACAATCACGAGCGAAGCGACGACAAACCGCAAACCCGCAAAGCTCAAAGGCGGCAAATCTGCCAGCCCGATTTTGATAAAAACCCAGGTCGTCCCCCAAATAAAACAGCAAACGAGCCAGGCTAAAACGGTTTTCATTTAATTTCTTTCGTAAAAGCTGAGGGCAGTGTCGCCCTGTTTTAAAATTCGCCAGCGGCGCAAATCCCAGATCAAATCGGGAAGCTCGTTTTTGTGATGATGCTCGACGACGAGAATCCCATCGTCGCGCAAAATTTTTGAATCGGATAAAGCAAATTGATCTATAACAGGGCGATATTCCGATTGGTACGGCGGATCAAAGTAAACGATGTCGAAGCCGTTTTCTTCGTTTCCATTTTTATTCAAACGCCGCAAATATTCTTCGGCGTCTGACATTACGACTTCGGTCTGGTCTTCGGGAATTGACAAAAGATCGAGATTGGCTTCAATCAAGCCGCAGGATTTGCGTGATTTATCAACAAAAACGGCAAAATCCGCCCCGCGCGACAGCGCTTCGATTCCGATAGCGCCCGTCCCGGCGCACAAATCCAGAAATCTGGTCGTTTCGTCAATCCGCGGCGTGAGAACGTTAAAAAGCGTTTCCCGCAAACGGTCCGAAGTCGGGCGAGTCCGCAAATCCGGCGGATTTTTCAAATTTCTCCCGCGATAATGTCCGGCGATAATTCGCATAGAACAAAATTAACAAAGGAGATTCATAATGTCGCCTTAAAAAAAGATGAATGCAAAAAACAAATAAAATATTTTCTTTTTCCAAAAAACCGTAAACAACCAAAGACTTTTTTGCCTTGTCGGCTAGAGTCGAGGAATTCTGTTTTTGCAGTCGCCGCAGAATAATGGATAAGTCAATAAATTTGTTTATAGTTTTAAAAAAATGATTGGCTTAACAGTTTTTTCAGCCGGTAGGGAAAAACACAAACTAAGTAAACGGCATGTAAAAAGAGCCGCGCATTTCCGGCGGCTCCTTTATTTCAATTGAATTTAACCAAATCCTTTAATTATAACCGGCAAAATTTATATCATCAGTTTCGCCTTTCAGTGAAAGCATTTGTGTCTTCTATGGATTCCAATCTCCATTAACTTCCCCAACAAGAATTGCCGTGTAATTTTCATTAGACATAGAACCGCTCAAAGGAGAATAAGGGCGAGGAATCGGATCGAACTTCCAATTACCGATTTGTCCAGTATTGGCATTTTGTACGCCGGCAGCTATATAGCGCAGAATCAGCGTGGCATCAAACGGAGAAATCCCTCCATCGCCGTTTGTGTCGGCTGCAATTAGTTGATTTGCGTTCAAGGCATTTGGTCCCTGTCCGTTAGCTGCGACGTGACGAAGAATCATTGTCGCGTCAAATGGAGAGATTCCATTGGCGTTTCCGGTTTTTGATGGCGTAACCGTGTAACTGCCGCCTGTTGTTAACCCGGAAAGCTGATAAAAACCGGAATTGCCGCTTACAGCAGACATCTGCGCCGTCCCGGTTGTAGAGAGATTGACGCCGGAAACAAACTTCGTCGCTTGATTTGCCGTTGTTATTGCATAACTGATCGTCCCTGACAATACTGCTGCATTATTAGCCTCTTGGTTATTATCCGTCGCTTGAAATGCGTAAAGATAGCTGTATTCATCCGAGGACGTTGAGCTTGCAAGACTCATCCCGACATAAACGGTCGAGCCGTTTCGCGAAAATTTTGGACGCGCGTGCGGACGCACGAAACCGCCGTTTTCTTCCGGCAGAGTGACCGTCCAGAGTAATTGACCATTGTTTGCGCCGATGCTGTGCACGAATCCGGGGACACCTATATCATACCCGCCTATGGTGAGGACGGAATTTTGCGGGTTAACAGTCGGATCGCTTAAAATGCCGCTTCCGGTAAACTGCCATTTTTGCGAGCCGTTCGGATAAAGCGCGTTTACAAAATTAAGATTGCGTCCAATGTAAATTGTGCCGTCCGCTCCGACATCGGGACTAGTCAAATAATTCGTGTTTGCCCCGAAAAGTACTCCCAACACATTGCCGTTCGGGTCATACGCCTGTAGATTGATATTGCTGACAGGGCTTGAGTTAGTGACAGCATAAACCGTGCCGTCGGGAGCGACCGCCGGGTTGGCTTCCTGTATTGCGGGGCGACCAAAAAGAAACGCGCCGCCGATTTGATGAAACGAAAGCACGCCGTTGGGTGCATTCAGATTGTCCAGTGTATGATAAGCCCGATTAGAGCCGAAAAAGATTTCACGGGCGAAAAACTTTGTGCCTCTTCCTTCGCCAAAACCCGGCGTATTGCTTAAAATCTGCCCGGCGGGCGAGATGACTACAAAACCGAGTCCGCCAAAGAACATGTCTCTCGTCGCGGCGTAGACATTGCCGTCAGGTCCGACATTTGGACCAGACTCAAACGCGCCGTAGCTGATTTCATCGGCTACGCGCCATTTTTGCGTGCCATCTGGATTTACAGCATAAAGCACGTTCCCGCTGGCAAAATAAATTGTCCCGTCTGCGCCGACATCAACGGACTGCCGCCCCGGACCCGGCGCGCGGTTAAAAATCCATTTTAACCCGCCGTTGGGCGTTAAAGCATAGAGATGCCCGTTCACGTCTAATGTGTAAATCGTACTGTCTGCGCCGATTCCCGGACGACCGCTGATATATTGCGCGTCAACCGGAAAACGCCATAGCACACGCCCGTTGGCTGTAGGGCGTAAAGTAACATTAAGCGGAACGAGATTGCTGTTGCCGGTCGCCGCCGATACCTGCACAGTGACATTGCCAATCCCTGTCGTTTCCCCGACATAAGCTGTAATCGAGGTGTCCGACCAACTGGTGACCGGCGCGGAAACACCGCCGATTTGCACCACTCCCTGCGTCGTGCCGAAGCTGCTGCCGGTAATTTTCAAACGCCCGGAACGAGCCAGCGTATCAGCGGAAAGAGAACTGATGGTTTGCGCCTCCGCATTTGTCAAAGTAGCCAGTGAAATATAGATTACAGTAATTAGAAAAGTGAGAGTATATTTGATTTTCATGAGATTTTTCTATTTCTACACGATACAGCGTCGGAAAAGTATAAAGCTGCGAATTTCCGAGTCTTTAATACACAGTGCAGTGAGGTGAGGGAAAAGACAAAATTGTTTAGTAATTGTTCGCTTACGAAAAATCCTTTAATAAAGCATTTTCGCTTTCTCGTCTAACAACTCATTTTATATGTGATTACGGCTTGTTTGATGTGCGATTACGGCTTATCGTTGCATCCGAGCCTTTTCATTTATTGTTTGAATTGGCGCTATAATCGGCGCTTTCGGAGGCTTTTTCGGAGCCGTTTTCTTTTATTCAAAGAATTTTGGTGTAAATGGATTAAAGGTGTAGCAAGCTACACCTTTAATCCATTTATTCTATTAATGCTCCCGGCGCGATTCGAACGCGCGACCTTTCGCTTAGGAGGCGAACGCTCTATCCAACTGAGCTACGGGAGCAGCTACATTTTGCGATTTTAGATTTTAGAGTTTTGAATGTCCAGCTTTACTCTTGATATTTCAAAAGCGAGCGCACGTCGTAACCTTCGAGCTTTTGGCGACCCGGCAGAAATTCCAATTCGACAACAAAAGCAAGACCGACCACTTTGCCGCCCAAAGATTCAACGAGACTACAGACGGCTTTGGCAGTTCCGCCCGTAGCGAGCAAATCGTCGGCGATTAAAACTTTGCAGCCTTCGCCAACAGCGTCTTTATGAATTTCCAAAGTGTCTTGCCCGTATTCCAAATCATAAGAAATACTGGCGCATTCGGCGGGCAGCTTTTTCGGTTTGCGAACCGGAACGAATCCTGCGCCGAAGTTATAAGCGAGCGCCGGAGCGAAAATAAAACCGCGCGCTTCGATGCCGATTACGGTGTCAATCTGCACGCCAGAAAACGATTCGGAAAGCGCGTCAATCGTCTGCCGAAACCCTTGCGGATGTTTTAAAAGCGTGGTGATGTCATAAAAATTGATGCCGGGCTTGGGGAAATCCGGCACTTCGCGGATAAGTTGTTTTAAAGTTTCCATTAGTAAATTGTTCGTGGTTCGTTGTTCGTTGCAAAA
>DASVQU010000109.1:0-6572 GCA_036388995.1 Pyrinomonadaceae bacterium | reverse complement strand
AAGCTCGCTGAAATCGTGACCTGTCGCTGCCGGTTCAAGCGGTTAATCGAAGCCGGACTCAATCCTTCTTCGAGCCGCACGAGCTTTTCCAGACCGACCGTCCCGCCTTTTGAAGAAGCGACCGTAAAATACTGCAAGCTGTCTCGCGTCCGGCGAAACTGCTCGTCCGCCTGAACTAAAACGTCGTATTGATCCGAGCCTTCACTAAAAGTCGTCACGCGCTGTCCGGCGGAAAGAACGTTGACCGCCTGAGCGACATCGCCCGCTTCAACGCCTAAATCCGCCGCTTTAACTCGGTCAATCAAAACGCGGACTTCGGGGTTGCCGAGTTCGAGCGAACGGTCTGCGTCCCGGAATGTTTCGTCGCCGCGCAGCTTTTCGACCAGCAGGTTTGAATATTCGTCGAGCTTGTCCATATCCGGTCCGGCGATAAAATAACCGATGCCCGAACCGCCGCGCCCCAAGCCCAAACTGTTTCCGATTGAAGACGAGCCGGAGACGTTGACGCGATAATCTTTTGAATTATATTTTTTGACGATTCCGCGAGTCCGATTTATCAATTCGGCTTGCGAGAATTTGCGTTCGGCGACAGGCTTTAAGCTGACGTTGACCGAGCCGGTATTTGTCGAGCCGCCGCCCCAGCCGCCGACCTGCACCAAAGTGTTTTGCATACCGGGAAGCTGGTCGCGAATATCGCGCGCGATGCGCTCCAGAATGCTTTGCGTAGCCGCCAGGCTTGTTCCCTGCGGACCGCGTAAATTAATGCTGAAAGCCGATTCGTCTTCATCCGGCAAAAAGCTCATTCCGACCATTTTGTAAAGCGGATAAATCGAGGCGACTGCAATGATGCACAAACCGACCACAACCCAGCGAAAACGCATCGAAAGGCGCAGCAGCCACGTATAAACGCGATCAATCTTGCTGTAAAACCACGATTGTTTTGAATCGTGTTCGTTGTTCGTTGTTCGTTGTTCGTTGTTGGCTAAAATTTCAACGTTTTCTTCTTCGGGATTTGAATCTTCCGGTTTGTGTTTTGGAGCTTTTATCCAGCGCGCGGCAAGCATCGGCGTTAAAGTAAATGAAACAATCAGCGAAACCGCGATTGCAGCCGCGCTCGTTAAACCGAACGACGACATAAATCGTCCGACAATTCCGCTCATAAATCCGACCGGAATAAACACGGCGAGCAAGCTCAAAGTCGTCGCGAGAACGGCAAGACCGATTTCTCTGGTTCCTTCGATTGCCGCCTGAAACGGGTTCATTCCCTTTTCTTCGACAAAGCGGTAGATGTTTTCCAAAACGACAATCGCGTCGTCAATCACGATTCCGACCATCAAGGTCAGCGCGAGCATCGTCATTTGATTGAGCGAATAACCGAAAGCCGCAATCAAGGCGAAAGCAGCGATAATCGAAACCGGAATCGCCAGCGCCGCGATAATCGTCGAGCGGAAATTCCACAAAAACAAAAAGACGATAATCGCCGCAAACAAACCGCCTAAAACAAGATGTTCTTCGATGGCGTGCAGACTGTTTATGATAAATTCCGATTGGTCGCGCGAAACGGCGACTTTCAAATCCGGCGGCAAAGTCGGCTGAATCTCCGCCATTCTCTGCTTGACGCCTTCAATCAGCGCAACCGTGTTTGAACCGGATTGTTTGCGGATGGCAAGCGAGAGCGATTGCACGCCGTTGAGCGAAGCGGCGGTTTGCGGCTCGACGCCGCCGTCCTCGACGCGCCCGATGTCGCTGACTTTTATCGGAAAACCGTTTCTGGTCGTGATAACAATTTCGTTAAATTGCTTAACGTCGGTGATTTTGCTGAGCGTTCTCAGTCCGAGCGTCCGCGCTCCTTCGTTTACCGAGCCGCCGGGCAATTCCTGATTTTGCGCTCGCACGGCGTTGGAAACTTCCGTCACCGAAAGATTGTAGGCGCGCAGGCGGTCGGGATTAATGTAAATTTTTATTTCGCGCTGGCGTCCGCCGAAAATCTGGACTTCGCCGACTCCTTCGGCGTTTTCAATTCGCTCCTGAATCTGGTTTTGAACGATTTTCGTCAGCTCGACCAAATTTCGCGGCGCGCTGATGGCGTAAATCAAAACCGGCTGCGAATCGGGATCAGCTTTGCGCACAACCGGCGGATCGGTGGTTTCGGGCAGACGATTGACGATGCCGCTCAGTTTTTGCTGAATTTCCTGATAAGCCTGATCCGGGTCTTTTTCGAGATTAAACGTCAGCGTTACGTTCGACCGTCCCGACGATGAATTGGAACGCATTTCGTCAATGCCCGGAACGGTGTTTACCGCGCCCTCGATAATATCCGTGACTTCCGTTTCCATTTGTTCCGGCGCAGCGCCCGGATTATTCGTTTGCACGGAAACCGTCGGCAAATCAATTTTCGGAAAACGGTCAACGCCGAGTGTAAAAAACGCAAAACCACCGACGACCGTCAGCAGCAAAACAATAACGGTCGCAAAAACCGGACGATGGACACAAACTTCAGCTAACCACTGCATAAAAATTGTTCGTTGTTCGTCGTTCGTCGCTCGCCGTAGATTGCTTTTGCAACGAACAACGAACAACGAACAACGAACTATTGATTAATTTCAACTTTCGCTCCTTCGTAAAGTTGATTTATATTGCTGACTGCAACAACTTCATCGGCATTAACGCCGTTTAAAATCTGAACCGTGTCGTTTTCTTCCGTGCCGAGCTGAACGACGCGCAATTTGGCGATGTTGTCTTGAATCACGAACACACGATAAGACTGCGTGCTCTGGTCGTTATAAACCGCCGAGCGCGGGACGAAAACCGCCGTATTTCCTCCAGCCATCGCAATTCGGGCGGCAGCGAACATTCCGGCGCGTAAAGAATTATCAGGATTTTCCACCGAGGCTTCAACGATAGCCGCGCGCGAGTTGGGATCAACCGATGGATTAACCGCCGACACCGTTCCTGAAAACTTGCGGTCTTTAAACGCTTCGACTTCGAGCGAAACGCCCATTCCTACTGAAATGCGCGGAACGTCCGCTTCACCGACCTGTATTTGCAGTTTCAGAGGATTTGTTCTAAGCAAAGTGATAATCGGCGTCGCGGTCGTCACAAATTCGCCGACGGCAACAGCGCGATTGCTGACAAAACCGGAAAACGGCGCACGAATTACGGTATCGGCAATTGTTTGCTGCGCCGTAGCGACTTGCGCGCGCGCGGCTTCTACACCGGCTTGCGCGCTGCGAATCGCTTCGTTGCTTTGGCGAGCGGTGTTGAGCGCTGCTTCCTGCTGCTGTCGCGCGGTGTTAACGCGGGCGCGGGCGGTGTCGCGCTGCGTTCGATAGCTTTCGTAATTCTGCATCGAAGTATCGCCCGTCTGCACCAAATCTCGATAACGCTGTTCATTGGCTTCGGCTTGTCTCAATTCGGCTTGAGCCTGTTCTAAACTCGAGACGGCGGCGCGCACTTCCGGGATGCTCGAAGCCTGAAAATTTCCGCCGTTTAATAAACCGAGTCTCGCTTCGGCTTGCCGAACTGAGGCTTGCGCCTGTCCGACGCCTGCTTGAGCTTCGCGCAAACGCAACTGAGCTTCGCGGTCGTCGAGCTTGGCTAAAGTCGTGCCTTGCGAGACAAATTGACCGATGTTGACGTAGGTGTTGATGACTTTTCCGGCGGCTTTCGGCGCAACGTCCGAAGTTTCGCTCGCTACAAGACTGCCCGTAGCTTGAATATATGAAGGAACTTGACGCGAAACGGCAACCGAAGTCGCCACTCTGACCGGAACTTCATTCGTTTCAGAACGTCCCTGCCGGTTTCGATTTCCCTGATTTTCTTCGGCTCTCGAAGATGCCGAACCGCTGCACGCGGCGGAAAACAAAACCAGCGCAAATAATGCCGGATAAAATTTCGCTGAATAAACCCGCATTGCGGATTTCAATAGATACATAAATATTTAATATTACCAGTTACACCCGATAACGCTTGTTCTTTTAATTGACTATCAAATTACCTTAAAATGAAAACAAAAATATTTGCTTTAAGTCCGATTCGCTCAATGATACGTTTTATTCGCAAGTTTGTTAGACACTTTTTTTTGCCTTCGGGTTACAACAAACATTGATTTTTTCCCGATTAATTTTCAAAATCTCTTTTTTAGAAACTGTAACTTTTTCTTCCGAACGATTGTCTATCTGTTTGAGAACACGGTTTTGATGCGGAGAAATCGTCGGAGACAAGGTGTTTTTTGTTGAATTCATACAAAGAGTTATCCGATTTGGAATTGGCGCGGCGCAGCACCGATCAGGACGAAGCTGCGTTTGCCGAAATCGTGCGGCGTTACAGCCCGCGCGTTTTCAGTTTTGCGAGCCGCTTTTTTCGCCAGCGCAGTCTGGTCGAAGAAGCTGCTCAAGAGGTTTTTTTAAAAGCGTTCTTACAGCTCAAAAATTACGAAGGGCGCGGCTCACTGGAAGGCTGGTTAACAAGAATTACGACCACGACTTGTTTGAATTTGCTCAGAAATGCGCGCAATAAACGCGAGCTGACCGTTTCGGATTTAAACGAAACGGAAATCAAATGGCTTGACTGCCGAGCGGTTTTCGCCGCCGAGGAAAAACAGAGCACCAACGAAGAACGCGCGACAGCCGCCGAATTGGTCAATCGAGTTTTGGACACGCTGCCGCCCGACGACCGTTTGGTTCTGATTTTGATGGAAGCCGAAGGAGCCTCGATTAAAGAAGTCGCCGAAATCACTGGCTGGAGCGAATCAAAAGTAAAGGTGCAGGCGTTCAGAGCGCGCCGCCGGATGCGAGAAAGCGTCGAAAAACTTTTAAACAAAACGACGGTTTCCGAGAAAGTAAAGAAATGAAAAGCAAACACATCACAAAAATTTTGGATGAAACGGCGTTTAAAGATTTGAGCCGTGCGGAAATTGCCGAAATCAACGCTCACGCCGAAAATTGCGTTGGCTGTCGGAGGGCTTTTCAAGCTGCGCGTATGTCGTCTGCGCTGCTGGAAAACCGAGCGGCTGAAGTTTTTGAACCGTCGCCGTTTTTTGAAACCAGAGTTCTGGCGGCGCTGCGCGAAAAACAAATCGTGGCAAAACCGATTGCCGCGTTTTGGCGCTGGTGGAAAGCGTCGAGCATCGTGGTTTTTCCGGTTTTACTGGTTGTCATCACGCTGATGGCGCTGACAATTTTTTCGCCGCAGCAACAGCTTCAAGCGACAGCGGCAACCGACGATTTTTCGACCGAACAAATTATTTTTCAGGGAAACGATTTTAATCAAACTCTGACGACTGCTCAGGCGATGCAGATTATTTACGATCAAAACAACTCAAAATAAGCGATTTATGAACACCGAAACCAAAAACGTCTGGCAAATCCGCGCCGCCACAACCGCAGTTTTTCTGCTCGGCTTTCTCGCGGGCGCGCTTGCTCTCAACGCTTATCACGTTTGGTACGGCGCCGCTGCGAACGTGCCAAAAAGAGAGCGTTTCGAGCGGATTTTTAACCAGCTCGAACTCACCGAACAGCAAAAAACGGAGACGCAACAGATTTTTAACGAAACGCGCGAACAGCTTCAGCGTTTGCGCGAGGAAGGCGAGCCGCGCGTGCGCGAGATTCGCGCTCAAGCCGACGCCCGGCTCCAACGCGTCTTAACGCCCGAACAATGGCAGAAATTTCAACAATTCAGAGGCGAAATGCGCGGTCAGGAAAAACGCGACAAAAAATCTCAATAATTTTTTTCACGCCGCCTTAGACCAAATCGAAACTCGGCGTGTCTAATCAATAAAGCATTTTCAATCTTTGCTCTCCGCGTTGAAATGCTGTTAATTCAAGAAAGGTAAAAAGAATGAAAATCACTAACTTCAAAAACATTTTCGGCGGCGCGGCGCTCGGTTTGGCGATCTTAGCCGGCGGCGCGACTGCAACCCATGCTCAGGAAACCCAAACTCAGCCCCAAGCCGAACAAAAAATCGACAAACAATGGAAACATCGTCGCGGTGACGGTCTCAGACGCGGCGGTAAACACGGTAGAGGCGGCGAGAGGCGAATGTTCGGAGGTCTTAATTTGAGCGACGCGCAAAAAGAACAGCTCAAACAAATTGCCGAACGTTACCGCGAAAACCACAAAGCCGCACGCGAGCAAATGCGCGCGAACGGCGCAAGCCTTGACGACACACAACGCGAGCAATTACGCGCCCAGCGCAAAGCAACTCACGAAAAGATGCGTGCTGAAATGCTCAATGTTTTAACGCCCGAACAAAAAACACAGCTCGAACAATTCAAAGCAGAGCGCAAAGAGCGTTTTGAACAGCGCAGACAGCAATTCGAGCAAAGACGAAAACAACGCGAAGCTCAACCGGCTCCGACCGTTAACTAATAAGCAACTCACAGCTTAAATTTAATTAACGAAGAAAAGGCGGCTTTATTAAAGCCGCCTTTTCTTTTTGTCTGAATCCAAAATTTCAAACCCGATAGAATTATTTAAGCATTGCTTTCGGCTGCTTTTTCTTCCGCAGTTTCAACCGGATTGTTTTCATCCTCGACGTTTTCCTGGTTTTCCGGCATTTCCGGCATTTGCTC
>DASVQU010000108.1:0-10851 GCA_036388995.1 Pyrinomonadaceae bacterium | reverse complement strand
AAGCCGGATTTTTGATTTATCTACCGATTTATCGCGGTCATATTGTGCCGGAAACGATTGAGGAGCGCCGCGAAAAATTATCCGGTTTTGTTTATGCGCCGTTTCGCGCCGACGATCTTTTGCGCGAAATCATCACTCAAGAAGAAAGCGGTGAAATTGATTTCAAGGTTTATGACGGAACGGAAGTTAAACCGGAAGCCGAAATGCATGATTCAAAACGGGTTCGGGGAGCAACAGGCAATCGTTTAGCCTCTAATCCTTTCGAGCCGGAACAAATAAAGATCGCCGAACGAACCTGGACGATAGAGTTTTTTGACAATTCACGTTCGAGTCGTCTTTCAAGTAGCTGGCTGGGATTTTACGTTCTGGTCGGCGGAGTGTTGATTAGTTTTGTTTTGTTCGGCGTAACGGCATCGCAGGTTCACGCGCGAGCGGACGCGGAAAGATTTGCCACTGAATTGCTGGCTTCCGAGCGGGAAGTGCGTCAACTGAACGAAACATTGGAACAAAGAGTTATTGAGCGCACTGCGCAGCTTGAAACCGCGAACAAGGAACTCGAATCATTTTCCTATTCGGTTTCGCACGATTTACGCGCGCCGCTGCGCCATATTTCAGGTTTCGCCGAACTGCTTGAAAAACGCGCCGCTGCGTCGCTCGACGACACGAATCGCCGCTATGTCAAAACCATCAGCGACGCCGGAAAACAAGCCGGACGCCTGGTGGACGATCTTCTCGCGTTTTCCCGGATGGGACGCACCGAGATGATGAAAACGACTGTGGATATGAATCAAATCGTTAGCGACGCCCAAAACGATTTGAAAATTGAAACGGAAAGTCGGAATATTGAATGGCACATCGAAACTCTGCCGGCGGTCGAAGGCGACCCGGCGATGTTTCGGCTGGTCTGGCAAAATCTGTTGTCAAACGCCGTGAAATATTCGCGCAACCGCGAAAATGCGATTATTGAAATCGGCTGTCGAGCAGAGCCGGACGAAACGATCTTTTTTGTCCGTGATAACGGCGTCGGCTTTGATATGCGTTATGTTAATAAATTGTTCGGCGTTTTTCAGCGTCTTCACGCGCACGAAGCGTTTGAAGGAACCGGAATCGGTCTGGCAAATGTGCGCCGGATAATCGCGCGTCACGGCGGTCGAACCTGGGCGGAAGGCGAGATTGACAAGGGCGCGACAATTTATTTTTCGTTACCCAAACACAAGAATGAAAATGGTCTCGGACGTGAGAAAAATCTTATTGGTTGAAGACAATGCAAACGACGTGGAGCTAACGCTCGCCGCGCTGAACGAATATCATCTCGTCAACGATGTTGACGTGGTGCGCGACGGCGAAGAAGCGCTCGATTATCTTTACAAGCGCGGCAAATACGAAGCGCGCGAAACGCAGGAACCGGCTGTGGTTCTGCTCGATTTAAAACTGCCGAAAGTTGACGGATTGGAAGTTTTGGAAAAAATCAAAGCCGACGACAATTTAAAAACGGTTCCGGTCGTAATGCTGACCAGCTCGCGCGAAGAACAGGATTTGGTGCGAAGCTATCAGCTAGGCGTCAACGCCTACGTCGTCAAACCGGTCGAATTCGGCGAGTTTATGAACGCTCTTAAAGAACTGGGTTTGTTCTGGGCAGTCATCAATCAACTGCCTCCGAGGACTTAATTACGAATTACGAATTACGAATTACGAATTGTGGAATTTATATTCGGATTTTAAAATATTCCTTCATTCGTAATTCGTAATTTGAAATTCGTAATTGATTAAGGTGTCGCTAAGGATTTTACATCTCGAAGACAGTGAGCTTGACGCCGAGCTGGTGCAGGCTTATTTGCTCGACGGCGGTTTTGACGCCGAAATCGTTCGCGTTGACACGCGCGAAGAATTTTCGGCTGAAATCGAGCGCGGCGGGATTGATTTGATTTTGGCGGATTACAATTTGCCATCGTTTGATGGCTTAGCTGCGCTCGAAATCGCGCGCGCCAAATATGCGGACATTCCTTTTATTATTATTTCCGGCGCGCTCGGCGAAGAAACCGCCATCGAAACTTTGAAAAGCGGCGCGACCGATTACATTCTCAAACATCGTCTCGAAAGATTGGTTCCGGCTGTCAGCCGCGCTTTACGCGAAGCGGAAGATCGGGAACGGGCGCGGCGCGCCGAAAATGCCTTGCGCGAAAGCGAAGAGCGTTATCGGATTGTCGCCGAGACTGCCTCCGATGCAATCATCAGCATTGATATACAAAGTAATATTCTTTTTATCAACAGCGCGGCGGAAAAGATTTTTGGCTACAAAGTCGAGGAAATGACCGGACAATCTTTGTTGATGCTGATGCCCGAAGATTTGCGTAAAAATCACCGCGCGGGGATTCACCGGTATCTTGAAACCGGCGAACGCCGGCTTTCGTGGGATCGAGTCGAAGTTTACGGTATTCGCAAAAACGGCGAAGAATTTCCGCTCGAACTCTCTTTCGGCGAATTTAATCAAAACGGGGAGCATATCTTTATCGGCATCGCGCGCGATGTTACCGAGCGAAAGCTCGCAGAAACGGAACGCGAATCGCTGCTCGAACGCGAGCAGGAAGCGCGCCGCAAAGCCGAAGAAGCGAGCCGCCTCAAAGACGAATTTTTAGCCACCGTCTCGCACGAATTGCGAACGCCTTTGAATGCCATTTTGGGTTGGGCGACTATGCTTCGCAGCGGACAGCTTAATCAGGAAAACACAGTGCAAGCCGTGGAAATCATCGAGCGCAACGCTCGCGCGCAAGTTCAGCTCGTCGAAGACCTTCTCGACGTTTCCCGAATTATCAGCGGAAAACTGCGGCTCGAAGCCGATTTCATTGATTTCAAGCAGATTGTCGAAAACGCAATCGAAGCCGTTCAACCGGCGGCGGAAGCGAAGTTGATTAAAATCGAATCGGATTTTCAATCAATCAACAACAAAATTTTCGGCGACACCAGCCGTTTACAGCAAGTTATCTGGAATTTGCTGACGAATGCCGTCAAATTTACGCCTTCGGGCGGCAATATAAAGATTGCGCTCAGCAACGAAAACGAATGTCTCGAATTTAAAGTAACCGATACCGGAGAAGGTATTTCCCCGGAATTTCTGCCGTTCGTTTTCGACCGTTTCCGGCAAGCCGACGGCGCGACGACACGGATTCACAGCGGTCTCGGACTCGGACTTTCAATTGTCAAACATTTGATCGAAATGCACGGCGGCGAAGTTTCCGCTGAAAGCGAAGGCGTCGGTTGCGGCTCGACTTTCTCGTTTTGTCTGCCGCAGCAAAGAGTTGCTTTTAACGAGCGAGCGAGCGGCGAAAACGGCAAAGCAAAACTGCCGCCCGACAACAATCATCATTCCGAACAAATTGAAAATCCGCTCGCCGGTTTGAGCGTTTTGGCGGTTGACGACGACGAGGATTCGCGCGAAATGCTCCAGCTTATTCTCGAACAAAACGGCGCTTCGGTCGTCACGGCGGGTTCCGCCGCCGAAGCTCTTGAAAAGCTGAAGCAAACGAAAACCGACGTTTTGGTCAGCGACATCGGAATGCCTTTGGAAGACGGTTACAGTTTGGTCGAGCGTTTGCGAAAGCTCCCGGCGGAAAACGGCGGCGAGATTCCTGCCGTCGCTTTGACCGGATTTGCGCGCGAAGAAGACAACCGCCGCGCGCTAATCGCCGGTTTTAACAAACACGTCGCCAAACCGATTGACCCGGAAAATCTCGTCCGCGAAATTGCCGAGTTAATGAAAGAATTAAATTAAAGTTTTTGAGAATATGCTGAAACGGCTAATTGCTTTGTTTATTGTTTCTGCGGCGATGACACAGATTTTTTACGCGCAAACGCAGCTTGTCGAGGCGAATTACCGCGTTTTTGACGCGGAAGGAAAACCTGCGAGCGTCAATCAAATCGTTGACGCTTTGCAATTGGCGGACGCTGTTTTTCTAGGCGAGCAGCACGACGATCCGACCGCACACGCTTTGCAATTTGAAATTTTTCGGCAGGCTTTCGACCGCTACGGAAAATCGCGTCCGGTCGTGCTTTCACTGGAAATGTTCGAGCGCGATGTGCAGTTAGTCGTTGACGAATATTTGCAGGATTTAATCAGCGAAGCGAATTTTATTGCCGCTAGCCGCGCCTGGAACAATTACAAAACCGATTACCGCCCGCTCGTCGAATTTGCCAAACAAAACAAATTGCCCGTCATCGCCGCCAACGCGCCGCGTCGTTACGTCAATCTCGTTTCGAGAAAAGGCAGAGAGGCTTTAAATCAATTGTCGGCAGAGGCGAAAAACAGCCTCGCGCCGTTGCCTTTCTCTCCGGCTTCCAAAGAATACTCAGAAAAATTTGCGGCTTTAATGGGCGCAGGAGGAATGACATCGCACGGCGCGACTTTGCTCGAATCGCAATCGCTTTGGGACGCGACGATGGCTGATTCGGTGGCGAAAATTTTACAATCCAAGAAAAATGCGCTCGCGGTTCATTTAAACGGAGGCTTTCACACCGAAAATCGTTTGGGAACAGTCGAGCATTTGCTGAAATACAATCCAAAGGCGCGCGTCGTTATTGTGACAATCAAATCAGTCGAAAACTTCCCGAATTTCAACGCCGCGAAAGACTCCAAAGCCGGAGATTTTGTAATTCTCACCGACCCGAAATTACCGCGCAGTTTTAAACGATAAAACTATTAAATACAAAACATCAATAATTATTGATAAAAGATTCATTGATAAAGCCATTACTCGACACTGTTTTCTTTATTTCTCTTGTTTGCAAACTTCTGCTTTCGTGTTTTGTGAGCAGATGAATTTTATCAGAGCATCAATTTGTTGTTGCTGTTGTTTTACTTGCTCGCGAAGTGAGTTGATCGTTGCTGCATTCACATCATTAACATTATTTTCTGCTAAAGCGGCTTGAGCTGTGCAAGTTGAAATCTCATTGTCGGCATTACGACAAAGTTGTGTAGAACCTGCTGCGCCTAAGCCGAAGACTCGCACTTTGTCTAAACCATTGTCTCGTCCTAAGACGATCGTGTTGCTAGTCGTAACTATTGCTTCCCCACCGATAACAGTTGCATAAGAGAGGTTACCTCCGTCAATTGTGGCACTGAAACCGATTGCGGTATTGAAGCTGCCTGATTTATTGATATTGCCCGCGCCCCCACCTATAAATGTGTTGTAACTACCCGACGTGTTGCCATAACCCGCCTTTGCACCGAAGAAGGAGTTATTGTTTCCAGTTATGTTGTAGAATCCGGATTCCTCCCCGATAAACGAGTTGTAATTTCCAGTTGTGTTGTTGAATCCAGACTCCGTGCCGATAAACGAATTGTTATTGCCTGAAGTATTGTTGAGTCCTACGCCTCTGCCAACAAGTGAATTCCTGAATCCCGTCGTGTTCCTTGCTCCTGCCCCCGCGCCTACAAAAGAATTATCATACCCTGTTATGTTGCCCACTCCTGCGTTCCCACCAAAAAACACATTGTCGGTGCCTGTAGTATTGTTCCTTCCAGCAGAAGTACCGAAAAACGAGTTGTTGATACCATTCGTATTTGATAATCCGGCACTAACGCCCACAAATATGTTGGTTAATCCAGAAAGGCTCAAAACCTGATTACCAGCAATGTTGTAATGAGAAGCTGCATCAAAGACGTTTGCCTTGCCCGTTCCGCTAATATTAAAGCCGGCACTTTCCAACTGAGTCGTTTGGTTGCGAATAAAAGCAGTTGTGTTTGTCTTTATAAAACTGCTTGAATCTAAACTGTCGAGAGTATCGGCATTTGACGCAGTTGTTGCTGAAAGAGAGTGTATTGAATATGGCGTACCGGTTATTTTCTGTCTTGGAGAAAGTGTTGCATAACCTGTGTCCGCAGGCTTTTTCACCCTGATTTCCAGATACCGCTCCGCTCCCGCAGAAAACGGCATCAAGCCGAAATCTAATTGAACATTAAAAGTTTCGCCGTTGAGCATAACACCCGAAACACGTTGATTGGTGCCGAGTTGTGTGCCGTTGGTCAAAGCGCTGAACAAAGCAAATTCAAAATCATAAGTGCCGTTAGCTGTTGGCATCGAAGCGTCCGTTAAACGCCCCTGATATGTAAATGCGGTAGTTTGAGCTTGAACTCCAAATGATGAGATGAGAACGAGAAAAAACGTCATTGCTGACGAACGCAGAAAGGCGGATAATTTCATATAGTCTCTATCTAGCTTTTTATCTTTGATTTGGAAGAAAGGCTTTCCGTAGAAATTGAATTAGCAAGCTATTCTCGCTGATAATAAACTAATCGCTTAAAGATTCAAAGCCTTAAAGCTAAAATCTTTAAATCCACTCATTTTGATTTTACAGAGCAGCCGTTTTAGCTTATTATCCCACTGCCTGCAAAGACACATTCACATCAAGCGGTATTTAAGTTAGAAGTAGGAGAAATCAATGAAAAAAGCCTCAATCGTTTTACTGTTATGTTTAATTATTATTCCCTTTTCAGTTGATGCAGCAATATTCACTGTTACAAATACAAATGATTCAGAAGCCGGAAGCCTCAGACAAGCAATAGCAGATGCAAATGCTCTTGAAGGCGATGATTTTATTGAGTTCGATCAAAGCATTTTTAATAGTTTGCAAACAATTACCCTTACAAGCGGAGAATTACAAATTACTGGTTTTTATAATTTAACCATTAATGGGACAGGAGCAAATTTGCTAATAATTTCGGGTAATAACGCAAGCCGTGTGTTCAGCATTTCTGGTCTGAGCAATAATTTCAATTTAAGGAGAATAACGATAAATAACTTAACAGTTACTGACGGAAATACACAAAATCAAGGCAGTGGGGTATCGAATGGACCTCACAGCAGATTAACCATCAATAATTCAATTATTAGCGGTAATGCAGCAAATGGAAAGGGCGCAGGAATTGCCAATGAAGGCGGAAATTTGACTGTCAATAATTCTATAATCAGTAATAATATTTCTAATCAGACAGGCGGCGGAATTGTCAATAGTGATTTAACTTTCGTTGACGCTTATGGGACAACAACAATCAATAATGCAACTATTTCCAATAACAAAGCATTTAGCGGTGCAGGGATCGCCGACTGGTCTGCATTTGGTTCATTGACCGTTAACAACTCAACTATTAATAACAATTCAGCAACCGATGGCGGAGGAGGAATTTTAAATTCTTCCGGCACCGAAGTTAACATTCTGAATACAACCATTAGCGGAAATTCTGCGAAATTCGGCGGAGGTATCTTCAGCTATGGCAGCACTATCATAAAAAAGGGAACTATTGCATTTAATTCAGCAGGAAACAACGGTGGAGGTGTTCAGACACCTAACGCAAATGTTTACGCGTTGAACACAATTTTTGCAAATAATTTTTCGGGCGATCCTGCAACCTCCTCGGACTTTAGCGGTGTCCTTAATTCACAAGGCTACAATCTTATTGGTAACACAACAGGAACATTTGTTACTGGTGTAATAACCGGCAACAAACTTAATATTGATCCGCAACTTGATCCTTCATTGCAAAACAATGGCGGATCAACGAAAACCCACGCCTTGAAGCTTAATAGCCCAGCTATTGATGCGGGAAGCGAAGTACCGGGTGTCGCAACAGACCAGCGGGGCTTGCCGTCCCCTGTAAATTTTCCTTTTATACCGAACGCTGTTGATGGGAATGGTGCAGATATAGGAGCCTTTGAAATGCAATTAGCGACAGTTGCCTCAGTGACAGTTTCAGGTCGAGTAATTCAGGCAAAGCGAGGAATTACACAAGCAAGAGTTTATCTGACAAATCAAACCGGAGAAACCAGAACAGCTTTAACAAACTCGTTTGGATATTACAGATTTGAAGATGTTCGAGCAGGTGAAACTTATACCGTAAATGTCCATTCAAAACGCTATCGGTTCAGCCCGCAAATCGTTTCTGTTAATGGTGAAATGTCAGCGGTTGATTTTATCGCCGAATATTGATTCATACTCCAGCTAAAAATAGAGTGGAGAGAATATGAAAAAAGCCTCAATTGTTTTGCTGTTCTGTTTATTTGGTTTTCTTAGTTTTACAGCTAACGCGCAATCAAACTGTACTTATTCCATGTAGTATTTAGCAGTATTTAATAGTTTTAAACGATAAAAAAACAACTCCGAGTCTGCGTGCCGATCCGGTCGCCTTTGCTCCGCTAAAATAAGTCTAAATCTGCTTTTGATTCGTACGGGCGTTTTGCAGTTTGGGCGAATTGAATTAACATTTCAGCGCGTCGTCGGTTAAGAAAAACAAATTAAAAATGCAGCGATTATTCGTTCAATCCAGGCTTGACTGCCGGCTCAAAATTTTATTTTGGGCGACGGCGATTTTGTTTTTAGTGTTGCCGGCGCGTGCCGAATTGCTGCCGATTAAAACTTATCTTTCCACCGATGGTTTGGCTTACGACAAAGTTTACAACGTTTATCAGGATTCGCGCGGGTTCATCTGGTTTATGACCGCGAACGGCGCGAGTCGCTTTGACGGTTATAAATTCGTCAATTACATGATGCTCGAAGACGGTTTGGAAAACAGTATTGTTACAGATATGGTCGAAGACGCAAACGGCGTTTACTGGTTTAGCTCATCCGTCAATAAGGTATATCGCTTTGACCAACGCGCCAAAGCCGAAAATAAATCGCAACTGATGCGAGAAAGTTTTAAGGCTATACAGGTTGCCGACGCACCCGGAACGAATGCCATCTATACGATGTTCCGAACCGGCAAAAACGAGATTCTCGCTGGAACGACCGCCGGATTGTTTCGGCTCGCGGAGGACGAAAACCGTTTTGAGCGCGTCGAGCTAAACCTGCCCTACGCAAAATCTCTTTACGCACTCGCCATCGCCGAAGACGCTGACGGCAGCCTTTGGATTGGACATCAATTCGGTTTATCGCGCCGCCTGCCTTCGGGCGCAATTGTTAATTATGAAGTCATGCCGCAGCCGGACGGCGCGGATCGCATTCGGTCAATCGCGGTTGACCGGCAAAACCGCGTTTGGATGATTACCGAGGTCGGGCGCAAATTGCTGGTTTTCAATCCCGAACCAGCCGGAACAATCAACGCGGCGGATTCTTCAAAACGAAAGCTGCGTTTTCGGCAGGAAGAAAAATTGGCGGCTAATCTGCCGCAGGGATTCGCGTATCTTTTTCCGCCGGAAGAAAGTCTTGCCGAAGGTAAATTTCACGGGGTAAACGCCGTGCGCGACGGCGGAGTTTGGGTTTCGGCTTACGGAAAAGGACTGGTCGAATTTAACGGGCGCGAATTTCGGCTTTACACAAAAGAAAACGGTTTGAGCGATGTGACAGTGCGCGGCGTGGATGAAGACAATTTCGGCAATTTGTGGATTGGGTCGGATTGGGGGGCGATGCGGTTCAGTCGCGGCAACTTTATTACTTATCACGTCGAAGACGGACTCGGCGGCGAGCGCATTTGCAGCCTTTTTCAAGATCGAAACGGAGCGTTCTATGCCGTCACGCCGGAATGGACGGTGAATCGCTTTGACGGCAAACGCTTTGCCTCGGTCAAACTTGATTTGCCGCCGTTGCAAAACTACATTTCCGACCGCGTGTTGAGCGACCACGCCGGCGAATGGTGGTTTGCGACCGGAGCGGGACTTTATCGCTTTGCGGCGGTCGAACAGGTTGAACAAATCAAGGCGGCGAAACCGGCGAAAATTTACACGACCGCCGACAGTTTGCCGAGCGACAAAATTCGGATGGTTTATGAAGATTCGATGCGCGATGTCTGGTTTAGCTATGAAGACAAACCCGGATTCTTGACGCGCTGGAACAGACAAACCGACCAGTTTCAAACTTTCACGCCCGAAAACGGGATTCCGGCGAACTGCGTCGCGCAAAGTCTGCGCGAAGACGGTGCGGGAAATTTGTATTTTCCGTGTTTTTCCGAAAATATTCTGATTTTCCAAAATAATTCGTTTCGAGCTTTCGCGCACGAAACTTTTGTCAAAGATTATTGGATCAGCGACATTCTGGTTGACCGCAAAGGCATACTTTGGGCGGCAACGCCGACGAAAGGTTTGCTGAAAATCGAAAATCTGGTTTCGGGCAATCCGACGACCAAAGTTTATACGCACCAGGACGGTTTGAGCAGCCTGAGCGGACAATTTTTGACCGAAGACCGGGACGGACGAATTTATTATTTGTCGGCGAGCGCCTTGGACGTGGTCGAGCCGGAAACCGGGAAAATCAAAAAATATACAATTGCCGATGGTTTGAACGGCACAGGCAACGGCATGGCATTTCGAGATCGCAGCGGCGATTTGTGGTTCGGAACACACCGCGGCGTTTCGCGCCTTACGCCTGAGGCTGCAAAACCTCAGCCGCTGCCCCCGGTTTTTATCGGCAGTTTGCGAGCCGGCGGAAAAGATGTTCCGGTGAGCGCAATTGGTGAAATAGAAATTGCCGGTTTAACGCTCGAATCGGATGAACGTCAGATGCAGATTGACTTTTTCGGTTTAGCTCTGGCAACCGGCGAAAGTCTGCGTTATCAATACAAACTCGAAGGCGCGGACAAAGATTGGAGCCAGCCTTCGACCGAGCGCACGGCGAATTATCCGAATATTCCACCGGGAAATTACCGCTTTATCGTTCGTGCGATTAATTCAGACGGCGCGGTGAGCGAAAACCCTGCGACAATTTCTTTCACGGTTTTGCGCCCCGTCTGGCAGCGCTGGTGGTTTTTGACAATTGCTTCAGTTTTGATTGGATTGATGATTTATGCGCTTTATCGTTATCGAATCGAACAGGTTATTAAATTAGAAAGAGTCCGCACCAGAATCGCTACTGATTTACACGATGACA
>DASVQU010000107.1:0-43316 GCA_036388995.1 Pyrinomonadaceae bacterium | reverse complement strand
GAAAACAGATTTTGCAGTTTATCGAGGCGGAAATTGGTATATTTCCTTAAACGCGAGCGGTCAATTCCGGGCGATGAATTTCGGTTTAAACAGCGATGTTCCGGCGCCGGCAGGTTACATTCCGCTGCAATAAGCTTTTGCGATTTGAAAACTGAAAAAGGCGGCTTATGTTTGAGTCGCCTTTTTGTTTTGTTTAGAGCAAAATTACCTTGAATGAATGTAAAGAAATCTTCACAGCCCTGATGAAGAGATTTTGAATTTTGAGTAAAATCTAAATTTTGGCAATTCTAAAATCAAAATATATGTTTCGAAAATCGTTCGCTTTTAATTTGTTTGCAAATCTCTGTTTGCTGTTTTCAGTCGATTTTTCGGTCGCGGCGCAAACGAAGCCCGCGCCATATTTGACCGAACCGGCAATTTCGCATGACCGACGTGAAATCGCTTTTGTTTCGGGCGGCGACATCTGGACTGTTCCGGCGGCGGGCGGCACGGCGCAGCTTCTCGTCGCGCATCCGGCGAATGAATCGCGCCCGCTTTATTCGCCCGACGGACGACGACTCGCTTTCGCTTCGACGCGCACCGGGAATGGTGACGTTTACATTTTAAATTTTGAAACCGGCGACTTGTCGCGCATTACGTTCGACGATGCGGCGGAAACGCTCGACGCCTGGTCTGGTGACGGCGAATGGCTTTATTTTTCTTCGACTAGCCGCGAGATTTCGGGTATGAGCGACGTTTACCGCGTCGGTGCGGCGGGCGGAACGCCGATGCAAATCAGCGCCGACCGCTACACGAGCGAATTTCAAGCCGCGCCCGCGCCCGACGGAAACTCAATTGCGTTTACGGCGCGCGGCATCGGCAATTCGCAATGGTGGCGCAGAGGACGCAGCCATATTGACGAGAGCGAAATCTGGTTGAAAACCGGCGACCGCTATGAACCGCTCGCCGAACGTGGAGCTAAACAAATGTGGACGATGTGGAGCGCGGACGGTAAACGCATCTTTTTCGTTTCAGACCGCACGGGAACGCAAAACATCTGGACGAAACCGCTCGGCGCAACGGGACAAGCCAAACAATTGACGAATTTTACCGACGGGCGAGTTCTCTGGGCGAATATTTCCGCAGACGGCAAACAAATCGTTTTCGAGCGCAATTTCCGCGTTTGGACAATGAACGCGGATGGCGGCAAAGCGAATGAAATTCCGATAACTTTGCGCGGCGCTCCGGCTGCGCCGCTCGCCGAACGAATTAATCTTTCGACTCAAATCCGCGAATTGGCAATCGCGCCCGACGGCAAAAAAGTCGCGGTCGTAGCGCGCGGCGAAATTTTTGCAGGTTCGGCAAAAGACGGCGGCGAAGGGGCGCGTGTGACCAGAACAGTTGCGCCCGAATCTTTCGTTGCGTGGTCGCCAGATAGCCGCCGGATTGTTTATACATCGGAACGCGACGGTAATTTAAAGATTTTTCAGTACGATTTCGCAACGGAAACCGAAACGCAGCTAACAAGTGTCGGAAATGATTTTGCGCCCGTTTTTTCGCCCGACGGAAAAAGTCTGGCGTTTCTTCGCAACGCGCGCTCGTTGATGATTTACGATTTCGCGTCGAAACAGGAACGCGAAGTTTCCAAACTTTTCACCGACGCGCCGCCGCTCGCCGGAAAACGAAGTCTGGCGTGGTCGCCGGACAACCGCTGGATTGCGTTTTTGGCGAATCAACCGGAATCGCGTTCTTACACAAACGTTTATGTCGTTTCGGCAACGGGCGGCGCGGCGCAGCCGGTCAGTTTTCTGGCAAATTCAAACAGCAATTCGCTTTCCTGGAGCACTGACGGGACTTTCGTTTTATTCGATACCAGCCAACGAACCGAAGAAGCATCGCTGGCGCGAATTGATTTGAGATTACGAACGCCGAAATTCCGTGAAGATCAATTCCGAGACCTTTTCCGGCAGGAAAATCCGCAGCAGCGTCCGCAGCCGACTCCGGCAACTTCGCCCGCGCCGCAAACCTCGCCGACTCCGCAAACAACGCCCGCCGCAAGTCCGTCTCCTTCGCCTTCTCCGGCTGGGGACGCCAAAACGACCGAAATTATTTTCGACAATATTCGTCGGCGTTTGAGTTTAGTGCCAACCGGCGTTGACGTTGCTGGGCAAACAATCAGCCCCGACGGAAAAACTCTGCTCGTTTTAGCATCGAGCGAAGGGCAGTTTAATCTTTACACTTTTCCGCTCGACGAATTGGCTACCGACTCATCGGCAAAACAGCTAACTTCCACTCCGGCTTTTAAATCCGACGCGCAGTTTTCACCTGACGGCAAGGAAGTTTATTACCTCGAAAACGGGCGCGTGAACGTCGTCACGCTCGACCGCCGCGAAGTGCGCCCGCTCAATTTGAACTTGGATTTGAACGTTAATTTCGCCGATGAAAAAATGGAGATTTTCCGGCAAGGCTGGCGTTTTATGCGCGACAATTTTTATGACGAAAAATTCCACGGCGTTGATTGGAACACGGTGCGGCAAACTTACGAGCCGCTCGTTCAAACCGCGCGAACCGGGGACGAAGTGCGGCGTTTGATGAATTTAATGGTAGGCGAATTAAACGCTTCGCACTTGGGCGTTAATGCGCCGCCAAATCCTGCAAATCAAGCGACGCCAATCGGAAAACTCGGTTTGCGTTTTGACCGCAACGAATATGAAGCAAACGGGCGCTTGAAAATTACTGAAATCATCGCTTTAAGTCCGGCGGCGGTGACGAACGAAATCAAAATCGGAGATTATTTGTTAAACGTTGACGGCGCAAAAATCAGCGGCGGGACGAATCTCGACGAACTGCTTGAAAACAAAGTCGGACGGCGAGTCGAGCTTGAAGTTTCGGCTTCGCCCGACGGCGCGAACAAACGCGAAGTTATCGTTAAGCCGGTTAATACGCAAAACGAAAAACTGTTGCTTTATCGCCAATGGGTTGAAACGAATCGCGCTTACGTCGAACGAATTTCCGGCGGCAAATTCGGTTATGTTCATCTGCCGGATATGTCAGCCAATTCTTTGCAGCAGCTTTACATTGATCTGGACGCGCAGAATCAGGCGAAAGAAGCGGTTGTGATTGACATCCGCAACAATCAGGGCGGTTTCGTCAACCCGTATGTGATTGACGTTTTTGCCCGGCGCGGTTATTTAAATATGCACGAGCGCGGATTTTGGAAAATCCCGGCGCGCTCGGCTTTAGGGCAGCGCTCTCTAGAACGCCCTACTATTTTAATCACAAATCAACATTCGCTTTCCGACGCCGAAGATTTTACCGAAGGCTATCGCGCTTTAAAACTGGGCAAAGTTGTCGGCGAGCCGACTGCCAGTTGGATTATTTTCACCTGGAACGTCAATCTATTCGACGGGACGGTTTTCCGCTTGCCGCGACAGTTGATTACGGGCGCTGACGGCAAAGATATGGAACTCGCTCCGCGTCCAGTTGATGTTCCCGTAACTCGTCCAATCGGCGAAACTTTGAGCGGAAAAGACAGCCAGCTCGACCGCGCCGTGCAGGAATTACAGCGACAGCTCGCCGGAAACGGGCAATGATAAAACGGGAAAACTATCAACTGTAAACTATCCACTATCCACTGTTTGTCAGAAATATTTTTTTGCAAATCAGTGAACAGTTTACAGTTGATAGTTGACAGTTTTTACCTGTTTTGGAACCGTATTTAAAAATAAGATATGAGGAATAATAAACCGGAAGAAACCGAATATGCCGCGTATTACGGCGGTTACGTTTCGCTCGTTCCCGAAGGCGATATTTTGACGATTTTGAGCGAGCAGTTGAATGAAACGCTGTCTCTCGTTCAGGCGATTCCCGAATCGGCGGGCAATTTTCGTTACGCGCCGGACAAATGGAGCGTAAAAGAACTCGTCGGTCATATTATTGATTCGGAAAGAGTTTTTGCTTATCGCGCTTTGTGCATCGCGCGCGGCGACCAGACGCCTTTGCCAGGTTTTGACGAAAAAGAATACATTCGCGGCGCTTCGTTTAATGATTGCTCGCTCGCAGATTTAATCGCCGAATTTGAAACGGTGAGAAAATCAACTCTGTTTCTTTTCAAACATCTGGACGAAAACGCCTGGCAGCGGGCGGGAACGGCAAACGAAAACAGCATAACGGTTCGCGCTTTGGCTTATATTCTCGCCGGTCACGAACGACACCATTGCAATATTTTACGAGACAGATATGTGCAATCAAAGCAATTTAGCGGCGTTGCCGCATAAATCAAAAAACGAAAAGGGATAAAGCATTTTCGCTTCATCCCTTTTCGTTAAAAGATTATTTTTTGAAAACTATTTTCTAGCAGCCGCATCAATGATTGCCTGCGCGGCTTGTTGAATTAGCGGCGAGATGATGTCTTCGCCGTCGGATTTGGCTTTGGCTTTGTATTGCTTGGTCAGAACGTCGCTGCCCGACTGAGCCAATTTGATTTCTAGCGTTATCTCATCTTTTGATTTGACGCTTTCGGATATCGTAGCCGCCGTGTAAATTGTGGTCGCTGCAACGTGACCGGCGACTGCGGCGCCTGTTCCGCCCGCCATCGGGATTGTGCTGCCGAGAATGCTGCCGGCGGCTTTGCCGAACATTCCGCCGAATCCGCCGCCTTTTTTGTGCGCGACATTTGTGTAAACGATGAAATCGCATTCCTTTTGTTTGGCTTCGGCGTCAATTTGCGACGGCAATTTGGCTTCGATTTGAACGAGTTCGATGTTCGGAGCTTTCAAATATTGGGCAAGCGTCGCGCCGATTGCCGAAGCGAGCTGCGCCGCGTTCATTCCGTCGCCGACCGCGCCGGTTTTGACCGCCGCCAGACCGATTCTGGCAACGCCCGGTTTTTTCGCGCCGATTGTTGTTGCAACGGTCGCGTTTGATTGCGGAAGATTTTTGACCGGATTTCTCGCGGCGGAATTTGACGGCGTATCATCGTCATTCGTCGCTGAATTGTTCGAGTTTTTGCGCGTTGAATAAGCCGCCGCGTAAAACTCCTGCCGGTCTTTGGCTTGAGTGTAGCCAGCCGGAACTTCAAACAGAGAGGCTTCCAGAACGGCTTTGGAGATTTCGACGACTTCGCTAATCATCGAAGAAGATTCTTTGCCGTCTTTGTCGAACATCGTCGTTTTTTGATAAACCGGATAACCGAGCTTTGCCGTGCCGACGTTTTTCGTCACCCACCGGTCTTTGCAGCCGCCCGATTCGATTGTCTGACCGGTTTTTCTGTAGTGCTCGCTGTCGCAATCTAGCTGATAGGTGAAATCAATATACCAGCCGTCGGTCTGCATTTTGCTTTTCATCGGCGTGCAGGCGTCGGGCGACGATTCGGTTTCCATCGTCGTCAAAATGCGGCGCGCCGTGTAGCCGAACATTTGTTTGCGCTCGCCCGTGTCTTTGCTCGTATAAGTCATCGTAATCACGCCGCCTTTTTCAACCGGCGTTTGCGAATTGGGCGTTGTGGATTTGTCGGCAGCGTTTTGTGTTGTTGCGGGTTGATTTTGTCCCCACAAATCAATCAAAAAGCTGCGCGATTCGGGCATAATCTGCACGCTTTGTTTTAAATCGCACATCAAAATATCAATCATTGACATTGCGCCTATGTTGCGTTCGGTGCGCTGGCGTTTGCCTTTGATATAAGTCGTGTTTTCATACGTCTGATCTTGCGTTGTCTGCCGGGTTTTGATTTTCACGTCGGCGAATGCGTTCTGAGAAAACGCCGTGCAAGCCAGTAAAATGGCGAATTGAAAATAGAGAGTTAAACGTTTCATTGCTGCTGTTCCTTCTGCTTTTAAAATTAATGCGAAAGCTCGGCTGTTAAAATTGCCTTCAACAGTAAACGCGCGAAGAAACAGGGAAAAGTATCAAGCAGGGCAAAGTTTTTTGGAAACTGGGAAATGCGCCAGCCGCAGGCGAATTTAATTTCGAGTTCGCAAAATTGCTTCGGACATCGAATTTCTTTATACTTGCAACATAGTTTTCTGAAGTTTTCAGAGCTACCTTTTTCTCCAAAGTGACCGACAACGAGCCTAAAGATGTTACGCAATTGCTGATCAGATTAACTGACGGCAACACGCAGGTTTTGGATGATCTACTCCCGCTCATCTATGGCGAACTGCGCCAGCTTGCAAATCGCTATTTGCGACGCGAGCGTTCCGATCATACATTACAGCCGACGGCTCTGGTTCACGAAGCGTATTTGAAATTGGTTGACCAAAAAAACGTGCGCTGGCAAAATCGCGCGCATTTTTTCGGCGTCGCGGCAAATATGATGCGGCGCATTCTGGTTGACCACGCGCGCAAACACACGGCGGATAAACGCGGCGGCGATGCGGAAGTATTGCCGCTCGAAGAAGAGATTCTCGTTGTCTCCTCCGATGAGAAATCAATGGAGCTATTAGCGCTCGACGAAGCTCTTGAAAATCTGGCGAAAATTGACGAGCAAAAATCGCGCATCGTCGAATTGCGTTATTTCGGCGGTCTTTCGGTCGAAGAAACTGCGGAAGTTTTAGGCGTTTCACCAATCACGGTCAAACGCCAATGGCGAATGGCAAAGGCTTGGCTCTACGGGCAAATCTCTTCGTAAATTACGAATTTCAAATTACGAATTACGAATGAAGGAATATTTTTCAGATTCTAAAATCAAATTCCAAAATTCGTAATTCGTAATTCGTAATTCGTAATTGATTATGACTCCTCAGCGTTGGCAGCAAATTGAAGAAATTTTTCAATCGGCGTTGGATATTGAAAATCCCGCCGAACGCCGTGAGTTTGTGCGCCAAAGCTGCGACGGAGACGCCGAATTAAAAAGGGAAGTCGAAAAGCTGCTCGCCGATTTCGATTCCGCCGAAGGATTTATCGAATCTCCGGTTTGGACTGACAGCCGGATGTTTAACTCAGCCGCCAGAGTCGAAATGGCTTCTTCGCTCGAAAAAGAAATGCCTTCCGTCGTCGGTTATCACGCCGAGGACGCGATGATTGGAAAGCGCGTCGGTGTTTTTCGTCTGACCAAAGAAATCGGGCGCGGCGGGATGGGCGCGGTTTATCTCGCAGAAAGAGATGACGGCGAGTTTCGCCAGCGCGTTGCCATCAAGCTCATCAAACGCGGAATGGACACGGATTTTATCGTCCGCCGTTTTCGCCACGAGCGCCAGATTCTCGCCAATCTTGACCACCCGAACATCGCGCGTCTGATTGACGGCGGTACGACCGAAGACGGTTTGCCGTTTTTCGTGATGGAATATATCGAAGGCGAACCGCTGCATCGTTACTGCGACGCCAGAAAATTAAACATTCGCCAGCGGCTGCATCTGTTCCGGCAGATTTGCTCCGCCGTTCATTACGCCCACGAAGCGGGAATCGTCCACCGCGACATCAAACCGGGAAATATTCTCGTTCTTCCGTCCGGCGTGCCGAAATTGCTCGATTTCGGAATCGCCAAGATTTTAGACCCGGATATGATTCACGAATCGGTGAATCCGACTTCGACGATGATGCGTCTAATGACGCCGGAATATGCTTCGCCCGAACAGGTTCGGGGTCTGCCGGTCACGGCTACTTCCGATGTTTACGCGCTCGGCGTTTTGCTTTACGAGCTTTTATCGGGGCATCGCCCGTACAGTTTTAACGGAAGAGCCGCGCATGAAATCGCCCGCGTGATTTGCGAATCGGAAATCGAATTGCCGAGCGAATCGGCGGCAAAACCGGAAAATCTGCTGGCAAGCTACGCGCAAAATCAGATTACGGCGGAAAAAGCCGCCGAATTGCGAAGCGCCGATGTTGCCAAGCTCGAAGCGGAAATCTCCGGAAATCTCGATAACATCATTTTAAAAGCGCTCTGCAAAGAAACCGAAGGGCGTTACGCAACCGCGAAAGATTTTTCCGACGACATTTCCCGGCATCTCGACGGCGCTGCGGTAAACGCCGAACCTTGCGCGGTTTCTTACGTCGGCAACGTTGAAAAATCTTACACGACCGACGGCAATCCGACCGGCGACCGTTCGATTGCGGTTTTGCCTTTTAAACTGCTCAATGTTTTGGCTGACGAAAACACCGGCGACCGATTTTTAGGACTCGGTTTGGCGGACGCGATGATTACTCGTCTCTCGAACGTTCGTCGTTTCGTCGTGCGTCCGACTTCGAGCGTTTTGCGCTATGGCGAAGGCAATTTCGATCCGTTCGGCGCGGGGCGCGAGCTTGGCGTCGAATTTATTCTCGACGGTCATATTCAGCGCGCTGGCGACCGCATTCGGATTTCGGTGCAGCTTTTGAACGTTGCCGAGCGAACTACGGTTTGGGCGGAGAGATTCGACGAAAAATTTACCGACGTTTTAAGTCTCGAAGACGCGATTTCGACGCTCGTCGCAATGGCTCTGGTTTCGCGTTTGACCGACGATGAGCGCGAGCAGCTTTTAAAACGCGGAACTGACAACGCCGACGCTTTCGAGGCTTATCTGCGCGGGCGTTATCACTGGAATACTTTTACCGAAGAAGGTTTTGCCAAAGCCATCGTCGCTTACAATCAAGCGATTGCGCTCGATCCGAATTACGCTCTGGCTTATGCCGGAATCGCTGATTATTACAACTGGCTCGGCGTTTATGGCGTCTTGCCCGCCAACGAATGTTTCAAAGCGGCTATTGACGCTGCCGAACGCGCCATTTCGCTTGATTCGGAACTCGCGGACGCGCACGCGAGTCTTGGTTTCGCCATCGTCGGCGGCGATTACGATTGGGAACGCGGCGAGCGTGAATGTCGCCGCGCCTTGGAATTAAACGAGCATAGCGTCGTCGGGCATCTTTGGTATTCGCTCCATCTGACGATGGAACGGCGTTTTGACGAAGCCGATTATCACGCCCGGCGCGGTGTCGCCCTCGACCCTCTCGCGCCGTTTAACGCTTACAATCTCGCTTGGGTTTTGTATTACGCGCGCCGTTTTCGCGATTCAATCGCTCAATACGAGAAAAACATCGCGGCAAATCCGCTCTACGCGATTAATTACGCCGGTTTAAGTTGGACTCTGCGGATTGTCGGGCGTTATGACGAAGCGGTCAACGCGATTCGCCGCGCGATGGAATTGACGACCGACAGCATTTATATGCTCTCGGTTTACGGGCAGACGCTCGCCGCTGCGGGCGAGCGCGAGGAAGCCAAAGCGGTTTTGCGGAAAATCGAAGAAATGTCGGCAAACCGTTTCGTTTCTTCGTATCAAACCGCGCTGATTTACAATTTCCTGGGCGACAAAAAGAAAACGCTTGAGCTGCTTGAAAAAGCCTACGAACAGCGCGAGGCTTGGCTGGTCTGGCTCGACGCTGAACCCGCGTTCGATAATTTACGAAACGAGCCGCGTTTCGTTCGTTTGCTCGAAGTCACCGAAAATCCGTCATTTTTGCGCGCTCGCGGAGCGGAAATCGAGAAGACGAGCACGCCTTCGACGCAGATTATGACCGGCGACGGCGAGTCGAAAATGACCGGCGAAACGCCGATTCTCCCAAAAACGAAACGAAGCGTTTTCTCGCCGCGCAATTTGGCTGTCGCCGCCGTTGTTCTGATTTGCATTTTCGCGACGGCAGCCGTTGCGATGCGCTACGGCTGGAATGCGGGCTGGCGAAATTCTTCCGCCGCGCCGCAACCGGAAGCGCAAACGAACGCAACGCCCGTAAATTCCGAGAAAGGCGCGCAAAAACGTTTGCGCGCAATCGCCATTTTGCCGTTTACGACAATCGGGGCGAGAACGGACGATGAGCAATATCTCGGCGTCGGCACGGCGGATTTGGTAACGAATAAATTGAGCGAATTGAAAGAAGTCAATCTGCGCTCGGCAACTTCTGTTCGCAGATTCTTGAAAACGAACAAAACTCCGCAGGAAATCGGACGCGAATTGGCGGTTGATTATGTCGTCAGCGGCAGCGTCGAGCGAAAAGACGGGCAAGTCGAAGCCAAACTTGAAATGATTGACGCCGCAAACGGGACGGTTGTTTGGACGGAAAATTTCGCCGCGCCCAACAACAATTTATTCGATTTGCAGGACGACATCAGCGAAAAAATCGTCACTTCGCTCAGCTTGCAGCTAACGAGCGCGGAAAAACAAAATCTGGCGAGACATTTTACCAGCAGCAACGACGCGCAGCAGCTTTATTTCGCCGGGCGCTATCATTTCGGAAAACGCACGGTCGAAGGGCTTCATCAGGCAATCTCTTTGTTTCAGCAGGCAATCGAAATTGACCCGAAATTTGCGCTCGCTTATACGGGACTTGCAGACTGTAATGCTCTTTTAAACTGGTATCAGGAACCGCCGCCGCCGGACGCCTGGGAAAATGCGAAAGCGGCGGCGACGCGCGCGGTTGCGCTCGATCCGAAAATTGCCGAAGCGCACGCTTCGCTCGCCTTCGTCCGCTTTCATTACGAACGCAATTACACCGGAGCGGAAGACGAATTTCGCCGCGCGATCAACTTAAAACCGAATTACGCGACGGCGCATCAGTGGTACGCATTTCTCCTGTCGGCGCAAGGTCGGCACGACGAATCGGTAAATATTATGCGCCGCGCCGAAGAGCTTGAGCCGCGTTCGGCGGTCATCGCGCTCGCCGTCGCAAACGTTTTGTTTTACGCCCGCCGCTACGACGAAGCCATCGCCCAATGCCGCCGCGCGCTTGAAATTGATCCGTCGTCGGTCGGCGCTTACGCCGTGCTGCGCTGGAATTACGAGAAAAAAGGAATGGCGTCCGAAGCGCTCGAAGTTTACGAAAAAGAACTCGCTTTTGCCGGCGATACGCCGACTTCGCGCGCAAAATTGGCTCACGTTTTAGCGGCAATCGGACGCGGGGACGAAGCCCGCCGAAACCTCGATGAATTAATCAAAAACGGTCAGATTCAGCACGTCACGCCTTACGAAATCGCCGTCATTTATTCGCTTCTGAACCAAACGGACAGGGGATTGGAGTGGCTCAAAAAAGCCAAAGACACTCACGTCGTCGGATTTTCTTTCGTCCGCGTTGATCCGATGCTCGACAATCTGCGGGAAGACCCGCGATTTGCAGAGCTGATTAAATAAGCCGGTCAACTGAATTAATTCTCCATTTTGGACGCATCCAGAATGTAAGCTTCATTCAGTTGCTTTCTGAGTTGTTCGGCGAGATTGGAGTCCAGCCGTTTGAGAATATTTAAATGCTTTAATGCTTCATCGCGTTTATTTCTCGCCTGGAAGCTGACGGCGAGATTGTATTGCGCGAAGCCCCAATCGGGACGAAGCTTAACCGCTTCCAAATAGCATTTGTGCGCTTCCTTTATCTTTCCCATTTTGGTCAACACAACGCCTAAATTGTTGTGCGCGTCGGCTAGGGTCGGCATCAGCGTAATGGAGCGCCGTAGGCTTTCAATTGCTTCTTGAAAACGCCCGACTGCAAACAGAACTGCGCCCCTGTCGTTGTGAATCTGAGCGCTGTTTGGCTGTAATTTGACTGCCGCGTCAAACGTTTCGAGCGCCTGCTGATAATTTTTGATGTGATAAAGCCCGATTCCAAGATTTCTGATTATCAGGAAATTTTGCGGTTCAAGCTGGGCGGCGCGGCGATATGCCGAAACGCTTTTCTCATAATGTCCTGATTTAAACAGGGCATTGCCCAAACCGAGATAAGCCTTTCCGAAATCCGGTTTAATTTCGATTAAACGATTGAATTCTCGGATCGACTCATCAAAACGCTCGGCGTAGTTGACCGCCGATGCCAAATTGTAGTTTATGGAAGCGGATTTCGGTTCGAGTGCCATCGCCCTTTGAAAAAGCGTCACGGCTTGGCTGTAATGCTTTTCGAGAGCTAAACGGACGCCCTTTTCATTTAAGATTATGGCTTCATCCGTATCCGGCGTCGGAGAACCGCCGAAATCAGCGGGAAGCCATAAAATCTGGTCTTCTATGTTGGTTGAATCCGACTTATTTTCCTCGCTGAGATAAACATTCGAATTCAGCTTGTTGTCATCTTGGGCGTAAACGGCTGAAACGGATGCGATGATAAACAGAATAAGCAGCATTTGCTTCATAACTGACTCCTTTTGCGGCTATAGCTCTAAAATTATTGCCGTACTATAAAAACGTTTGCCGCCCCGGATTATTACCGTTTTGTTATGATTTTTTTTTAGTTCGTAACAAATGGTTAAATTTATCGGAAAACCGTCGTCTGTTAATCAAAACACTGCGCTCCGAATTTTTATGACAAGAAAGTTCAGAGGGCATTCAAATCAATTCAAAATTTGCCTGCAAGACATCTGGAAAAATCAATCGCAAACGCGCTAATCTTCAAGATATGAAAATCGGACTCGCGCTTTCGGGCGGCGCGGCGCGCGGAATGGCGCACGTCGGCGTGCTGAAAGTTCTTCTCCAGCACAAGATTCCGATTCACGCAGTCGCGGGAACTTCGGCGGGCGCAATTGTCGGCGCTTCGTTTGCTGCCGGAATGACAATTGATGAAATCGTCCAAATGACGGCAAAGCTGCGTTGGAGCCAGTTCGGACGGATCGCGTTTTCGCGCTTCGGCATACTTTCGACCGAGCCGATGCGAAAATATCTGCAACAAAATTTGCCAGTCAAAGATTTTTCCGAAATGCCGCTTCCGTTTGCCTGCGTGGCGACCGATTTAGACACGGGCAACGCGGTTATAATGAAAGAACGCGGCGATGTGGCGACCGCCGTTTGCGCGAGCTGTTCGCTGCCGGGAATTTACGTTCCGATTAAAATGGGCGGGCGATACCTCGTTGACGGCGGAATCGCTGAAATCGTGCCGGCGGAAACCGTTCGCAGTCTCGGCGCGGATTTTGTGATTGCCGTTGACGTGAACGCCGAAGGCATCAAATTCTGGGGCGCGCCGCAAACTATTTTGGGCGTCTTTTTTCAATCGGCAATGCTCCTGATGCGAACCGTCGCCAAACATCAGCTCAACAGCGCCGACATCATAATTCGCCCGAAAGTCGGACATCTGCGCTGGGATCAGGTCGGACGCTCGCGCGAATTTATCGAAGCCGGCGAAACCGCCACTTTAGAAGTGATTGACGACATCAAGCGACTCATCGAAAATGCTAAAATCTGAACGAAGGAGTTTTCGGAAATATGACGCCGCAGGAAATTGTTAATGAATTCAGAAATTATTCGACAGCGCAACAAGCAGCGTTAATCAGTCAACTCTCGCGCGTGATGCAGGAAGAATTGGAAAGCGCAAACGGCAGCCAACAATCTCGACAATCGGAAAAAGCTGCCGCCGTCGAAAGATTACACGGAGCGTTAAAGATGGATAATCCGCCTCTGACCAAAGAAGAGGTTAGAGATGTAATCACGGATTATTTAATGGAGAAGTATTCTTAATGCTAGTTTTACTCGATACGGATGTTGTGCTTGATTATGTTTTGCAACGAGAAGATTTTTTAAGCGAGGCAAATGAAATTTTCGCGTTTCACGCGAAAAATGTTTTTAAAGGGTATATCACAGCCAACACGCCGTTAAATGTTTATTATTTCGCTCGTAAGAAATTTGATGCTGAAAAAGCAAGGCAAACGATTTCGGATTTACTCGCTACATTTGACATTTGTTTGGTTGATTCGGTGGCTCTAAAATCAGCGGTTATCTCGACAATCACTGATTTTGAGGATGCAGTGCAGCATGCTTGCGCCGAAGCCGCGAATCTCGACGCAATCGTCACGCGCAACCTTTCGGAGTACAAAAACGCGAGCATACCGGTTTATTCTCCGGCGGAATTTCTGAATCTTATAAAAACTTCGTAATGCGCTACGACCAGAATTTTCTCGAAAATTTAAAGCAGCAGACCGACATCGTGCGGCTCGTCGGCGATTACGTGCAGCTTAAGAAAAAGGGCAATAATTACTGGGCGAATTGCCCGTTTCACGGCGAAAAGACGGCTTCGTTTTCGGTTAACCCGAAAGGCTTTTTCTATTGTTTCGGCTGCGGCGTCAAGGGAAGCGCGTTCAATTTCGTGATGCAGATGGAAAACGTCGCGTTTGGCGAAGCCGTGAAAATCATCGCCGACAAACAAGGCGTTCAGTTGCCAGCGCCGCAAATGCAGAGCAAAGCCGATGAAGAAAAATACCGCGAGCAAAAGCGTCTAGCCGAAGTTCGCAAAAAAGAAGCCGAAATCGTCATTGAACTAAACGGCTGGGCAATGGAGTTTTGGGAAAATCATCTTCAGGAAAACAACGCTGAAGCAAAAGCTGCGCGCGAATATCTGGAAAAACGCGGGCTTTCCGATGAAACCAGAAAAACATTTCGACTTGGTTACGCGCCCGACCGCTGGGACGCGCTCCTTAATTATTTAAAACAAAAAGGTGCGGACGACAAGCAAATCGAGGTGAGCGGTTTGGTCAGTAAAAACGAAGAGAAAAATCGCGTTTACGACCGTTTTCGCGGGCGCGTGATTTTTCCGGTTTTGGATATTGCGGGAAAACCGATTGCTTTCGGCGCTCGCACGCTCGGCGCGGGCGAGCCTAAATATTTAAATTCGCCGGAAACCGCCGCTTACATCAAAGGCGACAATTTGTACGGGCTTTATCAAAACGCGGCGGAAATCCGGCGGCGCAAGTTTGCGATTCTGGTCGAAGGCTATCTCGATTTGCTGACGCCGTTTCAATACGGCGCGCGAAACTGCGTGGCGAGTCTCGGAACGGCTTTGACGCAAAATCAGGCGCGGCTTTTATCGCGTTTTTGCCGCCGCATCAAAATCAATTACGACGGCGACAAAGCCGGAATCAAAGCCGCGAAACGCGCGATTGAAATTCTGCTCGCCGAAGATTTTGAAACCAAAATCCTTGTTTTGCCCGACGGCGCAGACCCGGACGAATTTATCAGAAATAACGGCATCGTCGAATATAATCAGCAACACGCCAAACGCTCGGTCACGTTTGCGCCGTTTGTTTTGGAGCAAGCCGCCGAAGGACGCGATTTTCGTAACGCGGCGGACAAACAAGCGGCAATCGAAGACGTTTTGCCGTTTTTGCGAGTGGTCAAAAGCGCGATTCAGCGGCAGGAATTTCTTGACGCGGCGATCAATCGTTTCCAGATTGATTCAACGCATCGCGCCACGCTTTTAAAGTCCTTACAGCTCGAAGCCGCTAACACGACTCGCCCGAATTACAATGAATTTAAACAGCAGGTTGCGGAAGCCGTGCAGGCGAAACCGACCGTCGCCGAACAGGATTTGCTCGAATTGATAATTCATGACGCCGAATTGCGCGAAGCGATTTTGCCGCAGCTTGAGCCTTCGGATTATGAACACCTCGCGTCCGCCGATATTTTCCGCGCGATCATTGAATTAAACGCAAACGGCGGCGAAATCAACGCTGAAAATTTACAGGCGTTTGCCGGAGATTCGGATTTGCTCTCGGTTTTATTTTTGAGCGACGCGGCGCGCGCCGAAGATGAAACGATTGACGAAGTTTTAATGAAAGCCGAAAAATGCGTAATTTCATTTCGTCAAATGGCGATTGACCGCCGCTTGCGCGAAATCTCCGAAGAGCTTAGGCAATCGGAACGAGCGGGTGAAACCGAAAGATTTAATAATTTACTTATGGAACAGCTTGAGCTAAGCCGACTCAAAAATGAATTGGGCAGAATCGAAAGCTAAAGCGCGTGCTTTTTCAAATCTTCGAGCGAAACGTAATTCAAAGCCGCCTGGTGTGTAGCGTTTAGATTGACGGGCGGCGCAACGCCTGCTTCGAGCGCTTCGCGCCAGCGCGCCGCGACTACGCACCAGGAATCTCCGGGTTTCAAACCGGGAAAATTGAATTCCGGTCGCGGCGTGGTTAAATCATTACCGCCCGCGCGGGAAAATTCCAAAAACTCTGCCGTCACGCGGGCGCAAACAGTGTGGCTGCCGGTGTCGTTCGGTCCGGTTTTGCAACAGCCGTCGCGAAAAAATCCGGTTAGCGGGTCGCGCGAGCAGTCTTCCAATTTTTCGCCCAAAACATTTTTTTGCTGCGGTCTCGTTCCGTTTCCGTTGTAGTTCATAATCAGATTTATACCTTAATCGTTAATTTCTATCAAAAATCAAAACCACTATTATTTAAGCGCGAGTCTTTTGCAGAAAAACCTTGCGTAAATCGTCCTGTCAACCGCCTGTTTGGATAGTCGGCAGGAGCCGTCTGCGAATTTATTCTTTCATCAGCAATGCAAAATTTGCGTAGTTTATCGGCTAAGTCAAATCGCCAGCATGATTTAGTCACTTATTTCGAGGCGTTTAAATTACTACCAGCTTGGGCGGGCAAAGAGGCTGCAAATTAGTTTATAAACCTCGTATTCAGGCGGGCAAGAATGAAAAAGCCCGAAAAAGGATGAAAGGAAGTAAATAAAAATGGCAAGTAAGGTTTTTAAAATTTGGTTAGTCGGATGCGCCGGTCCGAGCATCTTCGATTATGATTGCTGGGGCGAAGGAACGGCGTTTATGGTCGGATGTAAATTGAGAGATATGTTTAATATCGTCTGCAAACATAAGAATTCGGAGTTTTCACACGCGGATTATTTCTGGGAGCCGGGTTATGTTTCGGACGAAGATGTCGTGGTTTATCTGCTCGGCAAGGAGTCCAGCAGCATCGTCAAAAGCAAGGGCGGAACTTCAAAACACGCCAATCCTTCAGGTGCGACATTTCAGTCAAGCGATGGAATGATTTCCGAGGTTTATCTCAAAAAAATGGACGGAGCGATGGATTTTTCCACTCTTGTCGCAAACATTATTTTTCATGAAATTATGCATAACAAACTCGATGCGGCAAAAAATTCGGGCATCGCCGATATTCACATTTCCAGGGGAGACGGGCTTGCCAAACCGATAGTTGATAGAAGCACTATGCTGACGGACAAAAACATTTCTTTGATGGCTCCGGCTTTGTCAAGAAAAATTCCGCAATACACCGCCGCAATGCAAAAACCGGCTTTTCTTTAAATTCGAGGAAAACGATTGTTTGTCAAAAGGGCAGATTTCCGAACTGCCCTTAATTTTTTAATAAATCGGCGATTTTTTATCTAAAAAAAATAATCAAATTGGTTTTTATCCGGTCTGATCGTTTTTTCAGCTTTCATTTCTTGACGTTTTCCTGCCGATAGAGGCATTCTCTTAACCGACAAAAATATGTCAATTCCGATTACAGAGCAGGAAAATCCGCGCACGAGAGAAATAGACAAAGTTTCAACGCTCGGTGCCGTGCGGCTGATTAACGAGGAAGATAAAACCGTCGCGCTTGCGGTCGAAAAAGTTTTGCCTGAAATTGCCGCCGCGATTGACCGTATTGTCGAACGTTTGAAAACCGGCGGCAGACTTTTTTACGTCGGAACCGGAACGAGCGGGCGTCTCGGCGTTTTGGACGCCAGCGAATGCCCGCCGACTTTCGGCGTTTCGCCGGAATTGGTGCAGGGAATTATCGCGGGCGGTTACGATGCGCTTTACAAAGCCGTCGAAGCCAGCGAGGACGACCAAGCAGCCGGAGCGACAGATTTGCAAAAACGCGGCGTGACGGAAAAAGATGCGGTTGTCGGAATCGCCGCATCGGGCAGAACCCCTTATACAATCGGCGCCGTCGAATATGCGCGGAGTTTGGGTTGTTTTACAGCGGCGATAACCTGCGTGCCGGATTCGGCAATTACGAAAGCGGCGGAAATTGCGATTGTTCCGGTTGTCGGCGCGGAAGTCATCGCCGGTTCCTCGCGAATGAAAGCCGGGACCGCGCAGAAAATGGTTTTGAATATGCTTTCGACCGCGACAATGATTCGGCTCGGTTATGTGACCGGAAACAGAATGACGAACGTTAAATCGTCGAATCAAAAGCTAAAAGAACGTTCGTTAAGAATTTTGCAGGCGGAAACCGGTTTGGACGATGATAATGCAAACGATTTAATGAATCGGGCGGGCGCCGATTTGCGCGTGGCGATTGTCATGTATAAAGCCAATATAGAGCGCGAACAAGCCGAAAGGGCTTTGTCGGCAAATCAGAATGTAATTGAAAAAGCAATTGAGTTTGCGCGCCGTGAGAGTTGATATTATTTTCGATTTTTGGCTGCAAAAGATAGAAATGCAAGACGGTTGCTGTTGTTCCCTCGCATAATTTCCTGACTAAAAACGAAAAGTTTATGAAATCGGCGGGAAAAAACTCGGCTTTGATCGGCTTTTGGCTGCTTTTGATTTTGTCGTCGGCGCATGTTTTGCCGCCCGCGAGAGCCGAGCGGCTGCCCGTTAAAATCTACACTTCAGCCGACGGGCTAGGAAGCAGCTTTATCAATCATATCGCGCGCGATTCGCGCGGATTTATGTGGTTCTGTACGCGCGACGGGCTTTCGCGGTTTGACGGATCGCGGTTCATTACTTATCAGGTCGGAGCGGAAAATCCGGCGCCCGGGGTCGAGTCTATTTACGAGACGCGCAACGGCGATTACTGGGTAACGACGACCGCCGGTTTTTATCGTTTTAAATCCGACGCGGTTTCTCTAGCCAATCAGAAAGACGCGACCAGACCGACGTTGAACGCCCAATTTATCAGCGGAGATCGCGGCGGTTTGTTTGAAGACAGCAGGGGAAACATCTGGTTCGGCGCGGGACGCAGTTTTAATTTGCTGAAGGAACAAGACGGAAAAATCGTTTTTGAAAAATTTGAATTTAATTTGCCGCCGCATCCCAATCGCGATTTCGGAATTGCTCCCGACATTGCCGAAGATGCGACCGGCAGTTTATGGCTGAATACCAGTTGGGGATTGGTGCGAATACTGCCCGACCGCCGAATCGTTTTTTACGAAGGCGAAACCGTCAACACGCAGGGCAATCTCGCAATGATGTTAGCGGTTGACGGCAAAATCTGGCTGGCGCGGGCACTGGAGCTTTTCGTTATTAAACCCGAACCGCTTGAATCTTTTACGGATGCGGGGCGATTAACGGTTAAACCGCTGCGCGGAAGTTATACGCAGCCCGCCGATATGGAAAAGGAAATTCATCTGCCCGAAAAGGCAGGCGAAATTTTATTTATGACGGGCGGCGATCTGCTCTCAAAGTATCTCGGCAAACGCCTTTATCAGTCGGCTGACGGACACATCTGGCTGACGACAAACAACGAATTGGTCGAGTTTGACGGGCGCGCTTTTCACCGTTACGACTCGTCTCACGGATTAGTGAGCGGGCTTGCAGCGATTATGGAAGACGCGGCGGAGAATTTGTGGATTGGCGGGCGCAACGGTTTAATGCGGCTCGACCGTCGCGGTTTGACAAGCTACGGTAAGGCGGACGGATTCAAATCCGAATCGGTTCACACAATTACCGAAGCCCGTGACGGAACGCTCATTTTCAGCGACGGCGATTTTTATTTGAACCATTTTAACGGTAAAGGTTTTGATTCCGTGCGCCCGGCGATTCCGAAGGCGGCATATTTTTTATGGACTTCGCGTTTCGCATTTTTGGACAGCCGGAATGAATGGTGGATTTTAACCAATGAAAAGCTTTATCGTTTCGCCGCATCGGATTTGACGAAACCGATTTCTACTTATTCGAGCGGAGAAGGATTGCCTGCCGAACAGTTTTTTCAAATTTACGAAGATTCACGCGGGACGATTTGGGTCAGCGTGAAGCCGACAAAACGTACCCGGATGCGTCTGGCGCGGTTTAATCGCGAGGAAAACCGTTTTCAAGCTTTCACCGAAGAAGACGGCTTGCCGCCGAATAAAGCCGTTTCATCTTTTGCCGAAGACCGTCAGGGCAATCTCTGGCTGGGTTTTTACGAAGGCGGCGTAGCCAGATATTCGAACGGGCGTTTCACAAATTACAACGAACGATTTTCGGATAACTTGATTAGCGATTTGCACGTTGATAAAACCGGGCGTTTATGGCTTGCTTCGGGAAGCGACGGATTGTACCGCCTTGATGATACGAGCGCGGAAACGCCGCAATTCGTGCGCTTTACGACCGACGACGGGCTTTCGAGCAACAACGTGCGGACGCTGACCGAAGATCGGCAGGGAAACATTTATCTCGGTACGGTACGCGGCGTTGACCGCATATCACCCGAAACGATGAGCGTCAAGCATTACACGATTGCCGACGGTTTGGCTGGAGATTTCGTCAACGATTCGCATTGTGACCGCGAGGGCGTGCTGTGGTTTGCGACGATGGGCGGTTTGTCCAGACTGAGACCTTTGCCCGACGATAAACCGCCCGCGCCGGCTGTGTGGCTCGGCGGCTTGCGAATCGCCGGAGTCGAGCAGGCTGTTTCCCTGCTCGGCAACTCGGAGATTAAAACCGACAAACTCGCTTCAAATCAAAACAATTTACAAATCGACTTTTTCGGGATGGATTTTCGCGCCGGGGAAAATCTTCGATACCAATACAAACTCGAAGGCGCAAACGCCGATTGGAGTGAACCGACCGAACAACGCAGCGTTACTTTTGCCAATCTTTCTCCCGGCGCATATCGTTTTCTGGTTCGCGCCGTTAATTCCGAAGGCGCGGCAAGTGAACGCCCGGCGATTATAACTTTCACGATTTTGCCGCCGATTTGGGCGCGTTGGTGGTTCGTCGCGTTGATTATAATAATTGTCGGTGCGGTGCTTTATTTGTTTTACCGTTACCGTATGGCGCGGCTGCGTGAAATCAATGCCGCTCTGAAAGAAGCCAATCGCGCTGAAGAAGAATTGCTCAAAGCCCGCGAGGAACGTCTCGCCGAGCTTGAAAAAGTGCGTTCGCGGATTGCAACCGATTTGCATGACGACATCGGCGCTTCTCTGACACAAATCGCAATTTTGTCTGAAGTTGCGCGGCAACAAACAAAAATCGGCAACGGCGCAATCGCCGAGCCTCTGCGGGCGATTTCAAATGTCTCGAACGAATTGGTCGGCACGATGAGTGACATTGTTTGGTCAATCAACCCGACTAAAGATCATTTCTCGGATTTAACGCAGCGAATGCGGCGTTTCGCTTCGGACGTGCTTTCGGCAAAAGGAATCGGTTTGAGTTTCAGCGCACCGCACCGAGATGATGAAATCATCGTCAATGTAAACGTTCGGCGTGAAGTTTTCCTGATTTTTAAGGAATCAATCAATAACATCGCCAAACATTCGAACGCCTCGCGCGTCAGCGTCAAAGTCGAGATTGTCGGCGACAATTTGCATTTGCGGATTGCCGATGACGGAAAAGGTTTTGCGCCGGAAAAGGTTTTTGAAACCGACGAATACAATGACGGCGGAAACGGAATTCCGAGTATGAAAAAACGAGCGGCTGAAATGAACGGCGAACTGGAAATCGTTTCCGATGCCGGTAAAGGAACAACGATTAGTTTGCGCCTGCCATTGGATACAGGTCAGAACCGTGTGCGGTAGCGCACGGGTTTTGCCTGGGAAAACGAGCGTTTATTGTAACAATTTTACCCGTGCGCTACCGCACACGGTTCTGACTTTATGTGGAACGATAGAGACATTCCGCTGGCATATTTAATAACTTTTCGTTGTTACGGCACCTGGCTGCACGGCGACGAGCGAGGTTCGGTTGACCGCTTCCACAATCAATACAAATCACCGCGAATTCCGGCAAACGAAAAATGGCGAGCATATAACAATCGCCAACTTAAAGCAGACATCGTAAACCTAAATGCATTGCACCGCGAAGCTGTCGAAAAAGCCGTTCGGGAAACTTGCGATTTTCGCGGATGGCACTTGCTGGCAATAAATGTGCGGACAAATCACGTTCATACAGTCATTTCAATCGGAAAGGCTGAACCCGAAATTGCGCTCAACGCGCTCAAAACAAATGCAACCAGAAAAATGCGCGAAGATGGTTGCTGGCAAAGCGATAAAAGTCCGTGGGCTGTTAAAGGAAGCAAACGATATTTATGGAACGAAAAAAGCGTCGGATTAGCGATTGATTATGTTATTAACGGACAAGGTGATGATTTGCCTGACTTTGATTAGTTAAGGTTTTACCCGTGCGCTACCGCACACGGTTCTGACTTGACCGCCCACACGGGCGGCGACGCGAAAATTTATTCGTCGTAAATTGTTTTCAAGAGATGGAAACCGCAATTCAAACAATTATCAAAACCGCCGTCGTCGAGGATATGCGAAACATCCGCGAAGGTTTGACGATGCTCATCAATTTCACCGACGGATTTAAATGTACGGGCAGCTATCGTTCGATGGAGGAAGCGATCCCGCGCATTCGCGGCGAAGTGCCTGACGTTCTTTTGTCCGACATCGGATTGCCGGGAATGACCGGGATTGAAGGCGTCAAAATTTTAAAGGAACAATTTCCGCAGATGACGGTTTTGATGCTCACGGTTTACGACGACGATGAGCGGATTTTCGACGCGCTCTGCGCCGGGGCGAGCGGTTATTTGCTGAAGCGAACCTCGCCCGCGAAAATTATCGAAAACATTCGCGAAGCCGTTTCGGGCGGAGCGCCGATGTCGCCGGAAGTCGCGAGCCGCGTTATCAAATTGTTTCGAGACATCCGACCGCCTGAAAAAGTTGATTACGATCTGACGCCGCACGAAACGCGACTTTTAAAACTGCTCGTCGAAGGTCACAACTACACGACAGCCGCCGAAGAATTGAGAGTCAGCTACAATACGATCAAATTTCATATGCGGCATATCTACGAAAAACTGCAAGTCCATTCAAAATCCGAAGCCGTCGCCAAAGCTCTGCAAAACAGATTGGTCGGTTAAATCAATCAATGGCTGAAAATTTTCACCACCGCCGTTCAAACACCGGATTTGAAATAAACAAATCGGATATAAATTTAGCGAAAGCAGGATGAAATGAAAACGAAAGACTACAAAATCGAATCGGGCGCGGCGGAAGACGCGGCGGCGATTTACGAATTATACCGGGCGGTCGCCGCCTTCGAAGGCGGTTTGGCGCGAACGGCGGAAGAAATCACCCCGGAATACGTCGAATATTTTTTGCATAATTCTCTGCAAAGCGGAGTCGTGGTTATCGCCCGAAATTGCGACGACGGAAAAATTGTCGGCGAGATTCACGGCTATGCGCTCGGTCCGAAAGTTTTCGCGCACGTTTTGGGCGAGCTGACGATTGCCGTTCACCCCGAATGGCAAGGCGCGGGCGTCGGCAAAGCGTTATTTACGAATTTTATGAACCTGGTCAGAGAAAATCGCCCGGACGTTTTGCGCGTCGAGCTGATTGCCAGAGAAAGCAATCGAAAGGCAATCGAGTTTTACCAAAAAATCGGCTTTGAAATCGAAGGCAAGCTGCGAAACCGCATCCGCAGCGTCGGCGGCGGATTTGAAGCCGACGTTCCGATGGCTTGGCTCCGAGACGAGAGCTGAAAATATCTTCGGCACTTTTTCCGACGCCGCCCACACGGGTGGCGTTTTTTGTTTTTTGCTGGGGCTTAATTCTCCGCGAGGCGCGACAAATAGGCGCGCAAAAATTTTTAGGAGTTGAGCCATTATGTTTTCCAAAATTAGTTTTTTAGTTTTTGTTCTTTTAATTTCGGGTTATGTCTCGGTCGCGCGGGCGGCGACTTTTACGGTCACTTTGGGCGCAGATTCGGACAACGGCGCGTGCGGGCAGTTTTGCACTTTGCGCGATGCGATTAATGCGGCGAATGCCAACGGCGCGGGTGCCGATACGATTAAGTTTAATGTGAACCCGGCGGTGGCAACGATCAATGTATTCTCGGCGCTGCCGGCGATTAACACTTCGTTGACGATTGACGGCACTTCGCAGCCCGGTTATTTCGGCACGCCGATTATAGCCATCAACGGTGCCGGAACCGCCGGACAAAACGGATTGCTTATCGAAAGCCCGGCGTCAAACGCCGCGCTGACCGTCAAAATTCAAGGCATCGCCGTTCACAGTTTTGACGGCAGCGGCGTTCTTTCCAGTTGCAGCGGGGAATGCGACGTAACTTTGCTTGGCAACCGTTTCGGGACAAGCACTTCCGGGCAGATTGATTTAGGCAACGACAATTACGGCGTCTCGATCTTTGCATCGGCAAACAGCGATTTCGTTATCGGCGGAACCGGAACTTTCGAGAGCAATTTAATGTCCGGCAATGAGTTCGGCGGTTTGTCAATCAGGAGCTTTATCAACGCTCCGGCAGGGAACGCGACCGCAATTGTGCAAGGCAATTATATCGGCACAAACGCCGCTGGCACGGCTGATCTGGGAAATACGGGGAGCGGCATAACCGTCTGGTCTGGAACGAACTCGCAAGTAAATCTGGCGGTGACAATCGGCGGTGAAACGCCCGCCGCGCGCAACGTCATTTCCGGCAACAACGGCAACGGAATTCTGCTGCTCTCGCACCAGACTTTCATTTACGGCAACTACATCGGAACGAACGCAGCCGGAAACGCCGATTTGGGAAATTCGCAAAACGGAATCAAAATCCAAAATACGGCGCAGACTTTGATTGGCAATAAACCTGCGCGCCGCAACGTGATTTCCGGCAACGGCGAAAACGGCATTTTGGCTCAGGGCGGCGAAGCATATATCTATAACAATTACATCGGCACAAACGCCGCCGGAACCGCCGATTTGGGAAACTCGCAAAACGGCGTTTCGTTTATCAACACCGCAAAAGGCGACATCGGCGATACTTTAATCGAAATCGGCAGCCCGCCGCTTGACGGCGGCAACGTCATTTCCGGCAATGACGTGCACGGCGTCTCAATCGTCACGACCGATATGACTGCGCCGCTAACGATTGCCAGAAACCGCATCGGGACAAACGCCGCCGGAACCGCCGCGCTCGGCAACACGCAGGACGGAATTTTTATTCAGGGCGACGCCGCAATTCATCAGCCGCATTTAATCGGGTCACACATCTTTGAAAACGGCGGCAATTTGATTTCGGGCAACGGCAGCAACGGCATTCAAATCAACCCTGGAGTTTCCGATGTGGAAGTTTACGGCAACAAAATCGGCACGAACTTAACTGCGACCGCGAAAATCCCGAATCAGGAAAACGGAATCGCGCTCGCCGGCGGCGGCAACAAAATCGGTAGGACTAACTTTGATCCGTTTGGTAACAATGTTGCCGCCAATACGATTTCCGGCAACGCCGAAAACGGCATTTGGATTTACAATTCCGTTTCGTCAAACAACCGGATTTACCACAATTTTATCGGCACGAACGCGGCGGGCGACAATCTCGGAAACACGCTCAACGGCGTTCTCATCGGCGCGGCAGGCTCGCCCGGACAAGCTCCGTCAAACAATAAGATTGGCGGCGCGGAAAGCGACGCTGGAAACGTCATCGCTTATAACGGCGGCGACGGCGTCAACATCCTCTTCGGCAACGGCAACCGCATTGAGCGGAACTCGATTTATTCAAACGGCGGACTCGGAATTGATTTGGGAGCGGACGGCGTAATGCTGATTGATGCGAACGACGCGGATTCGGGGGCAAACAATCTGCAAAATTTTCCCCTTTTCGTTAACGCTTCGCCCGCACAGGTTGCCGGTAACATAATCAGCGTGCCAAACAAGCCGGTTACGCTTGATTTCTACCGCGTTGACTCGTGCGACGCTTCCGGTAACGGCGAAGGTCGTTATTATCTCGCATCGAAAATTATCACCGTAACCAACAATGGCATCGCGTATTTTAATTATCAGGACATTCCCTTAACCGTCGGTCAAATCATCACGGCGACCGCGACCGATGAAAACGGCAACACTTCGGAGTTTTCGCCGTGCTACACAGCGAATCCGCCGCCCGGAGTTTTATCTTTTTCCTCGGCAACTTACAGCGTCAATGAAGCCGCTGGAACTCGGACAATCGTCGTCAACCGGACAAACGGAAGCTACGGAACGATTCAGGTCAATTACGAAATTATTCTTGAAACCGCGACCATCGGAGTAGATTTCACCGCAGCAAATGGAACGCTCGTTTTCAACAACGGCGAAACGGTCAAAACTTTCGACATTCAGGTTGCCGACGATGCGAAGGACGAAGCGGACGAAACCGTCAAATTAAAGCTCAGTTTTCCGACCAACGGCTCGTGGCTCGTCAATCCGAACACGGCGATTTTGACCATCGTTGACAACGAATCGCCGCCGAAAATCCTCATCAAGGATGTTTCTCAATCTGAAGGCAACAACAACTCTGCTCCGTTTGTGTTCGAGGTGTCTTTGTCCGAGCCGAGCGATTTGCCGATTTTTTTCGATTACGCAACCGCAAACGGCACGGCGACGGCGACTTCGGATTATTTCGCGTCGAACGGAACAGTCAGTTTCGCGCCGGGACAAACGGTTAAAAATATTGAAATTTCAGTCAGCGGTGATCCAACGGTCGAGTTTGACGAAACGTTTTTCGTCAATTTATCGAATCCGACAAACGCCACAATTGCAGATAATCAAGCGACCGGAACGATTCTCGACGACGACAATCCGGGCAGATTATCGTTCAGCGCCGCCGCCTATTCCGGCACGGAAAACGATTCGGTTCAGATTACCGTTTTGCGAACAAACGGCGCGACCGGAACAATTTCGGTTGATTACGCCACAACCGGCGGCGGAACCGCAACATCAGGCGGCGATTACACGCCGGTTTCGGGAAATTTAATTTTCCTCGACGGCGAAACGAGCAAAACTTTCAACGTCAATTTAACGGAAGATGCGAATCCCGAACCGATTGAAACCGTCAATCTCGTGTTGTCGAACCCAATCGGCGGTGCAACGCTCGGCGCAGGCACGGCGACTCTCAACATTCTGGATAACGATAAGAGCGGATTATCAATCAATGGAGCGATTCATTATGGCGTAACGCCTCCGAATCAACCGCAAAAAACAGTTTCCGGCGTGTCTGTGTCCGCCTCGGGCGCTTCGATTGCTTCCGATACGACAGACTCTTCCGGCGCTTATTCATTAGGCAATCTTCAATCAGGCGGACAATACATCGTCACGCTTTCTAAGACAGGAAACATCAACGGCATTTCTCCGTTTGACGCGACTCTGATTCTTCGACACGTAGCAGCAAACGGACAAGGACCAAACGCTTTAAATCCAAATCAGCAAAAGGCGGCAGATGCTAATGGCAACGGAAGCATCTCTCCGTTTGACGCGACTCAAATCTTGAGATTTGTGGCGGCAAACGGAAAAACTCCAAACACCGGAGCGGTTGGTAATTGGGAATTTCTTCCCTCTGCGCGCAATTATGACGCAGTAAACAACTCTCTTACGGAACAGAATTACGAAGCTGTTCTGATCGGAGATGTCAACGGAAATTGGACGCCTCCCGTTGGTTCTTTAACCGAACCGGAAACGCCAGCCGTCGAAGAAACCGAAACACAGAACCAACCGGATACGGTTTCAGAGCTTGAATCAACAGATTCAAAAACGGATTCAAAAACGGATGATTCTTCCGATTCGGATTCAATGATGATTGACGCGGAAATCTCGCTTGCGGCAGATAGCAGGGTTTCTAAAGACGGCACAATCTTGATTCCTGTGCGGTTGATAAACTATACGGGCAAAAATGTTTCCGCCTACAATTTTGAAGTTCAATTTGATTCGGATGCGCTACAGCCTGACGCGGCACATCCGATTGAGCAAAACGAAACTTTGAGCAAGGGTTTTGCAATTGTTCATAACACTGATAAGCGTAGTCGAATCGGAATTGCGGCATCAGGCGGAGCAAATCGGAATCAGGCAGGAAGAAGCGGAATTTTGCTTTACTTGCGTTTTAAAATAAAAGAGGCTGAAAGCTATCCAATCGGCAAAGCAATTCGTTTGACTTTCACGAAAAAGCCCGTGTTTGAAGATGAAAACGGTTGCGACATAACGGTCAATAAGACGAAAGACGAAAAATAATCGTTACCGATCAACTCAGAATGAATTGAGGTAATTACTATGAAAAGAAAACAAATTGATTTTCAAATTCAGGAAGCCGGATGTTTGATTTACGCGGCTGACAAAAATTTCGGCGGCGAGCCTTTTACCAAACTCGACGAATTTTTCGGCGGCAAAAGCGGGTTAACAGATTTGGTTCGGCGCGGCGCGATAATGCCGATGTCGCTTTATCAGGACGACGGTTATACAGTGCGCGTCTGCATCGGCGGCGAGCTGACCGGCGAAGAAAAATCGGAATGGACTTCGCGCGTTTCGTGGCGGCTCAATCTCGAATGGGGAAAAATGGTTGTGTCCGGAGCCGGAAATCTGTCCTGTCGGAATTCGGCTCGAATAAAAACAGCCGTTTGGTTTTTGACACGAAAGATAAATTAAGCTACAAAAGCGCGGGCATAAAAACCGGCGCTTTTCTTTTTATAAAAATGCAAACACTTGATTTAATTATTATTTTCGGCTATTTGATCGGCGTGACGGCGTTCGGCGCATTGTTCGCCAGAAAGCAGGAAACGACCGAAGATTATTTTGTCGGCGACCGTTCGGTTCCGTGGTGGGCGATTGCGGCTTCGATTGTGGCGACCGAGACTTCGACGATTACGTTTATTTCCGTTCCCGGAATCGCTTTTGCCAAGGGCGGTAATTTTCAGTTTTTGCAGCTCGTTTTCGGTTATATGCTCGGTCGCGTCGTGATTTCGCTGCTCTTTATTCCGCGTTATTTTCGCGGCGAATTGCTGACGGTTTATCAGCTTTTAGACCAGCGTTTCGGCGGCAAAATCAAGATGCTCGCCGCCGCTTTGTTTGTCGTGATGCGAAATATCGCCGACGGCATTCGACTGCTTTTAACCGCCATTGTTCTCGCCGCCGTTTACGCCGCTTTTCAACCGAACACAGACCCGACGTTTGTCGTTATCGCTTCGATTATCCTGCTCGGCGCGGTGATGATAATCTTCACCTTTTATGGCGGAATGGAAGCCGTCATTTGGGTCGAAGTCGTGCAGCTCGGGATTTATATCGTCGGCGCGATTGCGGCGGCGGTTGTTTTAGCAAATCAGATTCCCGGCGGTTTTGCGGGCGCTTCGGCACTCGGCGAGCAGTTCGGAAAATTCACTTTGTTTGATTTTTCCACCGACATTACTAAGATTTACACATTTTGGGCGGGACTCATCGGCGGCTGTTTCTTAACGATGTCAACGCACGGAACCGACCAATATCTTGTCCAACGTTATCTTTGCACGAACAAACCGAGCAGCGCGGCGCTCGCTTTGCTTTCAAGCGGCGCGGTGGTTTTGGGGCAATTTATCGGATTTCTGTTTATCGGCGTGTTGCTGTTCGCTTTTTATCACCCTTTTGACGCGGCGGAATATGCTCAAGCCGGAGTTGCAAATTCGGGTGTTCCGGCGACTTTTCCGTTCGCGGGCGGAGATAAGGTTTTCCCGGATTTTATCACCAAATTTATGCCTTCGGGTTTGAGCGGTTTGGTCGTCGCCGCGATTTTCGCCGCCGCGCTTTCTTCGTCTTTAAATTCGATTGCCGCCACGTTCGTCAACGATTTATACAAACCGTTTCGGCAAAATCTGCCTGACAAGCATTATTTAAAAGTTTCGGGAATTTTAACGGTCGTCATCGGCGTTGTTCAAATCGCCGTCGCGCTCGTCGTTCGCAATCAAAATCAATCGGCTTTGAGTTCGGCTTTGTCAATCGCTTCGCTTTTTAACGGTCCGGTTTTGGGGGTTTTTCTGGTGGGCGTATTTTTAAGACGCGCCGGCGAAAAAGCGGCTCTGACCGGAATGGCGGCGAGCGCGGCTTTGATGCTCTACATCTTTTTAGCCACGAAAATCGCCTGGACTTGGTATGTTTTTATCGGCAGTCTGACGACGCTTCTTGTCGCTTGGGCGGCGAGCTTTGTTTTCGCGTCAAACGAAACGAGACGCGAAACTTCGGCGCTTTAATTTCGGGGAACTTTAAACTTGCGAAGGCGTGAGAATCGGTGTTTTAATCTTCCGAAAAAAGGAATCCGCCAATGAACAACCGAATAAATTTTTTGCCGCTCGCGGTTTTCGCAGCCGCACTTTTTTCCGTTTCAGCTTCGGCGCAAAATACTAGAACCGCTCCGCCGGTAAACTCGCAGGAAATCGTCAACGCCGTTTCCGCCAATCCAACCGACGTTTTGGCAAACGAATTGGCGCAGCTCAGAAAAACTCTGCAAAGTTTGAATTCGCGTTTGCGCGATTTAAACCCGAATTCTTTAACGCCTTCTGCAAAAACCGAAACCGCGGAAGATCGGCAAAAGAAAATTTTAAAAAGCTTGGACATTTTGAACAGCGCCGAACAGCGCGCCGAGCTTTTGCGAAAACAGCTTGTCGAATCGGTCGAAAAGGAAAACTCGATCAGAACTCGCGTTATACAGCTTGAAGAAGATATGCGCCCGGAAAACGTCGAGCGCAATTTAAACGCCGTCGGCTTGGGAACTCGCGCGCCCGAACAACGCGATGCGCGTCGCCGCAGTCTCGAAAACGAACGCGCGGGTTTGCGGACGCTGCTCGTCCAAATCGAAAATAGCCGCAGCAGACTCGAAGAAGACGTGCGGCAAGCCGATACGCTCGTCGTTCGTTTGCGGCTGAGAGTTCTTCCGCTGATTGAACGCGAAGTCGAAGTCTTAACGTCTAATTAAATCTATTGCGCGATTTTCAGTTTTTCCGCCGTGAGCATCGCCGGTTTTCCGACGTGCTGCCAGCAGCGCCCGCCTCCGCGAACGCGCCGCGAACAAGGCGCGCCTTTTTGCGTTCTCGCGCCGCAAAAATAAGCGGCTTCCGTTGTTTCGGCAATGTCGGGCAAAGTTTGCGTCGGAGACGAAATTAAAGTTTGCGGCGTTTTTTGTGCATCGGTCTGAATTGTCGGTTTAGCGGCGGGCGGCGCGTTTGCAGTTTGATTTGTTTGCGCAATCTGCCTGTTCGCAGCTTGCTGCGGCGAAGAAGCCACTTGGTTTTGGCTTGGAACTAACGGCGGTTTTCGCTGCGACATCGAATTAGCGATGAGAAAACCGATTCCGGTAAAAACAAACGCTCCGAGGAAATATTTTAAAATCCGTTTCGGCAGCTTATCGAAATGTTGGGCGCATTCATCGCAAAACTTGCGGCTTTCCCACCATTTCCGGTTTTCTTTTTCAATCTTTTCGCCGCATTCACAGCAAAAATTCGGTTTGTGAAGCATCGGTTTGTCAACCTCCCACCGCAGACAAATTTTCTGAGTGCGGCAATTATAAACCCGAATAAGCCTTTTCAGTCAACCAAATTGACTTTATTACGTATCAAAGATTGACGCGCTACTTTCCGATTAACGTGCGCTTGATAAAAATGAAATTTCGTTTTGATTTTAAAAAAATCGTTTTAGCTTTATTTTTGCTGGTTGGTTTCGCCTCCGCGTCGTTTTCTCAAGACGATGTTGTGAAAATTGAAACGACGCTGGTTCGCCTTAACGTCGGAGTCGTTGACGCCAAAGGGACTGTCATTACCAATTTAAACAAAGACAGTTTTACGGTTTACGAAGACAACATAAAGCAAAACATCTCGCGGTTTGAACCTGTTTCAGCACCGTTCAGCATTGTGATGATGCTCGACGTTTCCGGTTCGACCAAGAGCTTTCGTCAGCAAATGGCGCAGGCGGCGAGTCGTTTTACCGACGCGCTTTCGGCGGAAGACCGCGTTGCAGTAATGACTTTTAACGAAAAACCGGAGCTTTTGACCGATTTTACGACTAATCAGAAAGACATTAAATACGCCATCAATCTCGTCGGAACAAGCGGCAAAGCCGGCAGGACGATGCTTTACAAAGCTCTGGATGAAGCCTTGAAAAAACTCAGAAAAGAAGGAACGCGCCGCAAAGCAATCGTTGTTTTAACCGACGGAATTGATACCGATTTGGAAACGGCAGATCGTAAAATCGCCGGAAACAGTCAGACCGCTGAAGAAGCCGCAAATTTGATCAAACCGGAACAAAATCCGATTTTATCGCAAATTTTGGATACCGCCGACCGGCAAGGCGTCACGATTTACCCGCTCGCGCTGCCTTCGGGCGACCCGAGCCGTTTGCCCGATCCGCTGCCGTTTCAAGTCGTTCGCTACAAAGCCGCGCGCGAACGGCTTCAGTTTTTGGCAAACCGCACCGGCGGGCAATTAAACACGATCAATCGGCTCGATGAAATGAGTCGGTTATATGCAATCGTTGCGGCGGATTTACGCACGCTTTACAGCATCGAATACGAGCCTGCCGCCGAACGCGCCCGCGACGGAAAATGGCGCGTCATCAAACTCGAAGTCAATCGCCCTGAATTAGTCGTTCGCACTCGCCCCGGTTATTACGCGCGCTAGTAAAGGGCGCTCATCACAATCTAATTGGGTAGAGGATTTGATTACAAAGCGAATCCAATTTTTCGTAAAACTTTCAAATATCAGGCGCTAAATTCGATTCACGGCGCAATGCGAAATTAGAAAGATCAACGGCAAAAACAAAAAGTAAAACTCTTGTTTCTTACCGCTTAAAAATCTCTCTCAAATATTTTTTTCCGGTTAATGTATTTTCGCTGGACAATCGGCGTAAATTTATTCTAAAACAGTAGTTAAGAAGAAAAAACTGCGGCGTCAGCCGAAGTTTGAAGTGTCAGTGAATAAGTGGTACAACTGAAATGTCGAACTAGAGATTTTAACTCTTCCCTGCACCTCTTCCGCACGGAAATTTTTATACATATATCGGAATTATAAATGGCTTTTCCCAAAACATTATTCAGTCTGTTTTCCAGCGATTTAGCGATTGACCTCGGCACGGCGAACACGCTCGTCTATGCCAAAGGTCGCGGCATCGTCGTCAGCGAGCCGTCAATTGTGGCAATTAACAAAGTAACCAACCAGGTCGAAGCCGTCGGACGCGACGCCAAAGAAATGCTCGGCAGAACGCCCGGCAATATAGTTGCGATTCGCCCGATGAAAGACGGCGTGATCGCAAATTTTGAAGTTACGGAAAAAATGCTCCAGCATTTTATCCGCAAAGCGCACAACGGCAAAACGTGGGTTTCGCCGCGCGTCGTCATCGGAATTCCTTCCGAGATTACGCAGGTCGAGCGTCGAGCGGTCGAAGATTCGGCTTATCGCGCCAAGGCGTCGGAAGTTTATCTGGTCGAAGAAGCGATGGCGGCGGCAATCGGCGCGGGACTTCCGATTACCGAACCGCACGGCAATATGGTCGTGGACATCGGCGGCGGAACGACCGACATCGCCGTGATTTCCTTGAGCGGGATCGTTTATTCGCGAGCGGTGCGCGTTGCCGGAAACGAAATGGACGAAGCGATTACGCAGTACATCAAGCGCAAATATAATCTTTTAATCGGCGAACGCACTTCGGAAGCGATCAAAATCGCTTTGGGCAGCGGGTTTCCGCTCGACGAGCCGCTTTCGATGGATGTGCGCGGGCGCAATTTAATCGAAGGCATTCCGAAAACAATCACGATAACGGACGAAGAAATCCGCGAAGCTCTCGCCGATTCGGTGGCGACAATCGTCAACGCCGTCCGTGTAGCGCTTGAAAGAACGCCGCCGGAGCTTTCGGCGGATATTGTCGAACGCGGAATCGTTCTGACGGGCGGCGGCGCACTTTTGAAGAATTTGGACAAACGCTTGATGATCGAAACCGGATTGCCCGTCGTTCTGGCGGACGACCCGCTTTCATCGGTCGTTTTAGGAACGGGCAAAATGCTCTCGGATTTTGAGCTTCTCAAACGAGTCAAGTGGGACAATACGCTGACACAAGGCGCTTAGCGCCTCGTGTCAGAAATTACGAATTTCAAATTACGAATTACGAATTGTAATTATGAAGGAAAACATTTTATTGGAGAAAAGTTTTGCTTTCGCAATTCGTGTCGTAAAGGCTTACAAATATTTGACCGAAGAAAAGAAAGAATTTGTTCTTTCCAAACAGTTTTTGAAAAGCGGAACGTCAATCGGAGCAAACTGTGAAGAAGCCGTCGGCGGACAATCAAAATCCGATTTTATCAATAAACTCGGTATTGCATACAAAGAAGCAAGAGAAACAAATTATTGGATTCGCTTACTTAATGCGACCGGATATTTTGATGATGTGCAGGCAAAAAGTTTACTAAACGATGCCGAAGAAATATTAAAAATTATCGGCAAAATTCAAATTACAAGCAAAGACAATTCGTAATTCGTAATTTGAAATTCGTAATTGATTAAAGTGGTTTCCTTAACTCAGAAAAACTTAAGTCAGAAAGAAATCCGGCAGCGGACGCCCTGGCTGTTTGCCGCGCTGCTGCTGGTTAATTTCGCGCTGATGGCTTACGACGCTAAAGACGCCGAAACAAAAGAGCGCACCGTCAGAGTCTGGGCGCAGGCGATTGCAGGTTTTGTTCAGCGTCCGGTGGCAACCGTTAGCAATTCCGTCAGCGGCGTTGTCGGAACGGTTTCTCAGATGCAAACGGCGGTCGGCGAAAACGAAATTCTGCGCGAGCGGGTTAATCAGCTCGAAACCGAAAAGATTAACAGCCAAAATCTGCAAGCCGAAAACGACAGACTGAAAAGTTTACTCAACTTAACGAGTTCATTGTCTTATCAATCAGTGAAGGCTGAAGTTATCGCGCGCGATCCGTCCATCTGGTTTGATTTGGTGACGATTAATCAGGGCAGCTCGGCGGGAATCAAGCTCAATATGCCGGTAGTCACCGGCGAAGGCGTGGTTGGGCGCGTTTATTCGACGAGTCCCGTTACGTCGCAAATCATTTTATTAACTAATGATCAGTCAGCCGTCGGCGCAATCGTCGGGCAAGTCGGGGCATCAAACGCTTTTGGATTGATCAGAGGCAAAGGCAAAGAGACGCTCGATATGAATCACGTTTCCGGTCAGGAAAAAGTCGAAGTCGGCAGCATTATCACTACGACCGGGCAGGATCGAATTTATCCGCCGGGTTTAAAAGTCGGCGAAATCGTCGAAGTTAAAACCGGTTCGGTTTCCAGTTCGCAGACGATTTCTGTTCGTCCGACGGCAAATCTCGGCTCTCTGCGCGAAGTCGCCGTTTTGTTGTACACGCCGCCGCCGCGCCCTGAACCGGAGCAGGTTCTTCCGAACGCAAAAAAACAAGGAGAGAAAGCGAAACGCTGAACGCGGAATGATGAATGCTGAACTGAATACAAAGAGCTTTAATTCATCGTTCATCATTCCTAATTCATAATTTTAAAGTGGAAATATTAACCACTACACTCGCCCTCATTATCGCCATTGTCTTGCAGGTGACGGTTCGGCAAATCGCGCCGCCGCTTGCCTTTGTGGATTTTCCGCTCATTATCATCGTTTACGTGGCGCTTAAACGCGACGCTTTCCGCGCTTTGATTTACGCGACAATTGCCGGCGTTGCCGTTGACGCTTTGAGCGGCGGATTGCTCGGAGCCAGCGGTTTTTCCAAAACTCTGACTGCTTTTGTCGTTGTCGAATTGGCGCGGCGGGTTTTGCTGGTTGACAATCTGCTGATCAGAATCCCGGTTTTGGCGGGCGCGATTCTGCTCGAAAGCTCGATTTATTACTCGATGAACCGCCTGCTCGGACAATCGCCGAACGCGCCTTTTGTCGAAACTCTCGCTTATTCTCTAATCGGCACAACGATTACCGGAACTGTGACGATGCTCATTCTGGAATATTTCTTCTCCGAACGCGCGCGTTTAAACCGCCGCAATTTCGCGCCGCGCCGTCAAGCGGCGCTCCGCCGCAACCCGATCCGGCTCGGACGACGAGTTTAAAATAATTACGAATTACGAATTACGAAAGACAAATTAAGGAATTCAATTTGTATCTAAAATTATTCATATTCGTAATTCGCAATGATTATTTCCTTCATTCGTAATTCGTAATTTGAAAGCGCGTAATTGACTCTTATGAAGTTCGACGATCACTCGCAAAATTTGCCAGCCAGAATCGGCGCGATTCAGGTAATCGCTTTTGTTTTGCTCGCCCTGCTTGGCGTCCGGCTTTATTATCTGCAAATCGTCAAAGGCGATCACTATAAAGAACGCGCCGAAAATCAGCGGGTTCGCCTGCTCCCGATTCCTGCTCCGCGCGGCGCAATTTTAGACCGCGAAGGGCGCGTGATGGTTGATTCAAGGCAAACTTATAACGTCGTTCTCTCGCGCGAGGAAATCAAAAACCGGGACATCAACAGTCTGCTGCCCGAATACGCCGACGGGCTTTCGATTGACGAGGAAACTTTGCGTGAAAAACTGGATTTTATGCGCTTGCAGCCCGCGTTTGAATCTCTGGTGATTAAAGAAAACGCGACGCTCGAAGATTTGGCGTGGGCTGAATCGCACCAGATAGAACACCCCGAACTGCGCGTCGAAATTCACCCGCAGCGTTTTTACCCGCTCGGCACAATTGCAGCGCACGCTCTCGGCTATGTCGGGGAAATCAGTCCCAAACAACTGCAAGACCCGAAATTTATCGAAAGAGGATTGCGCCCCGGCGACATTATCGGCAAAGAAGGTTTGGAAGCGACTTACGATCAATATTTACGCGGGCGCGATGGATTTAGAAAAGTCGTAGTTGATTCGCGCGGACGAATTCAAGAGGAAATCGAAGTCGTTCAGCCGCAGCCCGGTCAGGATTTGGTGACGACGATTGATCTCAATCTGCAAAAAGCAGCCGAGCAGAAATTGGCGGAATCGGTCACCAAACGCGGCGTGCTGATAGCAATGGATCCGAACAACGGCGAAATTTTGGCGATGGCTTCCGCGCCTTCGTTTGATCCGAACGTGATGGTCAATAAAGTTTCGACCAAAGAAGGACGCAGAGAAATCGCCGCGCTTTATAACGATCCGCAAAAACCGCTTTTAAACCGCGCGATTCGTGGTCGTTATCCGCCCGGTTCGACCTGGAAAATTCCCGAATCGGTCGCCGCTTTGCAGCAGGGCGTGATTACGGTCGAGAAGTCGAATATGGTTTGCGGGGGCGGGATTACGACCGGCAGCAAATTTACGCGCTGTATGGGAAATCACGGCTCACCGCCGCTTTCTTACGCGATTACGAAATCGTGCGACGGTTATTATTATCGTCTGGCTTTGAAAATGGGAATTGACGGTTTGATAAAAATGGTCGAAACGTTTGAGTACGACAAACCGACCGGAGTTGATCTTCCGGGCGAATACACGACCAGAACGCCGAAATTCTACAAACCGATTATCGAAAAACGCGACGGACGATGGAACGAAGTCGAAACGGTTTTCGCGTCTATCGGGCAGGTCACCGTTCAGGCGACGCCGATCTCAATGCTGCGGGCGATTGCGTCCCTCGGCGTCGGCGGAAGAATGTTCGTTCCGCATTTGATGAAAGAAGCCAAAGAAGCTGCGGCGATGGGCGAACCCGGCGAATCCGGCTACTGGGAAGCGCGTCCGACGGCTCACTTTTCGCGCGCCGAACCGAAAATCATTGAAATGACTCCGGCGCAAAACAAAGTCATCGTCGAAGGAATGTGGGGCGCGGTCAACGCTGGCGGAACGGCAGCCGGAATTAAAATGGAAAACTGGGAGATCGCCGGGAAAACCGGAACGGCGCAGGTCGTCGCGCTCGGCAAAGATACCGGCGCAAACAAAGACCACGCCTGGTTCGTCTCATTCGCCCCGGCTTTCAAACCGGAAATTGCCGTTATCGGTTTGATTGAAAACTCGGGCTTTGGCGGCAGAAACGCCGCTCCCGCCGCGCGCGGTATTTATGAAGCGTTTATCGAGAAACATCACCCGCATCTCTTGAGCGAAAGCGAAAAAATGGAGCTTCACACAGGACATCCGGCGAATTAATTTTTGGCTTTGATTTGGCAATATCGAAATGGTCGCAAGAATCGAAAAACGGAGTTTGAGGGATTTTGATTGGATGCTGGCGCTGCTGGCGATTTTCGTCGTCGTCTTCGGCGTCTGGCAGATTTACAACGCGACGCCGACCGAAACTTTTTGGCAAAAACAGCTTATCGGTTTGGGCTTGGCGACTACAGCAATGCTCGTGATGGCGTTTACCGATTATCGCAAGCTGGTTGAATATGCTCCGGCATTTTACGTTTTTGGTTTGATTTTGCTGGTGCTGGTTTTAATTCCCGGAATCGGAATGAAAATCAACGGTCAACAATGCTGGATAAAAGTGCCGATTATCGGGCAGTTTCAGCCGTCGGAGTTTGTTAAAATTCCGGTCGTTTTGATGCTCGCCAAATATTTCGGCAAAAAGCGTTCGGGCGGTTTAACTTTGCGCGAAACGTTTTTGGGAGTCGGCATTTTAGCTTTACCGCTCGGTTTGATTATGCTCGAACCGGACGCGGGGCAGTCTCTTACTTATTTTCCCCTTTTGGCTGTTGTATTGTTTTTGTCGGGCATCAAATTGCGCTGGGTTTTAACGGTTTTGATTTTGGGCGTCGTCTCGGTTCCGATGGCTTGGACAATCGGCGTGCAAACCGGAAAAATCAAGCCGTACCAGCAGGAACGCATTAAAGTTATTATTGACCCCGAAAGCGCCGATCCGAAAGGCGTCGGCTATCATACTTTGCAGTCAATCATTACAGTCGGTCAGGGCGGTTTGACCGGAGCCGATGTTGACGCGGAATTTTCGCAGGCGGCGCTCAAATTTTTGCCGGAACCGCAAACGGATTTTATTTTCGCCGTGACCGCCGAACATACCGGGTTTATCGGGTGCATCGCTTTGCTGCTGGCATACGCGTTCATCATTTCGAGGCTGTGCGCCAGCGCCCGGCACGCGCCCGACCGAGCTGGAATGCTCGTGATTATGGCGATTGGGGGCGGGATGTCGTTTCAAATTTTTATCAATGCGGGAATGGCGCTTGGATTTCTGCCCGTCATCGGAGTTCCGCTGCCGCTGATGAGCAATGGTCTTTCGGCGATTCTGGCAACATTTATCGCAATCGGTTTTGCGATCAGCGTGCGAATGAGGCGCTTTGTGAATTAGAATAGATTTTGAACCGCCGAGACGCAGAGACGCAGAGGAAAGATTAGAGAAGATAAACAAAACTTTTTCTTCTGTCTCTCTTTTTCAAAACTCTGCGTCTCTGCGTCTCGGCGGTGAAAATTATAAAAATGGCTACGAGAGAAATTAGTGTTGCGAGAGCAAATGAAATCCGAACCGAGAGAGTCGGTCGGAGATGGACTGCGTTTTTGTGGCTGCCGCTGGCTTTGATTTTGGCGCTTGCGGCGGGCGGCGTGACCGGAGTTCTGGCTTCGTTTTACGTAAACAATTCGCGGGCGGCGCAGGAGGTTTCGGCGCTGGCGACGTATCGCCCTTCGACCGTGACGAAGGTTTACGCCGATGACGGCGAGACGGTAATTGCCGAATTTGCGCTCGAAAAACGCCTGCCCGTTAGAGAAAGAGATATTCCCAAAAAGGTTGAAGACGCAATTCTTGCGATTGAAGATACGCGCTTTTACAAACATATGGGAATTGACCCATACCGCATCGCGGGCGCGGCGTATAAAAACATTAGAACCGGCAGCTTTGAAGGCGCTTCGACGCTGACGCAGCAAATTGCCCGCAATTTGTTTTTAACCAGAGCGCAAACTTACGAGCGCAAAATCAACGAGTGGCTCGTCGCGCTGCAAATTGAGCGTTTTTACACCAAGCGCCAGATTTTGGAGATGTATTACAACAACTTCTTCCTCGGCGCCGGAGCTTACGGTTTTGAAGCCGCTTCCAGAACTTATTTCGGAAAACCGGCGAAAGATTTAACCACTGAAGAAGCCGCTCTGCTCGCGGCGATTCCGAAATCGCCGACAACGTATTCGCCAACGATTAATCCGGCGAAAGCGCTCGAACGCCGCAATCTTGTTATTGCGGAAATGGCTGAACAAGGTGCCATTACAAAATCCGAAGCTGATGCGGCGAAAGCCAAGCCGATCAAGCTCGCCGACACCGCTTATTATCAATCGCAGCAGCGTTCTTCGCCGTACGATTATCCGGTCGAAGAAATTCGCAAATATCTCGAAGAGAAATACACCACGCGAGTCGCGCAGGGCGGTCTTGAAGTTTATTCGACGATCAACGCAGATGCTCAGGAATTGGCGACGAAAGTCGTCCGCGAAAAGCTGCGCTCTTATGACAAATCGCGCTCTGTCTGGAATTCAAATTACAAAATGATTCCGGCAAAAGAAGAAGGCAATCCGACCGAGAAAGAGCTTGAGGCTTTTAAACACCCGGATTGGTACGGCGACGATTACGAAAAAGGCGATTACGTCAAAGGTTTGGTGATGAAAGTTGACGGCGGGAAAAACGAAGCCGCCGTGCGTTTCGGTAAATACAACGTCGTCGTCACCGCCAAAGAGATGGGCTGGAGTCGTCGTCAGCCCAAAGATGAATTTCGTCCGGGTTTGCTCGCGGAATTCGAGATTTTGGAAGTCAACAGCGACGCCAAAACGCTCAAAGTCCAATTGTCGCAAGTCCCGGAAATTCAAGCCTCGCTGGTTTGCGAGAACGCCAAAAACGGCGAAATCGTGGCAATGGTCGGCGGTTACGATTTTCACACCAACAAATTTAACAACGCCACGCAAGGGCTTCGTCAAACTGGATCGGCATATAAGCCTTACGTTTACACGGCTGCAATCGAATGGGGAATGACGCCGGAAATGCCTGTTTCCGGCGCGCCGATTCGACGCGGCGGCTGGTCGCCGCAAAATTACGACGGTTCGCACAGCCACGGAACGGTTCCGCTGAAAACCGCGCTCGCCAAATCTTACAATGTCGCCGCCGTTCACCTGCTCGAACAAGTCGGCGTTCAAACCGGCGCGCAAATGGTTCGCAGGTTCGGCATTACGCATCCGATGTCGCCGAATCTGGCGTCTGCGCTCGGTGCTTCGGAAGTTCCGCTCATCGAAATGGTTTCGGCTTATTCGGCGTTTCCGAACCGGGGCATTCGCGTCGAGCCGCATTTGATTCGCAAAGTAATCAACAACGACGGCAACGTCCTCGAACAATGGGAAAACACGACTTATAAAGTCACGAGCGAATATGTCGCGCTGACAATGGTCGAATTAATGCGCGGAGTCACGCAAGCGGGCGGAACCGCGACCGGCGCAAATGCTGCCGGACATCCGGTCGCCGGAAAAACCGGGACGGTCAACGACCACACGGACGTTTGGTTTATCGGCTACACGCCATCTTATGTGACGGGCATCTGGATGGGAAACCCGGAGCGCAAAGAATCGCTCGGCAGAGGAATGACCGGCGGACAGGGCGCGTTGCCTTATTTCTCGGCTTTTATGAGCCAGTTTATGAAAGATAAACCGCGCGAGACTTTCCCAGACGCTCCGCCGATGCCAGCCGACATCAAGGCTCTGAACGAACAGCGAAGCCGCGAAGAGCTTGAAAAGAGAGAGGAAGAATCGTTTGCCGTAAGCAACAGAGTTTACACCGGAACGAGGCGCAGCAAATCCGATGGCGATTTGGAGTTTTCGGTTGACACGGACATCAAGACCGATTCAAATGCGCCGGCGACGCTCGAACGCGACACTTTGCCGGGCAGCAAACGCGATGAGGACGAGCCTCCGCCGGTAAAATCGTCGGTCGAGATAAAACCGGCGACGAATTTACCGAAAAAACCGGAGACACCCGCGCCGAAAACCGACAAACCGGCAACCGATGATTCGCGCCCGCGCACTGTCGAACCGCCTAAAAAACAAGGCAAAAAAGGCAACGACGAACCATAAGTCCTTTGTCATAAACAAAACAAAAAGGATGAGGCAAAATCAAATTGCCTCATCCTTTTTGTTTTGAAGTTGAATTTTACAGAAATACATTATCGTAAAAGCCACAGATTGAACGAGTGAATTTGAGCTTTCAAAAAAATCGAAGCCATGTTTGATAATTGACCGGCTCACTACCGTTCGCGGTACTGGCACGGACATACTATGTTGATTCGCTCTAAAAGCGTTTGAATCATTAAATAGAAAAGCGTCTGAAATTTTCAGACGCTTTTCTATTTTCAGCAAGTACGGGAACGTACAGACGAGAAATTTTTATTGAAAATAATTATAGGTAAGATTTTTGTAACTTCGGGTTTTTATTATCTCCCTAACATCTGCTTTTTAGTTGTCGAAAACCGAAGTTTATTTTTCATACAATTTGAAAGGCGGTTCAAAGCGATGAAACGGCAAATTGCAATTATCAGCGACTGTGCATCTCCACTAAAAACCGGCAGCGATCAATGCGTTTATGTAGCTGATTTAGCCCAAAATCTCGCCGCCGTCGGTTATGATGTTGACGTTTTTACCCGCCGGGATTCACCGCATCAGCCGGAGATTGTTTATCCGGCGGAAAACCTGCGCGTTATTCACATTCCGGCTGGACCGGCGGATTCGGTCGAAAAACAAGATTTGCTCCGCCTGATGCCGCAATTTACGTCGTTTGTTTTAGGGCATTTCAAACAAAAAGATTACGATCTGATTCACGCAAATTTCTTTTTATCGGGCTTGACGGCTCTGAATCTTCACCGCGCGACGGAGACGCCTTTCGTCGTTTCGTTTCACGGACTCGGACGCGCCGCGAAAAACGACGATTTTCCGATTGTTCGCCAGGAAATCGAAGACCGAATCGTACGCGAAGCCGATGCGATTTTCGCCGAATCCGTCTGGGAAGAAAAAGATTTGAAATTTCTGTATGACGCCGATCCGGAAAAAATCTTTGTCGTTCCGACGCCGAAAGACGACGAAACGTGGCGGCAGGCAAGGGAAAAAATCAGCCGGGTTTACGAAAACATCTTGACGCGCAAAGTCTTATTAACCGCGATGGCTCGTGCCGCTTTGCAAAATTTGCGGCAGCAAGCGCCGAAAATCGCTTTTCCATTGAATCAATTGCCTGATAAGCAAAATTCTCAAAATCTGGTTTCTTGAATTCTTTCTTTGCCGAAATTATTCAACTTTTGCCGGTTTGATCGGTGGATTCGTCGCCGAAATGATGATGGTTTCAGTGGGCGATTTCATTTCGTAAACGATTCCGCGCCAGGAGATTTTTCTGGAAACTCCAGCGGAAATCGAGTTGTAGAGAAAAACGGGGGGCGTCAGCGGAAAGAGGAGAATTTGCGCCCGGGAACTTTCTTTTAGTTCTCTTCCATAATCTTTTAAAATTAATTTTACGGCTTCGAGCCTCACCCAAGCCTTTCCCGCGCCGAGCGCGAAAATTACGAGCAACAGCAGCAGCGGCAGCCAAAATGATTCGCCTGAAACGATGCGCCAAACAACCAAAAGCAAAAGCGAGTAAAAAGTTAAGGTGAAGATCAAGCCGCCGAGTAATGACGTGAGCCAGAAATGCCCGGCATAAACGCGCGTGATTTTCATCTGTCTGGTCGTAAATTCGAGCATTTCGCCGAAGCTGCAATCTTCAAACGAAGCAATTAAACATTGCGGAACAAAACGAATTTTCAGCTCGTTTTCTCGC
>DASVQU010000106.1:0-36941 GCA_036388995.1 Pyrinomonadaceae bacterium | reverse complement strand
ACTTCATAAATATCCACTAAACGCGACTTAAGATAATAAGTAGCCTCACTATGAGCTAACTTTGCTAGTGCAATTCCGTGTTTTTTTGCAAATTCAACAACTCCACGTTGAAACTTGCTTGTAGTGAATATCATGCCTTTATGTGCACCTGTTGATTGTAGTTTTTGGTTCAAAATCATTACTTTGTCTCGGTCAACTGACCTTTTGTAATGTTTACATTCAATAAGAACTTTTATTTCAGCACCATCTAAAACTGTGAACTTTGCAGTAACATCAATTTCATACTCGCCATCAGAACCTTCAATTACCTCTAAATGATTCACTTGAAAATCAGTTAAAGTTTCGCCTTTTTCTTTTATGAAATTTTTTACTGCTATCTCAAATTCTTCAGGTGAGTAAAGTTCAACAGGTTTATCATCTATGATTCGCATGAAATCAAGTATGCTCAATTTGTAGTAACTTTTCAAAATGGCAAAGTGCGAATTGAGTTTATGTATTCTTCGGCTTCTGATGCTGCCCAAATCAAAATCAAGTTCTCGATAATGACGGCAACATCAGCGTTTTGCGAAACGATAAAAATTCCCGCGCTTTCCTGATTTTGGATAAACTCGCCGAAATACTGCGGCATCGTTTTGCGGTCGTGCGTAATCAAGATTCTTTTTTCCTGCGCCGCGATTGCAAGAACTTCTGGGTCTTCAATGCCAGTCAGATTTGCTTCGTTAGCCGTTAGAAAATCAATTTCCGGCGCGCGCCGGATAACGCCGTTAACAATATCGGCGTTGAGATTGGAGTCGGCTAAATAGCGAACTTTCATTCTATGAAACTAAAGTTTCCCGGCGGGATTTTTGTAATCGTTCGTACCACGCTTGGTGATGTGCGCGAGACTCAGCTTCGAGTGCGGCAAATTCATCTTCGCCTACTTGCAGATATTGGTTGATTTCTTTTTCGTTGGCGAGATAAAAAGCGATTGTGCCGTAAACCTCTTCAAGTGTCAGAGCAGGAAACGAACGCTGGATGCTTTCCGCCGACGCTCCGCGCCGCCATTCATAAACAACGGAATCTAAGGAAACGCGCGTTTTGCCAATCCGGTAAACGTCTTCCTTTTTGGTCACATATTCTTTGTTCATCGTTTTATTTTAATGTAAAAATCTGTCAGAACAAATCATTTCTTCATCCGAAATTGCGATAAAAAAACTTAACCGGGTAAAATTACAAAAAAGAAATGGAAATATCGGAACAAATCGAAAGCCGACAAAATGAGAAACTGCTGGAGGCTTTGGCTTATGCGGCATGGCTAATTGCGTTATTGGCGACGGTCGGGAGTCTTTTTTTCAGCGAAGTGATGAATTTGCCGCCGTGCGCTTTGTGCTGGTATCAGAGGATTGCGACGTATCCGCTGGTTCTCGTGATCGGCGTCGGAATCGTTTTGCGCGACAGGCGGATGAAGTATTACGCCTTGCCGCTTTCTCTCGGCGGTTTGGCGATTGCGGTTTATCACAATTTGCTTTATTACGGCTTCATTCCCGAAACGGTTGCGCCCTGCACTCAGGGAGTTTCCTGCACGGAGACGCAAATCGAGTGGTTCGGATTTATTACAATTCCGCTGATGTCGCTGGCGGCATTTATCGTGATGAGCTTGTGTCTGTTTTTTTATAAACCAAAGGAATAATCGTTTTATGAATAAAGAATTCAAGATTTTAGGCGCGATTGCGATCATTGTCGTTATCGGCGCGGCAATCGGCGCGGGTTATTATCGAAATTCAATTCAAAACCAACGTGTAACGAGCAACGGCAATTCAGGCAAACCGGGAATCAGCCCGGAAACGCTCGTACGACCGGATAGCCCGACGCTCGGCGCTGCGGACGCGCCCGTCACTCTGGTCGAGTTTTTAGACCCGGAATGCGAATCGTGCGCGGCTTTTTCTCCGGTCGTCAAAAGGATTTTGAAAGATTATGACGGCAAAGTCCGACTTGTCGTCCGCTATATGCCGCTTCATCCGAATTCGCTACCGGCGGCAACGCTTTTGGAAGCCGCCGGGGAACAGGGAAAATACTGGCAAATGCAGGAATTGCTGTTTCAAAAACAGCCGGAATGGGGCGAGCGCCATGGTGCTCCGGCTTCTGCACCGAAACCGGATGTTGACGCTTTGTTTGAAAAATACGCAATGGAATTGGGGCTTGATTTGGAAAAAGTAAGCGCTGCGATTAAGGAAAATCGTTACCGGGCGAAATTGGAGCGCGATCTGCGCGACGGGCAAACGCTCGGCGTCCGGCAAACGCCGTCTTTTTTTGTTAACGGCAGAAAATTGGCGCGGTTTGGCGAATCCGATTTAAGAGCGTTGATTGAAGACGAGTTGAAAAATAAGATATAGAGAGAACATTGATTAAAGTAAGCGGCTGACGATTGGCAAATCTCAATTCGGTAAATCGCGCTGAGCGGGCGCAACGCGCTTTCGCGCAATGTCTCGCGCTCGGATTAATCTGCTATCTCAGATTCGCCATAATTTTTCGCTGTCAGCTCTCCTGTTCCACAATTTTGTATTTTCTTTCCGCGATTAATGTTATAAACACCAGAAACGAGGCGATTCCGCATCCGCCGATGAGCGCCGTCATCGGCAGAGTCGTTCCGTTATTAAAATAGCTGATGAGACCGGAAGAAACCGCCGCCAGAATGTATTGCAGCGTGCCGAGAAGCGCGGAAGCCGCTCCGGCGTGAGCTTGCTGCTTGGCAAGCGCTCCCGCCGTTGCGTTGGGGAAAATCATTCCGAGGCTGGCGATGTAAAGAAAAAGCGGAATGGTGATTGCCCAAAAACCAAGCTGGAAAACTCCGCCTAAAATTAAAAGCAGACCGAAAATTGTAATCGCCGACAAACTTACTCGCAAAAGCTGATTTGGGTTGTAAGTGCGTAGCAATCGCCCGTTGAACTGCGAAAAAGCGATTAAACCGAGAGCATTTAATCCGAAAATCCACCCGTAGCTTTCCGCCGGGATGTGAAACAAATTAATAAAAACAAACGGCGAGCCGGTGATATAAGCAAACATTCCGGCTTGCGCCAAACCTCCGGCGAAAGTAAAACCCAGGAATTCTTTATCTTTGAAAATATTCCAGTAAGTTGAAAAAGTACGGCTGAGCTGCACATTCGGGTTCGGCTCTCTCGTTTCGGATAAAAAAGCGTAAACAGCCAGCAAAGAAAACGCGCTGAAAACGGCGAGAACGAAGAAAATCGCTCGCCAACCGAAATAAATTGCGACATAACCGCCGATCAAAGGCGCGAGTATCGGGGCAACTCCCATCACCAGCATCAGGAGAGAAAAAACTCTCGCCGATTCCTGATGTTCAAACAAATCTCTGACCATCGCCCGCGCGATGACGATTCCGGCGCAGCCGCCTAAAGCCTGAAAAAAACGCAAAACAATCAGCGTTTCAATGTTCTGCGCGAAGGCGCAAATGATCGAAGCCAGACAGTAAATCGTTAAACCGACGTAAAGCGGTAATTTTCTGCCAAAACGATCCGCCGCCGTACCGTACATCAACTGTCCGAATGAAAGACCGACGAAAAATGTCGCCAGCGACAGCTCGACGCGCTCGTGTGACACCGCAAAATCTTCGGCAATCTGCGGAAATGCCGGAAGGTACATATCAATCGAGAGCGGCGCGAAAGCTGTCAGAGACGCTAAAATAACGACCAATAGATAAAAACGATTTGCTTTATCCTGCGAATGACTCATCTGCTGAAGTTTATCGAAAAGTTTCACAATGGGCTAAGAAGTGTCCTCAAAAAAAACTATCGTTTAAAAATTTGATAAAATAAAACTAGAAATTCATTGCCGCGAGATTTATGCTGGACGTAGGGCAAATCTCACCGAGCTTTTGCACAAACATTCTATTTTCGGGAAATCCTCGTTTGAAAGTTCGGGAAATAAAATTATGAAAAAGCAGTTTCTTTTCGCCGTTTTATTTGTTCTCCTCTCAATCTCCAGCTTCCAAGCCGCAACCTACGAAGTCGGTCCCGGTCGCCCTTTGACGGCGATTGCACAAGTTCCTTGGGCGAGTTTGCAGCCTGGCGACACGGTTTTAATTTATTGGCGCGCCGATGCCTACGAAGAAAAATGGGTGATCTGCCGGCAAGGTACGGCGGCTTTGCCGATCACCGTGCGCGGCGTTCCCAATCAAAACGGTGATTTGCCGGTGATTGACGGAAACGGCGCGACGACGCCTTCAAATTTAAATTTCACGGGCGACGCGCGGAGCGTGATTAAAATCGGCAGCGCCAATGTTCCCACCGATACTTTGCCGAAATTTATCACAATCGAAAATCTGGAAATCCGCAGCGCGCACCCGAATTATCAATTCACCGACGAATTTGGCGCAACCGGAACTTATTCCAGTTCGGCTTCTTCAATTTATGTTGAAAAAGGCGAAAATATTACGGTTCGCAACTGCAAATTGCACGATAGCGCAAACGGATTTTTTGTGGCTTCGTCCGATGCGCTCGCTTCGCGCAATATTCTGGTCGAAGGCAATTACATTTTCGGCAACGGCATTGTCGGCAGCGCGTTTCAACATAACAATTATACGGCGGCAATCGGCATCACGTTTCAATACAACCGATTCGGCGCGATGCGCGCCGGAGCGAATGGTAACGCCTTGAAAGACCGTTCCGCCGGTCTGGTCGTGCGCTACAATTGGCTCGAACACGGCAATCGCCAACTCGATTTGGTTGACGGCGAAGACAGCACTCTGATTCGTAATGATCCGAGCTATCGGAAAACGTTTGTTTACGGGAACGTTTTTGTAGAGCCGGACGGAGCAGGTAATTCGCAAATCACCCATTATGGCGGTGACAGCGGAAACACACCGAATTACCGCAAAGGCACACTTTATTTTTACAACAACACCGTCGTTTCGACTAGAACCGGCAACACGACATTGTTTCGCCTTTCGACCGACGAAGAAACGGCGGACGTGCGAAATAACATCTTTTACGTCACAGCGCCGGGTACGAATCTGGCTTTGCTCGACGATACGGGCGTCCTGTCTGTTTCTCACAACTGGATCAAACCGGGCTGGCGCGTTTCGCACGGAACTGCGACCGGAACAATCAATAATGACGGAACTTTTGTGCAAGCCGAGTCGCCGTCATTTATTAATCAAGCCGGGCAGGATTTTCGTCTGACAACAAACTCCGCTGCGGTTAACGCCGGAACGACGCTCAATTCAAATGCGCTGCCCGACAACAACGTCGTGCGGCATTATGTGCAGCATCAAACCGGCTCGGCTCGTCCGGCGAGCGGTGTTTTAGACATCGGCGCGTATGAGTTAAGAGTGCCGACTGCGGCTGTGCAGATTACAACCGAAAATTTGCCGAATGCACGTTTCGGCAGGTTTTACAATCAAATCCTGCAAGCATCCGGCGGTTTAGGTAATTACTTTTGGAGCGTTTCGGAGGGCAGCTTACCGCCCGGTTTCTGGCTCGATGAAACGACCGGAATCATTCGCGGAAAAGCCGTGCGGCACGGAATTTGGAATTTTCAGATCAGCGTCCGGGACGCAAATTATTCGCAGCTATCAGCGGCTCAAAATTTTACAATCAACATCACATACTAAACGCGCTGTTGCGCGAAGTAAAAAGTAAAAAGTAAAAAGGCAAAATTCCGAACTTTTGCCTTTTTACTTTTTACTTTTTACTTTTCCGCCGCTTGCTGGCGATATAATCTGTTTCAAGTTTATGAATATTCTCTCGCTTGAAAATGTCAGCAAAAATTACGGCGTCAAACCGCTTTTTGAAAACGTCTCAATCGGTCTCGAAGAAACCGATAAAATCGGGATTATCGGCGCAAACGGTTCTGGCAAAACGACGCTTCTCAAAGTTATTGCCGGATTTGAAGAACCCGACTCCGGTCGCGTTGTTCGCGCGTCCGGGAAAACGCTCGCTTTTCTCCCGCAAAATCCAACGTTCGATGAAAACGCCACGGTTTTAGAAACGATTTTCGACGCAAGCGGCGGCATAATGCAGCTTTTGCGCGATTACGAAACTGCCTGTCACGATTTGGAAACGAGCGGCGGGACGGATGAAAAACTGCTCGCAAAGATTTCCGAATTACAGCACCAGCTCGAATCAAACGGCGGTTGGGAGATTGAAACAAACGCGAGAAATGTTTTGACTCGTTTGGGAATTTACGATACGACCGCGAAAATGAAAACGCTGTCGGGCGGGCAGCGAAAGCGCGTCGCGCTCGCGCACCAATTGATTGTCCGCCTGGACGTTTTGATTCTCGACGAGCCGACAAATCATCTCGATGCCGACACGATTGAATGGCTCGAAGCGTATCTCGCACGTTATCGAGGCGCACTTCTACTTGTCACGCACGACCGTTATTTTTTAGACCGCGTGACGAACCGCATTTTTGAGATTGACAGGGGAATTGTTCAATCTTTTGGAGGAAATTACGCTTATTATCTGGAGAAAAAAGAAGAACAGGAAACGCTTCGCGCCGTCGAAGGTCACAAACGCGAACAGCTTATCAAAAAGGAGCTGGCGTGGCTGCGGCGCGGCGCGAAAGCCCGAACACGCAAATCGAAAGCGCGCGTTGATGCGGCAAATGAATTAATCGCGCAGCCGAAAGAAAAGGCGAAATCCGAAATTGATATTGCCATCGGGTCGCAACGACTCGGTTCAAAAATCATTGAATTGTACGACGTTTCCAAATCTTACGACGGGCGAAAATTGATTGATGATTTTACTTATATTCTGAAACGCGACGACCGCATCGGAATTATCGGCGCAAACGGTGCGGGAAAAACGACGCTTTTGGAAATCATTACAAATCGAATCCAGCCGGATAAAGGCGAAGTAGAAATCGGTCAAACCGTCCGTTTAGGTTATTACGATCAGGAAAGCAGAGCTTTAAACGACGAACAGCGCGTAATTGATTACGTCCGCGAAGCCGCCGAATATGTGCAGACAATTGACGGCAAACAAATCACGGCTTCGCAAATGCTCGAAAAATTTTTGTTTCCGCCTGCCGCGCAATATTCGTTTGTCGGCAAGCTTTCGGGCGGCGAGCGCAGACGTTTGTATCTTTTGCGCGTGTTGATGACCGCGCCGAATGTTTTATTGCTTGACGAGCCGACAAATGATTTGGATGTTCCGACGCTGATGGCTCTCGAAGAATATCTGGACGATTTTCCGGGCGCTTTAATCGCCGTCAGCCATGACCGTTATTTTCTCGACCGGACGATTGATCGCGTTTTCAAATTTGAACCGGGCGGACGATTGCGCGAATATCCCGGAAATTATTCGGCTTATCTGGAAATTCAAACGCGCGAAGAAACCGCCAAAGCTGAAATCGAACAAGCTAAATTAATTGCAAAACAATCGAAGCCCGTTCAGACCGAATCGGATTCGCCGAAAAAACTTACGTTTAAAGAAAAACGCGAGTTAGAAACGTTGGAAGCAAGCATTGCGGCGGCGGAAAAACGGCAGGCGGAAATCGAAACGCAGTTGAATCTGTACGCTTCGAATGCCGGAAAATTAAACGAATTGTTCGTCGAACAACAAAATTTAATTCAAAAACTCGACCGCGATTTGGAAAGATGGGCTGAATTATCCGAACGCGCCGAGTTGTAAAACTGTTCGGGCATTAAAAAGTTAATGGCAATTTCCTGTTCAAATTGCGCGCGGCAATATGACGTGACGCTGTTTCAATTCGGCAAAACGATCAATTGCGCGTGCGGAGCGCGTGTCGGACTGGAAAATCGAATCGTTTTGCCCTCAAACGTCGAGCTTCGTTTTTTCGCCGACGTGATGCTTCACCGCCTGGTGCGCTGGCTGCGCGCTTTGGGAATTGACACGGTTTGGGAAGACCGCATTGCCGACGGCGAGCTTGTCCGACGCGCTTTGTCGGAACATCGCTGGATTTTGACGCTCGATAAACGAATCGCGGAAGAATGGCGCGTCGGAAACATCTTGTTGTTAAAAAGCGAAGAAACTTTCGAGCAGATTGACGAAATCGCCCGGCGTTTCAATCTCAGAATTACTGACCGAATTTTCAAACGCTGTTTCGTTTGCAACACTTTGCTGCGAGCGGCTTCGGATGATGAAATAGCCGCGTCAGATGCGCCGGAAAATGTGCGAACGACTCAAAACGATTTTAAGTTTTGCCCGACTTGCGACAAAATTTACTGGCAAGGCTCGCACACTGAGCGAATGAGAAAGGCTTTGGAAAACATTCTCAATCGAGAAACCCAATAAAACTTCGCTGCGTATTTGCTTCGGCAAACGCAAAGGCGCAGCCGAATCTCAAAGTTTTGACAGACAAAAACGAATAAGTTCCACCTCAAAATAGGCTGTTGATAATTTAAAAGTAAAAAAACAAATATGAAATTTCAGTTTCCGGGAAAAATAAATTGGCGCGCGTCCGCCGTCGCATTGATGCTTTTGGCGTCGCTCGTCAGTCAAACAATCGCTCAAACCGCCGCGCCCGCCGCTGCAAATTCGCTCGCGGCTTCCGAAATCGAACTCGCAAACGCGATCAAAATCGAAACGATCAAAACAATCACCGCCGCGCTTTCCGCTCACGAAATGCAGGGGCGCGGAACTATGCAGCCGGGCGGCGAGCGCGCCGCCAATTACATCGCAGACCGCTTTAAACAGCTCGGTTTAAAACCGCTCGGCGATAAAGGCTCGTATTTGCAAAACATAAAATTTAAAGAAAACACTTTCGCGCCGGAAACCGCGCTCAAAATCGGCGAAGAAACTTTGAAAATGGGCGACGATTACGTCGTCGCGCTCAACACCGGCAACGAAAATGCGAGCGGTGATTTAATCTTTGTCGCTTACGCGATTCAAGCTCCTACGATTAACCGCGACGACCTCGCGGGCGTTGATGTGCGCGGAAAAATCGTCGTGATGCTCGAAGGTCCGCCCGCTAATATTCCGAAAGCGGCTTGGGAAAAGCAAAAGGCTTCGACTTTGTTTTTACAAAATCTCCTGATGAAAGGCGCGGCGGGAATCATCATGATTCAGCACGGACGCGAGCAGCATCCTTACGAAGAAATGGCGCAATATGCCGTTCGTCGGCAAATTGCGCTTGCCGACGAAGAAGGCATTCCCGAATTTGTGCCGCCGATTCTCTCGGTCAGCAACAAAGCGGCTGAAAAGCTGTTTGCCAATTCCGGCGTCGCGCTCAAAGACGCGCTCGCGCAAGCGGAACGTAACGATTTCAAACCGATAAGGCTCAAACAGCAGGCGAAAATCACGGTCAGATGGAAAACTACAAACGGTACTTCGCCAAATGTCGCCGCAGTTTTGGAAGGCGCAGACCCGAAATTGAAAGAAGAAGCAGTGCTTTTCAGCGCGCATTACGACGCTTTCGGCACGAGCGCGGACGGCAGGATTTATCCGGGCGCAGCGGATAACGCGCTCGGCGTTGCCGAAATGATTGCCGTTGCCGAAGCGTTTGCCAAATCGCCGACAAAGCCGAAACGCTCTCTTGTTTTTCTCGCCGTGACGGGCGAAGAATACGGGCTTTACGGCTCGAAACACTGGGCGAAAAATCCGACCTGGGACATCAAACGAGTCGCGGCTGATTTGAATCTCGACGGCGTTGGAACCGAAATTTATGCGCCCGTTAAAACGATTGTCGGATACGGCGCGGAACATTCGAGCCTCGGCGCGATGATGAGCGATGTGGCGGCGTCAATGAAAATCAACGTTTTGCCCGACCCGTTTCCCGATGAAAAAATCTTTTACCGCTCGGATCATTACTCGTTTGTCGAGCGCGGCGTCCCGAGCTTAATGCTTTTGGGCGCGCCCGCAGGCGACAAAGAGATTTGGATTAAACGAATGAAAGATTGGGAAAAAACCGATTATCATAATCCCGGAGACACAATCAAACCCGATTGGGCGTGGGAAGGCGCGAAAACCGTAGCAGATGTGATGGGAATTATGGGACAGCGCATCGCAAACGCCGAAAAAATGCCCGAATGGCTGACTTCATCGCGTTTTGCCAAGCTCGAACGCGGCAACACAAAAGAGCTGCCGGAAGAAAAATAGAGTAAGATTTCTTCAGGCAAAACCCGGATGGAAACTCAGATTGATAAAAATGCTTCGCTCGCGCTCGCGCCGCTCGGCGCGGGCGATTTGATTGATCGCGCGGTTCGTCTTTACCGGCGCAATTTTTTCACTCTGGTTCGCATTTCGGCTTTGCCGGTTTTGATTTCGGCGGTGGGCGGCGTTTTGTTGTCATTCGGCTGGAATCAGATTCTTACCACCGGACGCGAAACATCTTTCGCTCTTTACGCGCTTTTGGTCACGGCGGGGACGCTGCTCTGGATTTTGGGCGGCTTGATGACAATGATGGTGATGGGCGCGGCGGCGCGCAATCTGGTTCGTCATCTGCTCTGGGGCGAGCCGATTTCAATGCGCGAGACTTTTCGCAGTTTGCGCCAGCGTTTTTTCTCGCTCCTTGCGGCGACGCTGATTGTCGGCATTATTTTATCGGCTGCTTTTGTGACGATTTTCTACGGATTTTTCTTTCTGGTTTTGCTGATTCTCGGCGGTGCGGTGATATTATCCGGCGCTTCGCCTTTTTTCGCCGGACTTGTCGCATTAATCGTCGGCGGCGCAGCTACGGTGCTGGCAACGTGGCTGTTCTTTTTGGTCGCCGGGCGTTTCGCTTACGTTCCGCAGGTGATGATGGTCGAAGGTCAGGGCGTTTTCTCTTCAATCGCGCGCAGCGCGTCGCTGGCGAACAAAAACGCCTGGCGGCTCGCCGCGCTTTTTGTCTTTACGACTTTTGCGACTTATTCGGCGCTGATGATTTTCCTGACGCCGCTGCTCTGGTACGCAGAAGCCAACGGCATCCCATTGTTCAGTTTCGAGCCGGATTCGCAGCCGGTCTGGTATTCGATTGCGATTCAGGTAGTGTGGCAATCGAGCCTGATTTTGCTCGCTCCGATTTGGATGCTGGGACTTTCGCTGCTCTATGTTGACGAGCGCGTTCGGCAGGAAGCCTACGACGTTGAATTAATGGCGGCGCGTTCTCTGGGCGAGATGCCGCCGCTCGCTCCGAATTACATCAATCCTCTCCGCCCGGCGCTAGCGGCAAACGAACCGCCGCAATTTATTCCCGATCAACCGCCGGGAAACTTCACAACTTTAAATCTAAAATAGCTTATTCGCTACAAACTTTTGGCGCGCTTTGCTAAGATTTGCAACAAAGATTGATGCGGACGAAATTTTTCTCAAAAAATTTATTTTCTACCGCACGGCTCGCCCTTTTCCTCGCCGCGTTTTTTCTGTGTTCGGCAATTTCGATTTCCGCGATTCCGCTCACGCAGTACCGCGAAAACGTCTTGAACGCGATTGTTCGGCTTGACTCGATGCAGTCGCCGGAAGACGATTTGACGGCGGCTGAATTAATCGAAAACGAGCGCTTTTTGTTTAAAGAAATCCGCCGCCTCGTTCCGGCGACGCAAAAAGTCGAATTAGCCGATTCCGCAATCGAAATCAACAACACCTGGCTCGAACAAGATTTGCAAACGCTCGAAGCGCTAACTGCGAAAGGCGAAAACCGCTCGCAGTTTTTGCAGCAAACGACTGAAAAACTCGGCGCTATTCGCGACCGTCTTGATGAGCTTCTTGAGGCGCAATCAGCCGCATCAAGCAAAAACGAAAACAAGCAAAAGCTCGACGAAATCCTGCGCCGACCGGAATTTCAAAAACCGGAAGAAAAAGAAAAAAGCCTGCTGGAAAGATGGATGGAGTCGTTGGAAAAATGGCTGCAAGATTTGTTTCGACGCGGCGAACCAAACGCCTCGGCTCAAGATGTGCCGAATCTTTCCGCGTTCGGTTCGATTTTGTCTTATCTGGTTATCGGTCTGGCGATTTTGGTTATCGCGTTTGTCATTTATCGTTTTTTGCTCCCGCTGATGGGACGCGAAAATCGTTTGAAAATTACGAAAGACAAAGAGCAGCGAGTCGTTTTGGGCGAACGAATCGGCGCGAACGAATCAGCCGCCGATTTGCTCGCCGAAGCAGAAAATCTAGCCCGCGCGGGTGACGTGCGCGCCGCGATTCGCAAAGGCTATATCGCGCTTTTGTGCGAATTGTCCGACCGTAAAATCTTAGGTCTCGCTCGCCACAAAACCAATCGCGATTATCTGCGCGATCTCAAAAAACGACCGGAAATTTTCCAAAACGTCCGCGCCGTGACCGGCAGCTTCGAGCGCCACTGGTACGGGCGAGTTCCGGCTGGCGAACAGGATTGGCAGTCTTTCCGGGGAAGTTACGAGGAGGCGTTAAAACAAAAATGAGAGAACGGATTTTTGTTCTAATCTCGCTCGTTGTGATTATTGTCGCGCTAATCGTTTTAAACGCGGCGTCTTACGTTCGGATTAAGGAAGAACCCGATTCCGAAGACCGCGCCCGCCGGACGACATTTAACACCGGAGCGACCGGGACTAAAGCGTTTTACGATTTTTTGCGCGAAAGCGGGCGACACACAATTCGCTGGCAGCAAAAAACTTCCGCATTGCTTGGTACGGATAGAAATCAGCCGGCGACGCTGTTTATTATCGGCAAAACGCTCCGACCGATTGAAGACGAAGAAATTCGCAATATTTTAAGCTGGACGGAAGCTGGCGGCAGACTCGTCGTCATTGACCGCGAGCCGAATTCACAGCTTTTGTCGCATTCCGGCAACTGGAGAGTGTTGTCTCAGTCGAAACCGATTTTTGTGACCGGATTGGCAAATTCCGATAACGTCAACGAAATGACAAGCGGCGTCGCAGCCGCAAAACCCGCTCAGCCTTCCGTTTTGACCGCCGGCGTTAATTCCGTGATGCCTTCGAAATACGCCGCCGCCATCAAAATCGAAAATTTAGGCGGTTCAAACAATGTAGCTGTCGCTGAAGCGACTCCAAAGTCTGCCTCGGAATCAATTGAAGCTAAACTGCCGCCAACGCCGCCCTCCAGACCGACTACAACCGTCAAAGGAGACGTTGTAAGAGACGACGTTTTTCAAGCTCCGATTACGCTGCTGGCAAGCGGCGATAAAACAATTCTGGTGGACTATCCATACGGCGCGGGGCGCATTGTTTATCTCAGCGATCCGTACATCGTTTCAAACGCCGGAATTACGCTGGTTGATAATTTGCAGCTTGCTTTAAATCTAGCCGGTTTCGACGGTGTGATTGCTTTTGACGAATATCATCAAGGCTACGGCGCGAGCGGGCATCCGCTTTACAATTATTATGAAAACACCCCGATTCCGGCAATGTTCGGGCAGTTTGCTTTGCTGATTGCGCTTCTGATTTACACAAAAGGTCGGCGTTTTGCGCGCCCGATTCCGCTCGTAGTCCCGGATCGTCGTTCAAAGCTCGAATACGTGGCGGCAATGGCTGAATTGCAGCGGCGAGCGCGAACTTACGATTTGGCGATTGAAAACATCTACGCCCGCGTGCGGCGCGAATTGGCGCGTTTTGCCGGAGTTGATAACACGACCGTGAAATGCGAAGAGCTTGCCGCGCGAGTCGCCGAGCGGTCGAAAATAAATCGTGAAGAGTTGGAAAACGTGATGCGCGAATGCGAAGACGCGATTCAGGGCGCGCCGGTTAATATCAAAAAGGCTTTGTCGTTAGTCGCCAAATTGCGCGAATTCGAACGGCAATTAGGTTTCAAGAAAAACGCCGGAAGTTTGAAATAATCAATTAATGGCAAATTTATCTTTAACGGCGCTCGCGCTGCTCGTTCTTTTGTTTTTTGCGACGAGCGCAATCGGCGTCGTGACGGGCAGCAATTCTTTGATAACCGTTCCGGTAATGTTTCAATTCGGCATTGATCCGCGCGTTGCCGTAGCGACAAATATGTTCGGACTTACGTTTTTATCAATCGGCGGCACGCTGCCTTTTGTCGGGAAGAACGTTTTTGACCGAAAGAGACTTCCGCTGTTTTTGATTTTAACGCTCATCGGTTCAACTTTGGGCGCTCTGCTCGTCGGAATTATTTCGAGCAAAGCAATGCCGCTGATAGTTTCGATTTCGATGATTGTGGTGACGATTTTCTCGCTTCTCAATCGAAATTCCGGCGTCGAGAAAAAACAAAACGTTTCGCGGGCGGCGGAGATTTTGACGTATCTGCTGACTTTTGCGCTGGGAATCTACGGCGGACTTTACAGTGGCGGCTACGTTACGATTTTAACCGCTGTTTTTGTCAGCTTTGCCGGAATGACTTTTACCGAAGCTGTCGCCAATACGAAATTAATCAATGTTTTTTCTTCGCTAATTGCAACTGTTGTTTTTGCTTATCAGGGCTTGATTGATTACAAACTCGGAATTGTGCTGGCTGTAACAATGTTTGTCGCCGCGTACATCGGCGCTCGCGTTGTGACAAAATTAAACGACCTTTGGCTGCGCCGCATTTTTCTTGCTAGTGTTTTAATTCTGGCTTTGAAAATTTTATTTGTAGATTTTTTTAGATTGTAAGAAAACCAACAAAATAAGAATGAAACTATCAACTGTCAACTCTTAACTATCAACTGTTTTGCAATGACATACAGTTGATAGTTTATAGTTCATAGTTGATAGTTTATTACTCTTTTATTGTGTCCTGTTATTAGATTTAATGCTGAAATACGTCCCTGATACTGTTGAACATATTACGTCCGAGCTTCGCAAAGTCGTGGTCGGACAGGAAGAAATCGTCGAGCAGATTCTCGTCGCAATTCTCGCCGAAGGTCACGCCCTGCTCGAAGGCGTTCCCGGCACGGCGAAAACTTTAATCGTCAAAACGCTCGCCCGAATCATCAACGCCGATTTTTCGCGCATTCAATTTACGCCCGATTTGATGCCTTCGGACATCACCGGCACGAGCGTTTTCAACTTTCGCACATCGGAATTTACGCTGCGCAAAGGTCCGGTTTTTACGGACATACTGCTCGCCGACGAAATCAACCGGACGCCGCCCAAAACGCAAGCCGCGCTTTTGGAAGCAATGGAAGAACGACAGGCGACGATTGACGGCGAACGACACGAATTGTCGCCGCTGTTCACGGTTCTGGCGACCGAAAACCCGATTGAATACGAAGGAACTTACCCGCTGCCGGAAGCACAGCTCGACCGTTTTCTTTTGAAAATTTTGATTGATTATCCCGAACAGCAAGCCGAACGCGAAATCGTCCGGCGCTGGGACGAAGGTTTTAATTCGAGAAAACTGAGCGACGTGGCAATAGAGCCGCTGCCTTTTGCCGATACAATCGCGCATTGCCGCGCCGAAGTCGGGAATTTAAAAATGGAAGCCGGAGTGCAGAATTACTGCGTCGAGATCGTCCGCCGCACTCGCCAGCATCCGACAATTCTTTACGGCGCCAGCCCGCGCGCTTCGGTCGCTCTTCTGCTTTGTTCAAAAGCCCTAGCCGCCATTCGCGGGCGCGAGTTTCCGACGCCTGACGACGTGCGCGACATCGCACGTCCGGTTCTTCGTCATCGCATCACGCTTCGCGCGGAAGCCGAACTCGACGGCGCGACAACCGACGCAGCAGTCACGGACATTCTGCAATCGGTTGAAGTTCCAAGATGAAAGAAGAGGAGAAAAGGAGAAGAGGAGAAAGGGAAGCTAAAACAAAACTCCTTTTCTCCTCTTCTAAAACCAAAGTTACCAGCGAACCGGGCGAATGTCGGGTCCGATGACGTGCGAACCGGAAAGCGCTAAACTGTTCCGATTCGATTCTGCTAAGTTTTGGCTGTCTGCGTGAACGAAGTGCGCGCCGTACCAGACGACTACGTCCTCATTATCAACCGATTCGTTGTTGATAAACGGATTGATGTTGATACAGCTTCCGCCGTCTGCGGTACAATCCCCGCCGGTAAGATTATAACCGTCGTCAATTTCGTTTTGCAGCGCGGTTCCGCCGTCCACGTTTTTATATTTTAAAACCCAAAAATCGCTCCGCCCGTAATTATCGGCTTTGCCGTCCGTCAAATTCGGGACGAGCATATACGCTTCGCTGCCGCTGCTGTTTTGTATCAGCAGACTTTTGTTCGTTTGATAATTGCGAAGCGTGGTCATCTCGGTCGTCACCTGCCGTGGGGATTTGCGCCCGCGCTCGACCTGGAAAACTTTGTTTTTGGAATTAACAATGTCGAAATCGAATCGCCAGTAAGCGTGATGATTATGCACCGAGCAAACGCACGAATTGTTAACCGCTCCGAACCCGTAACGCGGGCGAATCGTGCCGTCGTCGGCAAAACGCCATTCCATCAGATAGCGATACCAACTGGCATCCAGTTCCGTAATCAGGATGGTTTCGTTGTTTTGACGGTAAACCGCCACGCCGCGAAAATTGCCGGTGTCAATGCCGGTGTCGAGCGATGTCGTGGCAATTTGCCCGTTAGCCAGCACGCGAATGCCATCCGCAGGATCGGGCGTCGGCTGTTCGGGCGCTTGAAACATTCCTTCCTGCCATTGCCAATCTCGATACGGTCCGCACACGCTCGGTATATATTCGACGTTTAAAACCGGCACGTGCCCGCGTTTTAAAACGGATTTGCCGCGATATTTGACATCGCGGACTTCAATCCCGGATTTTCGTGTGCCGGATGAAGCCGAAGGGCGAACGACCATCATATCCCACAACGTCACGTCGTTTACGCGAATTGTGACTTGAGATTGTCCGGGCGTTCCGTTGGTAGTGGTTCCTTGAAACGCATTCTGAATGCCGCAGGCGGTCGGAGCGGCGTTTGCCGTCGGAGGCGCGCTTTTCGAATAACGAATTAAATCGCTGCGTTTGATGTTGACGCTGATGATTTCGGCTTTAACCGAAGCATCGCGCGTTTCAATGCCTACGTTCACCAGGCGCTCGCCGGTTTCCGAAACGGTAATGGGCGGCATCGGGCGATAAAACATCGCTTTTTGCGATTTGGCGACTGAGTCAAAAGCCGAGTTTTGTTCGATTATTTTGGTAGCGTACGCAAATTCTTCGTCGCTGACATCCGGCGGCTGAGCAGTGTCTTCGTAAACTCGCGCGCGTTCCGGCGCATTAACCAAGCCTTCGGCGACGACTGCGCGCTGGTTTGTATAATCGTAAAACGTCATTCGGAATTTTTCCGCCACGCCGGAAGCCGCTTTTTTGTCGGAGGTTTCGAGAAAATCGAGCGAAATGAAATAATATTTTGTGCCGTTAAGCTCTTTCTGCACCGCTACGTTTGCCAGAACCTGCCGCTTAATCTGTTCGAGCGCGTTCTTTTGCAAACCAACCGGCACGACTTTGATTTCAACCCGCTCGTTCTTTCGCGTTTTGCGTTTTGCCTTCGCAGATTCATTGTCGCCGCTTGTTGAGGCAAGGGCGACCGAAACGCTTATTCCAACACTTAAAAGCAAGGAACTAATCTTTTTTAACATTAATGCACCTCTTTTAGAGTTCAAGTTTTTGCCGATGAGCAACATTAAGAATGTTATCACTAATTACCGTTTTACCGCTCAACCGATCAAAGATTTACAGCTTTTTACCAGCATTTATCAGTGATTTCCCGCTTTTTTCAACCCTTTTTGCCGCAAGATAATCATTTAAATATTTCGCGTCCGTACGCTTTTGAGCATTCTTTATCTATCGCCGTGTGCGAACATTTTCGGTATCAACGGTTTCCGCAGCAATGAACAGAATTTCCATCGCAGAGACACGCGAAAGACACAGAGTTTTTAAGATTATTTTCCTCTGTGCCTCCGTGTCTCTGTTGTTTCTTTTACTCAATCAAACCGCAAAAGCGCAAACAATTTCGGGCACAATTCGGGACGCGCAACAAGCTCCGATTGCGAATGCGGAAGTCAATCTCGTTTCCGCAAACCGGATTGTTTCACGCACAGAGACAAACGAGACCGGCGATTTTTTGCTTTTGACAAACGGCGCGACAAATTTAATTTTGCAAATTCGAGCCGCCGGATTCGCCCTTTTTGAAAAGCATTTGGAGATAAACGAAAACCGGATTGAAATCACGCTGTTGCCGGAAAACGTCAGCGCCGAAGTAACGATTTCAATCGCCCGCACCGAAACTCGTCTGACGGAAACGCCTGCGAGCGTCGTTGTTTTAAACCGCGAAAATCTTGAACAAACAGCCGCGCAGACTGTTGACGACGCTTTGCGCCAGGTCGCCGGTTTTCAGCTTTTTCGCCGCTCGTCGAGCCGCACTGCGAATCCGACCGCGCAGGGCGCAAATTTTCGCGGGCTGGCGGGCAGCGGCGCGAGCCGCTCGTCGGTTTTGTTTGACGGCGTTTCATTAAACGACGCTTTCGGCGGCTGGACTTACTGGTCGCGCTTGCCTCGCGCGAGCGTCGAACAAATCGAGGTTTTGCGGGGCGGCGCGTCCGCGCTTTACGGCAATGCGGCGTTGAGCGGCGCGATTAACGTTTTGACCCGAAATCCGGATTCGCCGTTTTTGCGTCTCGAAACCTCGCTCGGTACGCAAAAAACTGCGGATGCAAGCGTGTTCGGCGGATTCGGTTTCGATAAATTTTTCTTCCGTCTGGCAGCCGAAAATTACCGGACAAACGGCTATATTCCAGTCGCCGAATCAGAACGCGGACTCGCCGACGCCGAAGCAAACAGCCGCCACAACAACCTGCTGCCGATTCTAGAATATCGTTTCAACGAAAAATCAAAAATATTCGCGCGCGGAAATATTTTCTCCGAAAGACGCGACAACGGAACGCGCCTGCAAAACAATCGCACATATTTTCGCCAGATTGCCGTCGGTGCGGATTTTGAAGATGAAAAAACCGGCGCTTTTAATTTTCGCACGTTCGTCGAAAAACAAATTTACGATCAAAATTTTACCGCCGTCAGCGCGGACAGAAACACGGAAACTTTAACCCGTTTGCAGCGCGTTCCGTCGCAGGCTGCCGGAGCAAATCTGTTCTGGAATAGGGCGTTTGCCGGTCACGTTTTGTCAGCCGCTTTTGAAATCCGACAGGTGCGAGGCGCGAGCGACGAAATCATTTTCGTCAACAATCGCCAAGCCTCAGCGGTTAGCGCGGGCGGACGCGAGCAAACCGTCTCATTTTTCGCGCAGGATTTTTGGCGCGCGACCGCAAAACTGAATTTGCAATTCGGCGCGAGATTCGACCGCTGGCAAAACGAGCGGGCTTTTTCGGCGACGCAAAATTTAGCGAATCGAACGACAGCCGTCAGCATTTTTCCAGACCGCAGCGAATCGGCGTTTAGCCCGCGCGTCGCGGTGTTTTATCAAATCAACCCGAATTTCGCCGCTTTCGCCGCTTTCGGCAAATCGTTTCGCGCGCCGACTTTGAACGAGCTTTACCGCGCCTTCCGCGTCGGAAACGTTTTAACGCAGGCGAACGAAAATTTACGAGCCGAACGAGCAGCGAACATCGAAGCAGGCGTAAATTTTTCCGGTTTCAAAAATCGTTTAATCGTGCGCGGCGTCGCTTTTCTAGCCGAAGTATCGCAGCCGGTCGTTAACGTCACAATTTCCAGCTCGCCGAATTTAATCACACGACAGCGGCAAAACGTCGGAAAAACCCGTGCGCGCGGAATCGAGCTTGACGCGGAATTTGCCGCCCGCTCGGATTTGCGCTTGTCGGCTAGTTATTTGCTGGCGGATTCGCGCGTCCGCAGTTTCCCGGCAAACGCGGATTTAATCGGAAAGTTTTTGCCGCAGGCGGCGCGGCAGCAATTAAATTTTCAAGCGTTTTATCGCCCCGATTCGCCGTTTTCTCTCGGCGTGCAAGCGAGAATTTCCGACCGGCAGTTTGAGGACGATTTAAACAGTCTGCGGCTGCGCCCGTTTTTCACGCTCGATGTTTTTGCCGGTTACAAAATCAAAAAGAATGCGGAGATTTTCGCCGCCGTCGAAAACGTTTTCAATTCGCATTACGACATTGGTTTAACGCCAAATCGCACCGTCGCCGCACCTATTTTTGCGCGAATCGGTTTGCGATTAAACTTGGGCAAAAAATGATAAATGGCAAAAGCGTGAAAGAAATTGGAGTTTTTAACTCACTTTTCTTTCACGCTTTTTGGTCGCCGCGAACTTAAGTGTTCCGCAGATTATTTACATTTCGAGTAACCGCAATCGCGGCACGAATCGCAGCCCGAAGCGTGTTCCAACTGCCCGCCGCATTCCGGGCACGAGCCGATCAAATTCGACATCCCGGTTTGCGGACGCGGCGCGGCGTCGGAGAAACCGACTTCGATGTTCGGCTGGTGTTCCGCCAACGCCTTTTTGCCCGCCGCGCGGAAAGATTCCGGCTGATTTTGCAGCCGCCGCATCGTCAGCAATAAACATTCGGCAACGGCTTGTTCGGGCGACGAGAGCAGGCGCTGATTAAACCAAACGGCGTGTGTTCCAGTCACTTTGTTGAGACTATGCGCGACTTCAGGCACTTCAAAACCGCCGCGCAGCATTTTCGAGGCGAGAAGTCCGACGCCTTCGGAAATCGGTCCCGTCGCAAAAACTTCGAGAACCTGCGAGCCGTCGTGATTGACGGTAACGTAAAGATTGCGCCCGTCAAACGGAATTTGCCACGTCGCGCCCTGCAATTCGCGCGGGCGTTCGATTCGCCCGCTCGCTTGATTCTTTTGCGTTGCGAGATTGCCGTTTTGCGAAATTAAATCTGCGCGATGCGCCGCTGTGTCGCTCGTCGGCTCTTGCATTTCGACGCGCTCGCTGTCGGGCGTTTCGGCGTCTTTAAAGCTGCTCGAAGCCGGAACTTCCGCTTCGGCGGCTTTCTTTTCTTCGGTTTTCATTGATGTCAAAACCTGATTTTCGCGCGAACCGTCGCGGTAATAGCTGACCGCTTTGCAGCCCAATTCGCGGGCGAGGTGATAAAGGTTGTTGACCGATTCCACCGTGTCGTCGTTTGCGCCGTTGCAGGTTTTGGAAATCGAATTGTCAACGTGTTTTTGCGCAGCCGCCAGCATTTTGACGTGCTGTTCGGCGGAAATATCCATCGCCCCGATAAAATACGGCGGCAATTCGCTTTCGTGCTCAACAACGTATTCAGCAGCCTGTTTGATTGATTCTTCGTCGGTTTGGTCAACTCCAACGCCGAGCGCTTCGGCAGCAAGCGTGTGAACATAAGTGCGCGTGCCGAGCGTGTCCTGGCGAACATAAGCCCACGAAAAATTCGGCTCAATTCCGCTCGAAGTTTCGGCGACAAGCGAGATTGTTCCGGTCGGCGCAATTGTCGTGACTTCATAATTGCGCGGCGTCAGCGGCACTTCTTTCGGAATTCCGATTTCGTCGTAAATAAAACGCGCGTAATTTTCGCGGTTTCCTTCGAGTTCAGGAAAAACGCCTTTTTCCGCGCCCAATCTGAGCGAAGCGTTCCAAGCCTCGCGGCGGACAAACCCCATCACTTTTTCCATCAAATCAAGCGATTGCTGTTCGCCGTAAGCAACTTTGAGCTTCAGACACAAATCGGCAAAACCCATAATTCCGAGTCCGACCGGACGAGTGCGTTTGACGACATCATCAATTTCGCCAATCGGAAACTCACAGGTGTCAATCACATTGTCGAGAAACTGCGTCGAGAAATGCACGGCGCGGCGCAAGCGTTCCCAATCAATGCAGATGTCAGCGTTCGTGCCGTCGCCGACGCGATTGTAAAACTTCGATAAATCAATCGAACCGAGGTTGCACGAATTGTTGAAGTGGAGAAATTGTTCGCCGCATGGATTGCACGAGTAAATCTCGCCCATCGTATTTTTCATATGATTATGGCGATTTACTTCGTCAATAAAAATAATTCCCGGTTCGGCGTATTTATGCGCCGAAGCGACGATTCGATTCCAGATGTCCGGCGCGTAAATCATTCCTGGCGCTGGTGGTTCTTCGATTGTGCAATCCGACAAATCAGCGGCTTCAAACGCGGCTTTGTCGGCAAATGAAACGGTTTCGCCGTTCGGGCGGCGATAAACGACGTAATCTTTTCCGGTGAGCGGATCAAAAATCGTCTGTTCCCACGCTTTGCCGCCGAATTCGGTTTGAAACCATTCAAGGTTATCGGCGGCGCGCAGAAATTCGTCCGTGACGGTAACGGAAATGTTGAAATTCGTCAGCGTGGTCTGGTCGTTTTTGGCGTGGATAAAGCGCAGAACATCGGGGTGAGTGCAGCGTAAAATGCCCATATTCGCGCCGCGCCGGACGCCGCCTTGTTTGACGACATCGGTCACTTCGTTGACGATGTTCATAAAACTGACCGGACCCGAAGCTACTCCACGCGAAGAATTAACCATTGAACCCGCCGGGCGCAGAAATTCGTAGCTCATCCCGGTTCCCCCGCCGGATTGATGAATGACCGAGACGTTTTTGGCGTGTTCCATAATTCCCGGAATTGAATCCGGCACATTCAGCACGAAACAAGCTGCAAGCTGTCCGCGAGTTTTTCCGGCGTTGACGAGACACGGCGTGTTCGGAACGAATTCGCGGTCGAACATAATTTGCGACATCGCGTTGTAAAACTCGTCGCGTTTTTGAGGATTTTGCTCGGCGGTCGCAACGTGACCGACGACGCGGCGCACGATGTCGTCCCACGTTTCAATCGGATTTCCCTGTGCGTCTTTCAACGAATAACGCTTGCTGACGACTTTTTCCGCATTTTTTCCGAGCGGTTTGCGGACGCGGTTCGATTGCGCGGCGGACGCGGCAAAAAGATTTTCCGCAACTGATGTTTCGGCTAATATGTTCATCTGCACTCCTCTTGTTTTATTGGTTCAAGTTTAGAACGAAAAACTCGAAATTTGAAATTTGAAAGTCGGTTGAGTTTTTCTTTTTAGCTGGCTTTGAGCCAGTCCAGAATGAAAGCGAATATAAACCGACTTCCGTGCGCTTGTCAACACCTTTTGCACAATATCTTGCGCCTTGTTTTTTGATTTAGCCTACAAAATGCGCAACCTCACGTAAAACATTAGCTAAAATGAAAATTCCGTTTGCCCGCCGCGAAACGAAAAAGTTAAAATTGAAGAATGCAGAACACGAGTTTTTTAAATCAGAACGGCTCACAACCTGACACTCTCGCACACGGCACGGCTGCGGACGGGACAATTCGCTGCATCGCCGCCGTGACGACAAACACGGTCAAAGAAGCAGCCGAGCGGCACAAAACAGCGCCGACCGCAACAGCCGCGCTCGGTCGCACTCTGACCGGCGCTCTCTTGCTCGGTGCTACTTATAAAGATTTCGACCGTTTGACGGTGAAAATTGACGGCAACGGACCGATTGACACGATTGTCGCCGAAGCTAATCCGCACGGCGGAGTGCGCGGTTATGTTAATAATCCGGCGGCGGACGTTCCGCTTAATGCACAGGGAAAATTCGATGTGCGCGGCATTGTCGGCAGCGGTTTCTTTTACGTCATCCGCGAACAGGGTTATGACATCGGTTTATATAAAGAGCCGTATCGCGGCTCGGTTCCGATTGTTTCGGGCGAAATCGGCGAAGATTTCGCTTATTATCTGCTCAAATCCGAACAGCTTCCGTCAGCCGTGATGCTCGGCGTGCTGGTCAATCCGGCGCGCGACGAAGTTCTCGCGGCAGGCGGCGTGATAATTCAAATGATGCCCGGCGCGCCGGAAAACACGATTTCCGAAATCGAGCGCGCGATTCTCGAATCTCCCAGCACGACAACTTTAATCAGCGAAGGTGCGCGACCGGCGGATTTGTTAAAGTTCGCGCTCGGAAAAGTTGATTTCGAGATTCTCGAAGAAAAACCAATCGGTTTCGAGTGTACTTGCAGCCGCGAGCGGGTTGTTCGAATAATTTCTTCGATTGACCGCGCCGAAGTGGAATCAATGCTGCGCGAAGACAAAGGCGCGGTTTTGCATTGCCATTTCTGCAATAGCGAATATCGTCTGGGCGAGGAAGATTTGGAAAAAATTCTCGCCGAGCGTGAATAAAAAAAGGGATTTTACGGTCCAAATCCGCGAAACAGCGGCGTGAACACCCAGCGGTCGTGGCGCTCGATTCCGTAATAAGAAATCACTGATTTGCGCTGGCTGCGCGCCATTACGGCAATAAACGGTCCGTCAACGTTTTGCGAAGTATCTTCGCCGCCCGGCGGCTCGGTATCTTCGGTTGTTTCGGCATCAATTACGGTGCCGATGACAGCGGCGGCTTGTCCACTGAATATTTGATTAGCGACCGGATTGAAATTTGACTTCGGATTCGAGAACGTATTGCTGCCGGTATAGCTGATCAGCTTGCGCTGAAACTCGTTGATAGTTTTAGTTTCGTTCGATTGAATTGTTTTCCATTCGCCCGTGCCGGACAGCGGATTAATGGCTGCCGATGGGCGCAAAATCATCAGCTTTTTGGTAGTGCCCGGTCGTGAAACGCCTTCGGTCAAATCTTCCATTCGCTCCGGCAGCTTGCCTTTAATAAACACGTAAATTCTAACTGCCTCGGCGATTTCCTCACCGCGCGCAATCGCTTCTTCTTCTTTGGAGCGCTGCACATCCATCAAAAGGCTCGGCGCGGCTGCCAGCATAAACAATGCCATAATCGTCATCAATGCCATCAGAGCGACGAGCGCCGCGCCCTTCTCTGAATGCGGATTGCGGATTGCGGATTGCGGATTTACAGGCAAACAATTCGTAATTCGTAATTCGTAATTCGTAATTGTTTTATCTGTTCGGGTCGTTGTCGTCTTCATCGTCGTTATTTTTCTTGCTCGGCGGCGGCGTCTGCACCGGCTGCGGCGGAACGTAGCGCGGAATATTGTCCGGGATGCCGGGAATTGATTGATATTGGACGTTCGGGACGTTTGGGTTGTAATTCGGATTCGGCTGGTTTATTCTGCCGCGAACACCATCGCGTCCTCCGGGCGCGCTTCCTCCGGTATTGTTACCGCCAAGCGCATCCTTTTCGTTAACGAAACCTATAACGTGACGCAGTTTTAAAGCCGTATCCATCACGACGACTTCCCTGCTCGAAATGCTGAAAACGCGAAAACGGTCGGGCACCGTGTCGTTCAAACGGACGCTTATATATTCTTTGGTCTTTTTGTTTTGCAGCAGCGCCGTATCGTTGTTGGCGCGGCGGCGCGCGACTAACCCGACAAAACTAAATTCGGGCACGGGCGGCGCTTGAACATTTATTTTCACAGGATTTGAATACATCTTCGGATCGTTCGGCACGCGCACCACAATTTCCCGCTCGCCTTCGCTGGAGATAAGCTGCGCCGGAACTTGCGCGGTCAGGCGCTGCGGATTGACAAACTGAGTCTGCAATTCCATTCCGCCAAAGTAAATCCTCGAATCGGGCGTAAACTTATCGCCGCCGACTTCGAGGTTAAAATTGCCGGTCTGCGCGTAAACCATTCCCGGATTGACACCGGCGGCAAAAAACGGCAGCGGCGTCGGCAGCGGCGTCGGCGGCGGCGGTTTTGGTGTCGGCGGCGGTGGCGGCGGTCCGGGCGGCAGCGGTTCGTAAAACGCAAAAATATTGCGGCTCACCGCGCCGTCCGAAATCGGCGGAAACGGATTGTTAGGAATCGCTATCAACAGTGCATCATCAACGGCAGGCTCTGGCGGAATTTCCGTAGTTCCACCGCGTTTCGGACTTGGGGTTGGCTTTCCGGCTACATTTCCATTACCGATTTTTGCCTTTGACGAACCGCCGCTCAAAACAAAGGTGTAAAAAAGCGCGCAAATTGTTACTGCGCCGAGAGCGATGGCGGTGATTATCTTTTTGCGTTCCGCCTGACTTTTTCCTTCTAAAAATTTCATTTTCGTTCTTTGTCCTTTGTCCTTTGTTCTTTTTTCAAAAGTCAAAGTTCAAAATTACTGATTCTGCGCCCGCGCGGGCTGTGCGTCGCCGGTGCGGCGGAAATACGAAACGAGATCAACGCGCATACTGACGACCGAACCGCGTCCCGCACGCGGCGCGGATTGCTGCGGTTGAATCGGTCTCTGCTGCTGCGGCTGTATTTGCGTTTGCGGCGCGCGCGGATTTATTGAATTCGGCTTCGCGCCGCCCGGTCCCGGAAGACCGGAAATCTGTGGCGGAATGCCGGAAGTCTGCGGCGCATTCCGAACCGTGTTGATGTCGGCGGCGGATTGCGCGCCGCCGGTGCCGCCGGAAGACGAATTGTTGTTTTCGGCTTCGATTTCAATCGCGCGAACCACAATAAACTGGCGGCTGTTTTCCAATTCGCTGATAAACCGCCGCAGATTCGCATAACCGCCTTGGACCGTGACGCTGACGGCGGTTCCGGGATACAGATTTTGATTTTTGGATTCTGCGATTTTTGTCGGATCGTATTTTTCCAGAGCAACGGTTTCGAGCGGCGCGTAATCCGGTCCGGCGGTGTTGCGCAGATTGTTGTTTTTAATAATTTCGTTCAGACGCCCGAAAAGCGAGGCGTTTCCCTGCATCGGCGGCGTAAGATAATTCGCTTCGAAACGTTCGAGACTGCCGACGATCCCGGCGACTCTGCCTTCGGTCGTCTGATTTTCGCCGAGCGTGGTTTTCAGTTTTTGATGTTCGGTTTCGAGGCTGTTCCGCGTTGATTCGCGCTGCTTAAGTTGGGCTTGCGCCGGTTTAAGCCAGAAAAGATACGCAACCAAAACCATCAAGAGCAGAAATCCCGCAATTGAGACGGCGGCAATTTCCGGCACGTCGAACATTCCGCCGCGTTTTCTAACCAAAATTCGCGGTTTTCTTTTTTCTTTCGGCGCTGCAACGGGAGCGGTCGTAACGATTGTCGTCTCTTCCCGCACAATAACTTCTTCGGGCGGATTTATTTTGGGTGATTCGTTCGGTGTCATCGCGCCTCCTGTGAAGTTTGGTTTTGCGCGGTGTCAACCTCGCCCGTCGAGTTTGTTTCGTAAGGAACTCCGTAGCGCGGCAGATAGCGAACGCTCAAAGAATATTCGGTCAAATTGCCGCCTTTGTCTTTTTGCAAATCCTGCCCGCGCAGCTCGGCTTGAAACATCCCGGAATCGCCCATTTGATTGATCATCGCCATCACGTTTTCATAGTTGCGGCTCAAGATCGAAATTTCCAAATCCGCCACCATCCGGTCGCCCGATTGATAAACATTGCGCACGGCAGCGTGCGAAACGCTCGTCGCCTGCGGCATCACGCTCTCCAAATCCGTCAGCAGACGCGACCACGAAAAACGTTTTTGCGCGACGAGCTGGTGTGCGGCGAGCAAAGATTTTTGCTGTTCGGGCGTCAAGGCTTGCTTGATTTCGGCGGCTTGAGTTTTTAAATCTTTTATTTTCGGCTCAAGCTGTTTGATGCTGTCGTTGACGGCTTCGGATTTGGCGTTGACCGAGCGATATTCGGCGAATAAAAACAAAAAGCCGAAAAAGGCGGCGAAGCACAACACCGCCGCCAAAATCCAGGGCAGCGTGCGATTACGAAAAGGACGACTCGATAAATTGAGTTGATTAATCACGATTATTTTTTGATAACAATTTTGCGGCGCGAGTTGCCGTTTTTGCGCGAATTGAAACGCACAAACAATTTCACGCCTCGTTATTGAGAAGGTTGCAAAAACTATTGGTTGAAAACGCGGGCGAAAACTTTGTCCACGTTTCGCAAATAATGTTCGAGAGAGAAAACTTTTTCGATTTCTTCGGGCGTCAAACGGCTGCGGATGTCCGCGTCGTTCAAAATTAAATCTTTAAATTCGCCGCCTTCGTCCCAAACGCGCATCGCGCTGCGCTGCGCCCAGACGTAAGCATCTTCGCGCGAAACGCCTTTTTGCGTCAAAGCCAGCAGCAATTGACCGCTGAAAACCAAACCGCGCGTCAGATTCAAATTTTCCAGCATTCTGTTCGGATAAACAACCAAACCATCGAGCAGCGAAGCCGTTTTCGCCAGCAAATAATCGAGCGCGGATGAAGAATCCGGCAAAACAATCCGTTCGGCGGAAGAATGAGAAATATCGCGTTCGTGCCAGAGCGCTACGTTTTCCAAACCGACAATCGCGTTTGCCCGAACCGTTCGTGCCATTCCGCAGATTCTTTCGGAAAGAATCGGGTTGCGTTTGTGCGGCATTGCCGACGAGCCTTTTTGCCCGACTTTAAATTTTTCCTGCGCCTCGCGCACTTCCGTGCGTTGCCAATGCCGGACTTGCAGCGCGATTTTTTCCAGGCTCGAAGCGATGATGGCGAGCGTCGTCAAATATTCGGCGTAGCGGTCGCGCTGAATCACCTGCGTTGAAACCGGCGCGGGCTTTAAGCCCAATTTCTCGCAAACTCTTTCTTCAACTTCCGGGTCGAGATGAGCAAAAGCGCCGACCGCGCCCGAAATTTTCCCGTAAGAAATTGTTTCTTTCGCCCGCGCTAATCTTTCGCGGCTGCGCTCCATCTCGGCGTACCACAGCGCCCAGGTTAAACCAAAAGAAGTCGGCTCGGCGTGAATTCCGTGCGTTCTGCCGATTTGCGGCGTGTGTTTAAACTCAAACGCGCGGCGTCTTAAAACTTCCGAAAGCCGGTCAATTTTTCCCAAAAGAATCTCGCACGAATCGCGCAGCAACAGCGCGTTTGCCGTGTCAACGACATCGCTCGAAGTTAAACCGTAATGCACAAAACGCGACGCCGCGCCGATGTTTTCGGCGAGATTCGTCGTAAACGCAATCACGTCGTGGTCGGTCGTTTTCTCGATTTCCGAGATTCGTTCGGGCGTAAAAGCAGCGCGGGCTTTAATTTCTTCGACCGCATCGGCAGGAATCGTTCCCATTTCCGCGTGAACTTCGCAAACTGCAATTTCCACGTCGAGCCATTTTTGAAATTTGTTTTGCTCCGACCAAAGCCCGCCCATTTCAGGCAGGGTATAGCGTTTAATCATAATTAAAATACGGGATTTGAAAGATAAGCCTTACGAAAAAATTGAAGCTTTTACGAGTTCTAATAACGCAACTTAAATCCCGTACAAAAACTTCGAGTGTAACCGCAGTTACGTCAATTGCCGACAATTTACGACACCTTGAACAAATCAGGGCTTAAAGTTTCTTTAAAATAGTATTGCGAGAACCTGACTGCCCATTCTAACGCCGTAACGTTGTCTTCCTCATTTGTAAGATTGAGTATGTACGTTCGCGGCAGCGTCACACCTTCTACGTTGCTAAAATCGCTAAACTGTTCGATTAACGTATATCGCTTTTCTTTTTGTCTTGAGCTTTGCGTCGGGTCGGAAGTAATGGAAAGCGACGTGGTGTACTGGTATTCGGAAAGCACATGACGATAAGTATCCGTTTCAAAATACAGATTTATCTTTAAAGTTCCGGTCTTTGAGGAAGAGAATCTCAGCTTGTGCAATTTACGGTTATTAGAATTTTCCAAGCCCGCGTATTCAAGTTTCGCGTTTTTTGAATCAAAATTAAGTAAAGTCCATCCTGATGATAAAGCTCCGCCGAAAATTCCTTGTTTGACGATATTGCTGGTTGATTTCAGAAACTCTCCGAGAGGCGAACGATCACCGCCAGGCATTTTCCCGACCGTTACGTCTTTGCCGTTAAAAGCGACCTTTTCATAAGGATACTCGTTAGAATTTAACATCATTACAAACAGTAAGTTATCATCTACCGAGGCAAATTGTACGGCTCCCGTCAGCGTTTTGCCGATAAATCCTCTAAGAGGCGTCAGCCGCCCGTTTCCAACCATAACGCGAGATTTGGTTTTCGCTATCGCTTCAGGCGTGCCGATTGAAGCAAGATGCTTGGTTAACACTTCCTCAGCCGTTAATTTCTCGTTTTTTTGAGGCGTCGCGGCTTGACCGAAACTGTTAATGCAAAACGTAAAGACGATGATTGTTAAAGTTATTATTTTTTTCATTGTTTTGAAGTGGGGCGAAAATTCGGAAATCCTCCGGTTTTGAAGCCTATTTTTGATTCTTTGAAAATTGCTTGCGTCTTGAGTCTCAATCGCTAATGTCAGCTTTTGCGAAGTCACGGCTATTTACCTTAGGCTCATCATTACTTTATAACACGGACGGATGGCGAAAGTTAAATAACGGCAATTATTACGACTGTGAAGAACAATTTTAAACAGCTCACCTGAAAATCAATCGTTACTAATTGTGCGGCATTCGCGTTTAACTATTTTCCGGTTCGCTTTTATCGCTGTATCAAATTAAATTCTTTGCAGCTAACATCTCGGCGTTTAAAACCGCCGCGCCTGCCGCGCCGCGAATGACGTTATGCGAAAGAGCGACGAATTTCCAATCAAAAACCGCGTCGGGCAAAATTCTGCCGACGGTCGTGGTCATTCCGCGTCCGGCGTCGCGGTCGAGTCGCGGTTGAGGGCGATCAGGCTCTTCGCGCACGATAATCGGCTTTTCAGGCGCGGAGTAAAGTTTTAATTCCTGCGGCAAAGCGGAAAAATTGGCGAGCGCGCGTTTGATTTCTTCGGCGTTTGTTTTGTTTTTCAATTTGACGCGAACGCAAGCCGTGTGTCCGTCAATTACGGGAACGCGGTTGCATTGCGCGCTGATCGAAAAATCAGCCGCTTGATTGATTTCGCCCAAAATCTTTTTCGTTTCGGCTTCGAGCTTTTCTTCTTCGGTGTTGATAAACGGAATAATGTTGTCGGTAATATCGAGCGAAGCGACGCCCGGATAACCAGCGCCTGAAATCGCCTGCATCGTTGTCACAATCACCACTTCGACGCCGAAATTTTGCTGCAAAACATAAAGCGGCGGGGCGACGACAATCGCCGCGCAATTCGGATTTGTGACGATAAAGCCCCGCTCAAATCCGCGTTTTTGTTTCTGCGTTTCGATTAAATCGAGATGCGCGGAATTTATTTCGGGAATCAAAAGCGGAACGTCTGCTTCCATCCGAAACGCCGACGAATTGCTGATAACCGGATAACCGGCGCGCGCAAAGCTCATTTCAGCATCGCGCGCCGCGTCCGACGGCAGACTCGAAAAAACAACGTCGCAATCGAGCGGCGGTTCAATCGGCTGGACTTTAATATTCTTGACGTTTTCCGGCATCGGCGTCGCCAATTTCCAGTTTGTCGCCTCAAAGTAAGTTTTCCCCGCCGAACGGTCTGAAGCCGCGAGCGCCGTGATTTCAAATTGCGGGTGATTTTCCAATAATTGCGCGAAACGCTGACCGACAGTTCCGGTCGCGCCTAATATTCCGACTCGATATTTTTTATTCATATAACAAAACAAGATTAGTGTTCCGCAAGCAAAAAAAACAAATGCGAAACAGTTGATAGTTAACAGTTAATAGTTGATAGTCAAAGGCTCGCAACTGTCAACTATCAACTGTTTACTATCAACTGTTTCGCATTTACAAATTTGCCGCTTTTGCCAACAATTCCGTTTTTGTCGTAATTTATGGCGTGATGAAAATCGAAAAAATCGAATTGTTTGAAATCCGTTTGCCGCTCGTCCATTTTTTTGAAACGAGCTTTGGCAGAACTTACGAGCGGCGCATAATTTTAACTTGCATAACGGACGCCGACGGCGCGACGGGTTGGGGCGAATGCACGGCTGGCGAAACACCTTCGTATTGCGAAGAATGGACGGAAAGCTGCTGGTGGGTTTTAAAAGACATTCTCGCGCCGCGAGTTTTGGGAAAAGAAATCGAAGCGGCGGCAAATGTCTGGGATTTAATGAAAGCACCGCGCGGAAACCGAATGGCAAAAGCCGCACTCGAAACCGCCGCGTGGGATTTGGAAGCGAAAAAAGCAGGCGTTCCGCTCTGGCGGCATTTGGGCGGCGTAAAAAATGAAATTGCCTGCGGCGTTTCAATCGGCATTCAGGATTCGATTGAACAATTGTTCGATAAAATCCAAACCGAGCTTGACGCCGGTTATCAACGCATTAAAATCAAAATCAAACCCGGCTGGGATTATGAAGTTATCGAATTTGTCCGCGCCAAATTCGGCGATATTTTGCTGATGGGCGATGCAAATTCGGCTTACACGCTCGACGACATCGAGCTTTTCCGCCGTCTCGATAAATTCAACTTGATGATGCTCGAACAACCGCTCTCGCACGACGACATTTTTGACCACGCAAAATTGCAGCGCGAAATCGAAACGCCGATTTGTCTTGACGAACCGATCAGATCGCCCGAAGACGCGCGCAAAGCCGTCGAGTTAAAATCCGGCAAAATCATCAACATCAAACTGGGCAGAGTCGGCGGACACGCCGAAGCGCGGCGCGTTGAAACCGTCTGCCGCGAAAACGATATTCAAGCGTGGTGCGGCGGAATGCTCGAATCCGGCATCGGACGCGCGCACAATATTGCGATGTCAACTCTCGCCGGTTTTGTTTTGCCCGGCGACGTTTCGGCGAGCAAGCGCTATTGGCAGGAAGACGTGATCGAACCTGCGGTCGAAGTCACGCCGCGCGGCACAATCATCGCGCCCGAAGCGCCCGGAATCGGTTTTGCTGTAATGCGCGAACGCATCGAAAAATTGTCGGTTCGCACTGAAACTCTCAAAAATGAACGCTAAAGAATTGCTCGAATATTTTTCGGCGCGGCAAAACGAGATTTTAAATTCGATTCGCCGTCTTGTCGAGATCGAATCGCCTTCTTATGACGAAGCGGGCAGCCGTGCCGTAGTCGAATTGCTGGTTGCCGATGCCGGAAAAATTCCGTGCGTTGATTTGATTGAAAAAATTCCAATCGAAGGCTACGGCGAGCATTTGATAATTCGCGCTTTTTCCCGCGAAAACGAAAAACCTGCGCTGCTGCTCGGTCACACAGACACTGTTTATCCGCGCGGTTCTTTGCGCGAAAGACCTTGGCGCGAGGAAAACGGCAAAATTTATGCGCCCGGCATTTTCGATATGAAATCGGGCGCGGCGTTGATGATTGAAATATTGCGCGCGTTCTCGGATTTGAATTTAAAACCGTCACACCCGATTACGATTCTGCTTTCGTGCGATGAAGAAGTCGGAAGCGAAACCGGGCGCGCCGTTGTCGAGCGCGAAGCCGAAAAATCCGCGTTTTGTCTCGTCTGCGAGCCTTCGGCAAACGGTGCGGTCAAAACCGGGCGCAAAGGCACCGGATATTATTTATTAAAAGCGCACGGCGTCGCTTCGCACGCCGGATTAGACCCGGAAAAAGGCGCTTCCGCCGTTCTGGAACTCGCCCGCCAGACATTGAAAATTCACGAATTGAACAATACCGAAAATGGGACGACCGCAAATGTCACAACGATAACAGGCGGAACGACTTCAAACGTTATTCCGGCAGCAGCCGAATGTGAAATTGACGTACGTTTTACCTCTCTTGCCGAAGCGGAACGAATTGAGCGCGAAATCAAAAATCTTAAATCTTTTAATTCGCGCGTCCGGCTCGAAATCGAAGGCGCAATCAATCGCCCGCCGATGGAACGAACCCAAAAAACAGTTCGATTGTTTGAAAAAGCGAGAGAAATCGCCGCCGGTTTTGATTACGAATTAAAAGAAACGCAAGTCGGCGGCGCGTCGGACGGAAATTTTGTCTCGGCTCTCGGCATTCCGGTTCTCGACGGTTTAGGCGTCGCGGGCGACGGCGCGCACGCGGTTCACGAACACATTATCGCTGCGGACGTTCCGAAACGCGCCGCACTTATCGCCGCGCTTTTGCTTGAAAATCTCTGAAATTAATCGGCGAACTTTTTGCGAATTTTAACGCTGCGCTCCAAACCGTCAACGTTTTCCAGAATTTTCAAACGCAAATCCCGGTCGAGGTTCGGATTGTCGGCGAGAAATTTATTGACGATTGCCAAAGCCTGTTCGCTCCGCTGCCCGCCGATAAACGCGCCGAGCCAGTTGTTGACGAAAAAGATTTTCCTCGTTCGTTTCAAATTCGGCAATTCCGCGAGAGCTTTTTCGAGAAACGGCAAAGTCATTTCGGCGTGACGAACCGAATTAAACGGCGCGACTGCGGTTTCGATGTAGCTTTCGGAAATCTCTTTGTTGTTCAGAAAATCCGCAAAAAATTTCCCTTTGTTTTCCGCCGTCGCAATTCCGGCGCGAGCCGCATAAGCGTAGCGTTTGGCTTCGTCGGATGTTTCCGTTTTGGCTAAATCTCCGAGCAGTTTCGGCGCGTCTGCGTCGTTTAAAATCAAAAGTCTGGTGACAATATCGAATTTGTCTTTAGTCTTTAATTTCAAATCTTTGATTTCAAATTTGCCGCTCAAGATTTCTTTTAATTTTTGGCGGCTTTCGGCGGAAGCAGCCAGATTCAAAAAAGAGCGATAGAAAACGATTCTTTGTCCGAGCGTTTCCGCCGCGTTCATTCGTTCAAGCAAAACTTTTTCCAGACGCGGCGCGAGTTCCGCAGATCGTTTTTCGCCGAGATAATAATTCATCGCGGTTGAAACGCGGCTTAAGATTGTCTGAATCGTCAGCTCGTCTTTTTCGCCGGAAATGTTTTTGACGGCAAGCTCGACGTAATCTTTCGGATTGAGTTCGGCTTCGCGCACGCTGTCCCACAACGCGCCCCACATCATCGAACGCAAAAAATCGTCTTTTTCGTTTTGAATGTTGGCTAAAACGTAATTGCGGCTTCGCTCATCAAGCAGAAAGATGCCGTAGCCGTAATCTTCATAGTTTGGGAAATAAACATAATAAGATAGTTCACCGGACAGTTCTCGAAAAAATGGGCTGGTCGAGAATGTTTTGTAGGGAAATGTAGTTTCGTTAGTAGATGAAACAATTGATGTCTTTTTTCCTATTGATTCAAGATTGAAAATTGCTCTGCTTTCCTCTTTTTGAGTTTGAGTATTAACAACGATTTGCAGAAATTTTGATTTCATCCGCCAAGCGGTATCATCCTCTAACGAACTTTTCTGATAAAACGAATAGAAACAACAACCATGCATTTCATCCCATCCATCTACCGATTGCTTTGAAATTATCGGCATTCCGCGTTTTGTCACCCAACTATTTGCCCAATCTTTCAAATCCTTTTTTGTTGCCGCTTCAAACGATTTAACCAAATCCTGCCATTCGGCGTTTTTGAAGGCGTTTTGTTTGAGAAAGGCGCGGACTGCCGTTTGGAATTTGTCCGCACCGAGATAAAATTCCGCCTGTTTTAAAAACGAAGGCGCTTTGCGATAGACGATGTTGCCGTAAGCGGATTTGGCTGAGGAAAGATTCGGGATTTCCTGATAAATCGGCGTTGTGCCCTTTGTCGAATCGGTCAGGTAAGCGAGCGGTTTGTTGCGCTCGTAAAAGGCTTTCCAGGCGTTGTATTGCGGCAAGACTTTTTCCATCGTTTTGTACGCCATAAATTCGGCAAAGCCTTCTTTGAGCCACAAATCGTCAAACCAGCGCATCGTCACCGCGTCGCCAAACCATTGATGCGCGGCTTCGTGAAAAATCAGATTGCCGCGCGAAATGTAATCGTTAGCGGTCGGCTCTTGCGGGAAAATAATCGAAGATTCGCGCAAAAAAGTCGCGCCCGCGTGTTCCATCCCGCCAAACGGAAACTCCGGTATCAGCACCAAATCGTATTTCGGAAACGGGAATTTGTAGTCGAAATAACTTTCGAGATATTTAACGGCTTCACGGTTCAAACGGAAAACTTCCGCCGCATATTGTTTGAATTTTTCCGCCTGCGATTTGCGAACGTAAATTTTAGACCATTCCCTGTTTTCCTGTATTTCACTGTTGAATTCTAAACACCTTAATGCTTCTTTCCCTTTTACTTCCTCCAATGAGAGACATTCTCTAAAAACTTGAAAATCGCCTGCCGCAAATGCAAAAACATAAGTGCTGATTGGCTCAGTTTGATTGAAAACCAATTGTTTCTGTACGCAATCTTTTGAACAATGAGTTGTTTCAATTCGGAATTCTTGATTGACTTCAGTATTTGTAAGAATGTTCCAGTTTGGCGGAGTTGTTATTGATAGAATAAATCTCGCCTTCAAATCCGGCTGGTCAAACACGGGAAAAGCGGCGCTAGCGTCCGAAGGCACAAAGAGCGAATAGATGTATTCCGCGCCGTCTTCTTTATCAACGTAACGCGTCACGGCTGCACCGCTCGTCGCAATCGGCGAGGTGAAATTGAGTTTTATGACGTTTTCGCCTGTTTTGACGCCTTCTTTGAAAACAAGGTGCTCATTTGTTTCAAAATAGCTTGCCTGGTCGCCTTCAACGATGTATTTAGGCGTATAAAGTTGGCTCGGATTAGAATTCAATGAAACAAATCTGCCGTTTACCGAAACACTTGAAATCGTTGATAAATCTTCCTTGCCGCGAATCTTGCGCCAATCGAGAACGATTTGGTCGGCATCGTTTTTCAGAGAGATTTCAATCGAGCCTTTGAGCGTCAGCGACATTTTTTCGAGCGTTAAATTTAATTTGTAACGCACGTCGCTGTAATGCGCGGCTCGCCAGCGCGCAAGCTCGCGCGAAACGCCCGCGTCAATCGGCGGCGTTTGGGCGTTTGAAATTTGTGAGCCGAGAAACATTGTTATCGCAAGGAATAAGAAAATCCGTGAGAGCATATTAATAAAAAATTTTTGGGCGGCAACTCGTCACAGTTGCCGCCCAAAAATCTTTGCATTTTCATTCGTTTTACAAAGTGAAATTGAAATTGACAAAACCGCTCGCGCGAACCGGCTGACCGTCGCGCGTGACGGGTTTGAACTCCCAGCGCTTAACCGCGTCCATCGCCGCGCGGCGGAGCATTTCCGGTCCGGCGGCGTTGCGAACTTCGGCGACTTTGCCGTCTTCGCCGAGAATGACTTCGACTTTGACAACGCCCGAAATGCGAGCGGTTCTCGCAACCGGCGGATACGCCGGATTTACTTTTCTCGTCGCTATATCAATGAGCGAACCGACCTGCATCATATCGCCGCTTGCCGCAGCTTTTTCGTTATTAGCCGGATTTGCAGGTTGATTTGCGGCTTTCTCCGCTGTGTTGTTATTCGTCACCATTCTTTGGCGAACGGGTTCCGAATTGTTTTGCGGTGCGACATTTGCCGCAGGTTCAGGTTTGTTTTGAACAATCGTG
>DASVQU010000105.1:0-55409 GCA_036388995.1 Pyrinomonadaceae bacterium | reverse complement strand
CGACGCCCACGCGATCACGTTTCTGCGCCCGTCAACGACTTCCTGCATTTCGACCGCGTAGCCGAGAGATTTTAAATAATCGCCCAAAAATGCGCCGACGGCTTGTTCTTCGCCGGAAACGGACGGAATTTTTATTAATTCCTGAGTCAGCTCAAATAAATTCAGCATCGCTTTTCAAAACTAACGTCGCGGCACTTGTTCACCGATTGTCGAAACGACGACCGAGCTTGATAAACCCAACCCGGACAATCTGCCCGCCATCATCACCAGCGTCTCGCCTTTTTCAACGACTCCGGCTTCGAGCAGAGTTTCTTCGCCTTTTTTGAGCATTTCTTCGGTTGATTCACCCGGCGTTTGCGAAAACGGCTCGACGCCCCAGACGAGCGCGAGAGATGTGCAGGCGTTCGGGTCGGTCGTCAGAGCGAAAATCTGCTGTTCGGGGCGAACCGATGAAAGACGGCGCGCCATATGACCGGATTCGGTGAAAACCGCGATTTTCGCGATTTTCAATTCTTCGGCGGCAATCGAGGCGGCTTTGCAAAGCGCGCGGCTGGTTCTGCCGGTGACTTCGCCGGTAAATTTCAAGATTTTGCGCGAACCCGTCGGGTTTCCTTCCTCTGCGGTTTCGATAATGCGGCACATCGTCCGCACGGATTGAACCGGATATTTTCCGCTCGCGGTCTCCGCCGACAACATCACTGCGTCGCTGCCGTCCCAGATTGCGTTTGCCACATCCGACGCTTCGGCGCGCGTCGGGCGCGGCTCTTCAATCATTGATTGCAGCATCTGCGTCGCCGTAATCACGAATTTTTCCGCCGCGATTGATTCTTCGATAATTCGTTTTTGATATACCGGAACCAGCTCGGTGCTGGTTTCGACACCAAGATCGCCGCGCGCGACCATCACGCCGTCCGACGCTCGGACGATTTCTTTGAGATTTGTAATTGCTTCCGCCTTTTCAATTTTCGCCACTAAGCGAGCGCGCCCGCCCAGCTCTTTGATTAATTCTTTCGCCTCGATGCAGTCTTCGGCTTTGCGGACAAAAGAAAGCGCAACGTAATCGGCGTTTTGCTCGATGGCAAATTTCAAATCGTCACGATCTTTTTTTGTCAGCGAAGGAATCGGCAGCGGCGTATTAGGTAAATTTATTCCTTTACGTTCTTTTAAAAGTCCGCCGTTGATGACTCGCGTCACAACATCCTGCTCGGTTGTGCTTTCAATGCGCAGCTCAATTGCTCCGTCGTCAAGCAAAACGGTCGCGCCCGGCTGAACGAGCTTCGGCAAATCTTTATAATTAGTCGAAACTTCCATTTGATTGCCTTCGATCTCACGCGAAGTGATGACAAAGGTCGCCCCGTTTTCGAGTAAAACGGGCGAAGCGTTCTGCAAAATCCCGGTGCGTAATTTCGGTCCCGAAAGGTCAACCAAAACGGCAAGCGGATGTTTAAGTTTTTCCGCTGCCGCGCGCGCGCGCTTGATAGTTTCGACGTGTTCGGGTTGAGTTCCGTGCGACATATTAATTCGGACGGCGTTTAAACCAGCCGCAATCATCGCTTCCAAAATTTCCGGCTCGCGCGAAGCCGGTCCTAAAGTGGCTAAAATTTTTGCTCGTCTCATAAGTCAATCAATTTTGTGTAAGGCAAAATATTAACACCTCGCCCGGCGGTCTGGATGAAAATTCGGTTCAAATTCGCTGAGCTTTAACAAATAATTCATTACAGTAGCGATGAAAGTGGAATGCGACCACGTAAGCGGCGACACAGAAACCGGCTCGCCCGTCAGCGGATTAACCTGTTCAGCCAGAACGCCCGACGGCGCGGCTCTCTCAACCGTCCATTCGAGAATTTCGAGCACGCCGCGCAAATCTTCTTTTTTTTGCGCCACAGCGATTCGATAATCCGCCAGCCAGAGTGTGCAGATAAACCAGGGATTTCCGGCGATGTTTTCGGTATCGTCGGAGATTTTCATATAACCGTCGTTTTCGTAACGCGCGACGCCGCCGATTTCGGTTTGAGTCCATAAACGCTGTTCGACGGCGCGCATCGTGTTTTGCACCATTTCATCCTGCACCGAAAGCGCGCCGAAATAAAACGTCCCGAAAAGCGAAGCGTCAATCGTTGTATCCGCGTAAAAACCGCCGTTTCCGTCGGGCATCAACGCGCGGATGAATCTTCTGAGCGACGGGCTGTAAAGATGCTCGCGCATTGCAATAACAATCTCGGCGGCAACGGTTTCATATTTTGCTGCTCGTTTGTCGCCGCCGAAAAGCGCGGCGAAATTTGCCGCTGCGCGCAGACCGCCGACGACCGAAGCGCAGGTGAAAGTGTGAATTCCGCGCCGGTCTTCCCATAAATTCCACGAAGGATTCGGCAATTTCAGATTTTCGTCACGAAACTCGCACATAAAATCCGCCGCTTTTAAAATCAGCGAGCGATAATGTTTTCGGACAAATTCAATATCACGAAATTCGTCGTAATGCTGCCACAAAGCCCATAAAACAAGCGCGGTTTCATCTTCCTGAATCGGAAGCTGCGGCTTGTTTGCAAACGAATCCCAAGCCGCGTGCCAGCCCGACGCGAGCGAGCCGTCCGGGTTGTATTTCTGCGCGAAATAACCGTTTTCGTGAATGATTTTGCCGCACAAATCGAAAAACGAGCGCGTCAGAATCGAATAGCCCGCCAAATCCAGTGCATAAGCGACGAGCGCGCCGTCGCGCGTCCAAAGATAGCTGTAATGATCGGTCGCGCGCAGCGCCACGTCCGAATCGTTCGCCGCCAGAATCGCCCCGCCGTTGTCAATCTGCGTCCGAACTATCAAAAGCGAGCGTTTGAACAGCTCGACGATTTCCGGCGACAAATCGTTGAAATTAATTTCGTTTTTGTTGACCCAGGCGCGCCAGTAATTTTCGGTTTCATTCAAAACGCGGCGCGGCGTGTTTCGTCGAACGATTTCGTTTAAATCGCAAACTTCCTTTTGCGATTCGCCCGCGCAAATCCAGTAAAAAATCTCTTCGGTTGCGGCGGGCGCAAAAACTAGCCGGACGCCGATTGTCGAATCAACCGAGCCTTCGGTGATTGCAGCCTGGCTCAAAAAACCGTCCTCGGCATCGCGCCAGGTTCCTTCGCTGCCGGGAACGCCTTTGCGCCCGGCAGCGAACATCTCGAAAGCGGGCGCGGTGTTCACCAAAAAATAGCGGTTGGCTTTGTAATGAATGAGCGCGCGGGTTTCCGGGTCATAAAATGCCGTGTTGCCGACCGGATTTTCCGAAATGTAAAAATCGTGATGCAAAAAAAGGCGCACATCGCGCCGACGCTCAAGCAGATTTCTGACTTGGATGCGGCGCAGGAAAATGTTTTCGCGGCTGTCAACCGCATCGCTGCAAACGATTTCAAGTCCTAATTTTTCATTTCTGAGCCAAACGTCCGTCACCAGAGTTTCGGGCAGATAACGCAATTCGCGCTGCCAATCGTCTTCGGAAATCCACGAAAATTCACCGTCCGCCCAGATGCCGAAGCGGCAGGCGTGACCTTCGGTGTGATTTTCCTGCCCGACGCGCGGAAAATAGATGTCGCGGATTTGATAAAACGAGTCGAACGTAACGAGCAAAGAGCCGTTTCCAACGGGAATATCGCGCATAAATTAACTAAAAAAATAATCGCCCGAAACAACTTCGAGCGCAGGCATTTCGCGTTTTAAAATTTCGTAGTCGTCAACGTCTTGGGTTATAACAAAGCCGCGATTTTTGACGGCGAGGCGCGCAATTAACGCATCGTTTTGTAAAGTTTTTAGTTTGCTGACCGGCGCTGTTTTTTTGAGATAAAGACGACGCACGGCTTTGGCGGTTTCCCACCAGTCGGTTGCCGTCGGAGTTAAAACTCGGTCAATTTTGCCGAGCGATATTCTCCAGCGGTCGTATTTTTTTAGATTTGATTCATCAATGCCGCTCGCCGTTAATTCATAAAAAACAATTGAGGGAAATAAAGCGTAAGCAATTTGCGGCTCAATTAAATGTCCGAATGGCGAAAAGACTGAAGTATCAAAAACGGGGCTTTTTGCCATATTTTTCTTCTTCGAGCCGTAGAGCTTCCATCGCTTCGCGCGTCGCTTCCATCGCTTCTTTTAATTCCGGTGAGATTTCTTCCGGCAATTTATAGTCGCGCGCGCGCGGCAAATGCGCGTACTTTGCCCAGCCGTTTTCCTGCTTGTTTTTTTGTTCCTTCTTCTCGCTCATTACGGTTAGATTTTAACACAAAGTTACTTCAAGGCTTGTTCGACGGCTTTATCAATTCCTTCTTTGATTTCGGGCGTAAAACCGACGAATTGTTCGACGAGCTGACCGTCGCGGTCAAAAACGAGAGTTTGAGGAATACGGGTATCGCCCTGAAAATAAAAATCCGTCAATCCCGGTTCGGGATAACCAAGGCGATAAGAAATTTGCAGTCTTTCGACGAATTCAGGGATTTTCGGTTTATCTTCGTCGCCGCCGACGTTCAGCCCGACGATTTGCAAGCCTTCGGATTCGTAACGTTGTTTCAAATCGTTAAAATGCGGAATGCCTTCGATGCACGGCGGGCAATACGTCGCCCAAAAATCCAAAATGACGGCTTTGCCGCGATAATTCGCCAGCGTTTGCTGCTGTCCGTCAATCAAGCGCCAGCCAAGATTGTTGGCATCAACGTCATTCGTTGTCGGTTTTGAGGTTTTGGGCATTTGATTTTTCGGCATCCGCGAACGCGCGAGCTTTTCCGATTCGCTCATACAAGCGGTTAAAATCAGACAAACAAGGAAAACGAATGATAATTTGAAACTATGTTTTGCGAGAATCATATTTAATTCGACATTGTACACAACCGTTTTGCGAAAGTTGAAATTTGAAATTTATCAGCGATGAGCTTTTATCCGCCAAAAATCAACGAGCGATTTCTTGAACCGACAAACGCCGGAAAAATCGAATCGCCGGACGCAATCGGAACTGGCGGTTCGTTTGTCTGCGGCGCGGCTCTGAAATTATTTTTGCAAATCGAAGACGGAGAGATTATCGCCGCAAAGTTTCAAGCCGTCGGCTGCGGTTTTCTGTTTGCGGCGGCAGACACGCTGTGCGAGGAAATCAAAAACAAAGAATTTGCGGAAATCGGAAAAGCCGTCAGCGCCAAACAGAATTTGTTTGCCGCTGATTTTGAAAATCAATTCCCTATTCACAGAACGCATTGTCTCGAATTGTGCATAGAAGCCTTGCGCGCGGCGATTAACGATTATCGCGCCGCTCGGCTCGAAAGCTGGAACGGCGACGAGGCTTTGATTTGCACTTGTTTCGGCGTTTCCGAAACCCGGATTGAAACGGCGATTGTTAAAAACGGGTTGACGAGCGTTGAAGAAGTGACCGAAAATTGCAATGCGGGCGGCGGATGCGGCTCGTGTCAACCGTTGATTTTAGAGATTTTAGACGATGTTTGGCGCACGTCGGTATGAAAAACTTTTATCAGACAAATTTGAGCGTGTTATAATCAAGGACAGAATTTAATTTTTAATGAAAGGATATTTTTTAACAAACTCCCTTTTTTGATTTAGCAATGGACGAACCTGCCAGTACAATCTTACTTCTTGCGGCTGAAACGGCAACGCAAGCCGCGCCCGAATCCTGGGTTTGGATTACCATCAAGCTTGTTTCCATTTTAGTTCTGGTTGCCGTCAACGGATTTTTCGTCGCGGCGGAATTCGCATTTGTCGGCGTTCGCCGCTCGCGTATCGAAGCGCTTGCCGCCGAAGGCAACGCCAGCGCAGAACGTCTTTTAAATCTGCTCGATAACCTCAGCGCCTATCTTTCCGCGTCGCAGCTCGGCATTACGGTCGCTTCGCTCGCTCTCGGTATGCTCGGCGAACCTGCTGTTGCGGCTTTAATCGAACCGTCGCTGACGCGGGCTGGATTATCTCCGGCGGCAATTCATTTCGTCTCGATTTTTATTGCAATCGGCGGCGTGACTATTCTTCATATCGTTTTGGGCGAACAGGCACCGAAGATGTTCGGTTTGCAGTTAGCCGAGCGCGTCGCTTTAGCCACCGCGCTGCCGATGCGGATTTTCTATAAAATCTTCAAGCCGTTTATTCATGCTCTCGATTGGGCGAGCGCAAAAACTGTAAATGCTTTCGGGCTGCACGCTACGAGCGAACACGCTTCGATTTACACCGAAGAAGAAATCCGGCAGTTGATAGATATGTCGCGCAAAAGCGGTCACGTCAATAAAGAAGAACAGCGGCTGATTAACAGCGTCTTCGAGTTTTCGGAAACGACCGTCCGCGAAGCGATGATTCCGCGCACGCAGATCGCCGCGATAACCGACAAATGCACGCTCGAAGAAATCGCGCGCGCCTTTGAGCAGCACGGTTATTCGCGCCTGCCGGTTTACCGCGAATCGCTCGATAACGTCGCAGGTTTTATTCACAGCAAAGACGTGATGCCGTTTTTGCTCAAGCCCGATGAATTTTCGCTCGATAAAGTGTTGCAGGGAGCGCTTTATATTGTTGATTCGGCGCGTCTGGAAGACGTTTTGCGGCAAATGCAGACCGCGAAATCTCACTTCGGTTTTGTCGTTGACGAACACGGTGGAGTCGAAGGAATTATCACGCTCGAAGATTTGTTGGAAGAAATCGTCGGCGATATTTCCGATGAACACGACGAAGAAGTCAATGAGCAAATCGCCGAGCTTGGCGACGACAAATATTTGCTCGACGGCGGTCTGGCGGTTAAAGATTTAAACAAACGGCTCGGTTTGCACGTCCCGGAATCGGATGCTTACACGACAATCGCCGGATTTTTAATGTCAGAAGCCGGGCAGGTTTTGCAGGCGGGCGAAAACGTGCGTTTTAACGGTCACATTTTCCACATCGAAAAAGTTGACCGCCGCCGGATTTTGCAGGTTCGCCTGGAAAAAGTCGTCGAAGACGAGACCATTCAGGAAGCGACAGTATAAAGATTTTTGTGATAAATTAACGAGCTAGTTTTTTAAATTTCACCACAGAGACACGGAGACACAGAGAAAAATAATATTTTAAAACTCTGTGTCTCCGTGTCTCTGTGGTTCAATATTTTAACGGGAGAATTATTTTATGAGTTTGATAGAAAGTGTTTCGGCGCGCGAGATTTTGGATTCGCGCGGTAATCCGACGGTTGAAGCTGAAGTTGTTTTGGAATCGGGCGAAACCGGGCGCGCCGCCGTGCCTTCGGGTGCTTCGACCGGCGAACACGAAGCCGTCGAATTGCGCGACGGCGACGATGACAGATATTTGGGCAAAGGCGTCCAGCAGGCGGTTGAAAACGTCAACGAAAAAATTTCCTATGAGCTGGAAGCGATGGACGCGCTTGACCAGAATTTGATTGACGAAGTTTTGCTCGCGCTAGACGGAACATCGAATAAATCAAACCTCGGCGCAAACGCTCTGTTAGCCGTTAGCTTGGCAACGGCGCGAGCGGCGGCGGCTTATTTGGAAATGCCGCTTTATCGTTATCTCGGCGGTGTTAATGCTAAAACTCTGCCCGTGCCAATGATGAATATTCTAAACGGCGGCGCGCACGCCGACAACAACGTAGATTTTCAGGAATTTATGGTAATGCCGGTCGGCGCGGAAGATTTTTCGCACGCTCTGCAAATCGGCGCGGAGATTTTTCATAATCTAAAAAAAGTTCTGAAATCTCGCGGCTATGCGACCGGAGTCGGCGACGAAGGCGGTTTTGCGCCGAATCTGAAATCAAACGAAGAAGCGATTGAGACGATTTTGGAAGCAATCGAAGCCGCAGGCTACACGGCTGGCGAAGACGTGATGCTCGCGCTCGATCCGGCGGCAAGCGAGTTTTACGACGGCTCGAATTATGTTTTCAAAAAATCGGACAAACGTGTTCTGTCGTCTGACGAAATGATTGCTTATTGGACTGATTGGGTTAACAAATACCCGATTATTTCGATTGAAGACGGACTGGCGGAAAGCGATTGGGACGGCTGGCAGAAAATCACACAAGAATTGGGCAAAAGACTTCAGCTTGTCGGCGACGATTTGTTTGTGACAAACGTCGAGTTTCTGCAAAAAGGAATTGATACGGGCGCGGCGAATTCGATTTTGATTAAAGTCAATCAAATCGGCACGCTGACGGAAACTTTGGATGCAATCGAACTCGCCAAAACCAACAATATGACGGCGGTTATCTCGCATCGTTCGGGCGAAACCGAAGATCATTTCATCGCCGATTTAGCCGTCGCCACGAACGCCGGACAAATCAAAACCGGCTCGCTTTCGCGTTCGGACAGAATTGCGAAATACAATCAATTGCTCAGAATCGAAGAAGATTTGGGAAGCGCGGCGAGATATTTAGGTCGCAAAGCGTTTTATCAAATTAAAGGTTAAAGTTTTGCAAAAAACGGCGTATGGTAATTGATTATGATTTTAATCGCCGGTACAAAATTCCACGTTTCAGGTTCGGATAAAACCGCCGAACAGCATCGCTGCGACCGCTGCGGCTTTTCCGGGCAATTCATCAGGAAAAGCGGCAGAAATTACATCACGCTGTTTTTTGTTCTGCCAGTGATTCCGATTGGCAAATCTAAAAATATGCTTGAATGCCCGAACTGCAAAACTCGCTATCAAACCAATCGGTAAAAGACGTTGCAAATTTGGTAAACAAAAAGGCAAACATTTGCGTTTGCCTTTTTTATTATCATTCGGTTTATGAGCAGCCAAATTGACGAAACGAACAAATACACGAATTTTTGGTTCGAGATTTTTATTTTCGTTTTTACTTTGCTGCCTTTTTTGGTTTTGGCTTGTTTCTATTCGCAATTGCCCGACCGCATGCCTTTGTTTATGAATTTACGGGGCGAAGTCGAAGTCTGGACGGATAAAAACCTGTTATCGGTCTTCCGCGTCCCGTTGATGGCGGTCGTCACGCAAATTTTTTGTTTGCTAATGCGGCAGGAACCATTGCGCGACAAAACGTTTTTGCTCGGAAATGCTTCGGAAGAACTTGCGGTTTTACAGGAAAAAGCTGCTTTGCTCAATGTCGGTTTATGGGATTGGTTTCGCGTTGTGGTCGCTATTAAAGTCAGCGGCGCTTCGATTTTTGATGTATTTTTAGGTTTTGAATCGCTTCGGATTTTAACCAAAACAGCATTTGTGTTGACCGGCGTCGCGGCGCTAAGTTCGATTGCGGCTGCGCTTGTTTACGGCTACCGCTGGTTTAGAGTGAAAGGCGAAATCAAAACAAAATTTGGAGATTTAAAATCTCAGACGCAGATTGAAACCGAAAAATCTTACGGCATTTTTTATTTCAACCGGGCGGATTCGGCGATGTTTCACAGCAAATACATTTTCAATTTTGGAAATAAACGGACGTATGTTTTTATCGCTTGCATTGTCGTTTATCCATTATTGGTTTTTGCTCCGATTTTAAAGTAAAAAATGAAAATCTTAATTATTGGCGGCACAAAGTTTCTGGGGCGTCACTTAACGGTTGCGGCTCTCGCCGGCGGTCACGAAGTGACGCTTTTCAATCGCGGCAAACACACTTCGGCTGGAATTCCCGAAGTCGAACAAATTCACGGCGACCGGAACAGCGATTTGGAAAAACTCAAAAATCGAAATTGGGATGCGGTAATTGACACCTGCGGATATTTGCCGCAAACCGTCAAAGCGTCAGCCGAAGCGTTGAAAGATACGGTCGAAAATTACGTTTTCGTTTCGAGCGTTTCGGCTTACGCGAATTTTAGCCAGCCGAACTATGACGAATCCGCTCCGCTTGCCCGATTAACTGAAGAACAGCAGAAAAAAATTGCCGGAATTGATCCGAAAGGCGAATTGACCGGGCAAATTCTCGGCGCGGAATACGGCGCGCTCAAAGCATTGTGCGAAGAAACGGCGGAAAACGTGATGCCGGGGCGCGTTTTGATTGTTCGTTCCGGTTTGATTGTCGGTTCGTTTGATCCGACAGATCGTTTTACTTATTGGGTGATGCGCGTCGCTCAAGGCGGAGAAGTTTTAGCTCCGGGCAATCCGAATTGCGCGGTTCAATTCGTTGATGCGCGCGATTTGTCGGAATGGATGCTGAGAATGATCGAGCGCAAAGAAACCGGCGTTTTCAATGCGAACGGAAAGCCCGGCGAACTAAACTTCGGGGCAATGCTTGCGGAAATTAAAAATGTGAGCGGCAGCGACGCCGGGTTTACCTGGGCGAGCGAAAATTTTTTGCTGGCGGAAAAAGTGAAGCCCTGGAGCGAAATGCCTTTGTGGCTGCCGGCAGAAAACGCGCCGGAATTAAAAGGACATGCGTTTGCTAATGTTGGTAAAGCCATTAATTCCAGTCTGACTTTTCGCCCTCTTCAAGACACGATTCAAGATGTTTTAGCGTGGCGCAGAGGAAATTTCGGAACTGACGAAATGAAAGCCGGAATCAGCCGGGAAAAAGAAAGCGAGCTGCTTCGCAAATGGCACGAAACCGAAGACGAAAAAAAATCGTAAGTTTCGGTTTTGAGTTATGAAAAAAGTTATTGTTATCGGTTCGAGCGGCGCGGGAAAATCTACATTTTCGCGCCGTCTGAGCGAAAAAACAGGGTTGCCGCTGATTCATCTCGACGTGCTTTTTTGGAAACCGAATTGGGTTGAAACCGATAAAGAAGAATGGAAAGAGATTCAGGCGAACGCTTTAACAGGAGATTCGTGGATTGTGGACGGGCATTTTGGCGGAACGATTGAATTGCGTCTCGAAAAATGCGACACGGTAATTTTTCTCGATATGCCGCGCGCGCTTTGCGTTTACCGCATTTTGAAACGAGTCGTTACTTATCAAAAGGGCAAGCGTCCCGATATGGCAGAAGGCTGCGATGAAAAGTTCGACTGGCAGTTTTTGAAATGGGTTTGGAATTTCCCGGAAAGGTCTAAACCCAAAATTGAAAAATTGCTCTCCGAACATCAAAACTCAATAACAATTTTCCGGTTAAAATCCACGAGAGAAGTTGAAAGATTTTTGTCCGAATTATGAACGAGAATTACGAATGGCAGCGCGGCGTATTTGTTATCAGCACAAACCGCGAAAAGCTGGACATCGAAACGATACATCATTTTTTGACGACCGAAACTTACTGGGCTGGCGAACGCAGCTTGGAAACCGTGCGGCGTTCTTTTGAAAATTCCCTGCCGTTTGTGATTTACAAAGGCGATGAAATTGTCGGTTTTGCCCGCGTACTTTCGGATTACGCGACGTTTGCTTGGCTCGCCGATGTTTTCATCCGGCGCGAGTATCGCGGGCTTGGATTAAGCAAATGGTTGATGGAAATTATTATCGCACACCCGGATTTGCAAGGCTTGCGGCGTTTTCTGTTGGCGACGAGAGACGCGCACGCGCTTTATCGCCAATTCGGTTTTGACGATTTGCGGATTCCGTATCTCTGGATGGAGCGAACCGCGCCAAACGCTTATGCCAGCTTCGGGATAAATACTGAGCAAACCGAAAATCAGCCGGGTTCGTAAAAATTGACGGTTATTTTTATTGATAAACTTTATTTGTGGAATGTATATCAAACCTTGACAGGCAAGTGAGAAATTTGTAGATTATTTATAGGCAGAACGATCACTTTGTTCCGCCTGCTTCCCCGCAGCGAAAATTTATTCCCCTAAAAAACTAAGTTATTGGTTTGCTTTGTGTTCTCCGTATGCGCAATGGTACGCGATTCGCTTATCATTCGTGCTGTGTGCGAATTGCAGACACATTTCATTTCGCGGTAGGTTTGATAAACAACTAATTAAATTACCGCAAAAGTTTCAAAGGGTTAATAAACTGAATCTAAATAACAACATTTCCCGTATGTTTTGGCACAAATTTATCTGTCTTCTGTTGACGTTCAGCACCTTCGGCGCGAACATCGCGCAAGCCGGGGTCAGCGTAATAAAATCGAACGGAATCACTTTAACCGGAGCCGACGGCGTGAAGTTTATCGGAACAAACGGCATCACGCTGACCGGAGCCGACGGTTTTCTTAACAGACAAGCCAATGGAATCACTCTCACCGGCGCTGACGGAATTACATTAACCGGTGCAGACGGAATCACTTTGACTGGCGCCGACTCCACAGTGCATACGGGGACAAACGGAATCACCCTAACCGGCGCTGATGGAATTACATTGACCGGAGCCGACGGAATTACTTTGACCGGCGCCGACGGAATCACTTTAACGGGCGCTGACGGAACAACCTACCGCGTAGATTCCGTAATAGGCATCAAACCTAACGGCATCACTCTAACCGGCGCCGATGGAATCACTCTGACAGGAGCCGACGGCATTACTTTAACCGGTGCCGACGGAATCACTTTAACCGGAGCAGATGGAATTACGTTGACCGGAGCAGATGGAATTACTTTGACTGGCGCTGATTCAATCGTTTGCGTTCGAGCGGACGGCACGACTTTTTCGGTTTCGCCAAATGGAATTACTTTAACGGGCGCCGATGGAATTACGTTGACGGGAGCCGATGGAATTAACTTAAACGGAACGCACGGCGTTAATGTTTGGGGAAATGAAACTTATCAAACCACTTCCAACGGGCTGCAAGGCGTTGATCCGGAACTCGCTCTGTTGCTGAATCAAGCTACCGACGACAGCAACATTAACGCTGTTGTCGTTTATCATCAATATCCGAGCGAGGTTGATTTAGCTCACCTGCGCCAAATCGGAATTTCGGGCGGCACTCGTTTCAAACAGTTGCCAATGGTCGTCGTGACTGGAACTCGCCAGCAAATAATAAATATTTCGCGTCTTTCCAATGTCCGTTCGATTTATGGAAATCGCACCTTAAATTTAAATACCGATCCTTATTTTAATGTGACCGGGATTGGACGGGTCATATCCGACCGGGATTTGCAGCAGCAAAACTCAGGTTTGCAGGTTTCGGGAAGAAACGTGACGGTTGCCGTGCTGGACACAGGCGTTAATTCGCTTCATAACGATTTGAGCAACCGCGTCGTGCAAAACGTCCGGCTCGCCGATGTTCAAAGCGCTCCGGTCGGTTTCGTCAATCCGATTCCGGTCGAAAATGTACCGAACACCGATTTGGTTGCCGGACACGGAACTTTTGTTTCAGGAATCATCGCCGGAAGCGGCGTTTCATCCGCCGGACGTTACAACGGCGTCGCGCCCGGCGCAAATATCCTGGGTTTGAGCGCCGGAGATTTAAATTTAAGCTACGTTTTATCGGGCTTTGATTATTTGCTAGACCGCGGAGCCAATTACAATACGCGCGTCGTCAATTGCAGCTTTTCCGCAAACACGGTTTTCGATTACAACGATCCGGTCAACATTGCGACGAAAATGCTTACGGATCGCGGTGTCAGCGTCGTGTTTTCGGCGGGAAATACGGGCGCGGGCAATGGAACTTTAAATCCTTATGCCGCCGCGCCGTGGGTGATCAGCGTCGGCGCGACCGACCAAAACGGCAAGATCGCCGATTTTTCATCGCGCGGCGCGTTCGGCAGCCGATTTCGTCCGACTCTCGTCGCGCCGGGCGTAAACGTCGTCAGCCTGCGAAGCTTGCCGACGCAGACGAGCGTTTTGGGCATTGCTCAGGGCGAAGACTTAAAGCGTTTGTCGTTGACGGAGTTGCCGTTTTACACGACGGCGAGCGGAACTTCGTTCAGTGCTCCGCAGGTTGCGGGCGCGATTGCTTTGATGCTCGAAACGAATCCGAATTTGACGCCCGCGCAAATCAAAGAGATTTTGCAGCGCACGGCGACGCCTTTGCCGCCGTATTACGCGCACGAAGTCGGCGCAGGGATGCTCAACGTTCACGCCGCCGTTCTCGAATCTGCTTTTCCGAACCGCGAAACCGGAATTTTCCGCTCGGTTCTCGAACGGCGTGCGGTTAATTTCTATACCTCGACTACGCAAACCTTTAGCGGGTTGGCAACGCCCGGAACGCCCGTTCAAATGAATGTTCAGCTTCCGTCGGATGCGATTCAAGCCGGAGTCAGTATCGCGTGGGGCGATATGTTCAGCTCGAACGATTTGGGTTTAACGGTAAACGACGCGAGCGGTAAGTTATACGACGAATCGAATTATGTGAATTCGGCGGGATTAACGGCGCGACGCGAAAAAGTGACGATTAACAAGCCGTCCGCTCCAAATTGGAGCGCTCTTGCTTATCATACCGGCGCTTTGGGAACGCCACAGAATTTCTTTGGCGCTGTCGAAACGACGCGCGCCGAAATTGCTCCGCTCGCCGATTTAAACACACTCGCTCCGGCTGTTCAGGCAACCGTCAGACAAAGTCTCCGTTCGTACGTGATGCTCCCAGAAGGCAAGAGCTTTCGCCCCGGTGCAACGGTAATGCGATCTGAAATGGCGGCGGCTTTGCTCAGAGGCGCGCGCGTTCCGCAATACATCGCCGCTGCTCCGCTTTATTCGGACGTGCGCGATTTAACAACCCGCGAAGCAATCGAAAGCGCGCAATCTTTCCCGAACGGCAAGCTTTTTGTTGACGCAACAACGGGCGGCGCGTTTAATCCTTATGCGCCCACAACTCGATTAGCCGCCGCAATTGCTTTGGTGAAAGCAGCCGGATTTGAGCATCTCGTCGCTTCGACTCCTTTGACAACGCCTGACGCGCTGACCGTTCCTTCGCAATATCGCGGTTACGCCGCAGTCGCGTTGAGAAAAGGTTTGCTTGTAACGCACGTTGCGAATTTCAATTCGTCCCGCGCTTTAACCCGTTTAGAACTGGCGCAGGCAATGGTTCGTTTGACGCAGCTTGCGGTTGAATAAGAAAGCGATTCAAAAATAGTAAATTTAAAGGCGGTCTTTTGACCGCCTTTTTTTGTTATTGAAATTGAATGTTTAAGCGATATTCTATCGGAATGTAAAATCAATTTATTATCTGAAAACAAAAGACTTCTCCAAACCTCAAGTTTTTCTCAAGTGTGATTTTTTATCCTTGAATCTAGTTAGAGAGCAGAAAGCAAATGCAAGGTAAGGCTGAGGGGAAGGTCAAGCGGCAAGCAACGCTCTCTAACTAAACAAAGCTAAAAAGCTTTTAGGGGAAGCTAGGGGAAACTTAAACTTGACTTAAAGGCGGCAGGTTCAGCGGGGCTAATTTAATCTGAACTGTCGCCTATTTTTTTGTGTCCCAAAGCTGCGGGTTTCGTTCAATCCTAACGAATTTCCAGGGATGCAGCGTCAGCGGATTTGCATACATTCCTTTTACATAAGGCTTTTTCATCCAATTCGTCGAGCTGGTCACCAACGGAATAACGGGTTGTTCTGATAAAAACAAGCTCTCGGCTTCGGACAGCATTTGATAACGCTCTGTGTTATCAAGCGTCTGATTCGCTTTATCCAGCAGTTCTTTGAAACGCGGGCTGCTCCAGCCCGTTCCGTTATCGCCTCCGGCGGTGGCAAAAACGCTCAGAAAACTGTACGGATCAACATAATCGGCGGCGTAACCGAGTCGCGCGAAACCTTTGTATTCGAGCTTGGTCGCATAGCTGACATACGTTTTGGTTTCCATATTTTTGAGCGGCACGGTTATGCCCAGATTTTGTTTCCATTGGGCTTGAATAAGCTCGGCGATAAAGCGATTGCTTTCGCTCGTGTTGTAAGCGATTTCAACTTGATCCACCGGAAACTTCGATGCGTCGAAATTTCCGTTAGCATCGCGGAATCCGGCTTCGGCGAGCAGTTTCTTTGATAATTCAGGATTGAAATCTTCGGTTTGCGGAGGCTCGTAACCGCTGAAAATCGCGGGCGGAACGAGACTCGAAAGCGGTTTGGCGTTGCGGCGCTGGACTGTTAAAACGCGCTTGTCAATCGCCAGCGCGAAAGCGCGACGAACGCGAACGTCGCTGGTCGGCGGCTTTGTCGTGTTGATGAGGTAATACTCGATTGAAGCCTCGCGTTCATCCATATGGTCTTTTTTCGGCTGAATAAAAAAGAGCCACGAGCGCGGAACCGAGCGATTATGAGTCGCGTCAACATCGCCCGCTTTGTAAAGATTCATCGTCGTATTGATGTCCTCGACCGGATAAAACTTAATCTCGTCGAGCTGAACTGTGGCGGCGTCCCAATAAAAAGGATTTTTTTCGACAACGAGTTCGTGATACGGACTCCAGCTTTTCAAACGAAAAGCTCCGCTGGTGACAATATTTTGCGGCTGCGTCCAGCGGTTTCCGTGTTCTTTGATAACTTTTTCAGGCACAATGCGAAAGAAATTGTGCGCGAGAATCTTGATAAAAAACGGCACCGGCTGTTCCAGCGTGATGCGAACGGTGAAATCATCGGGCGCTTCGATGCCGACATCTTCGGCAGCGACCGGAATCAGCTTTTTGCCTGCAATCTGAGATTCGAGTTCGGGTTTTTGTTTAAACAGCGCGGCTTGCGATTTAGCGTCGGACGGAACAGTCAGCCGAGCGCCTTTTTCGGACAGAAATTCGCCATTTGCCGGGTCTTGGATAAAGCTTTCGCCGTCGTTAAAGGCTTTGGCGTTTTTGATGTAATACGCTTGACCGGCAAGGCGCGACGCGAGCTTCGGCTCAAGCCCGCGCCGGACGGTGTAAACGAAATCTTTCGCCGTAACGGGTTCGCCGTTTGACCAGAGCGCGTTTCGCCGCAAATGAAAAGTGAAAACGGTCGAATCCGGGCTGATGTCCCAATTTTCGGCGATTGCCGGAACGGGTTCGAGAGTTTCCGGGTGATATTCGATTAAGCCTTCGTAAAGAGCGAGATAAATTCTCTGCTCGACTTGAGTCGAACCGATTTGCGGATCGAGCGATTCGGGTTCGGGACCGGAAATGTAGCGCACGACGTTTTCCGAAGGCGGTCCGGTTTTTCCGAAATAAGGCTCGTCATTGCCGGGCGTCGCGCAGCCGGATAAAACAAGCGCAGAAAAAGTCAAAAGACAGACAAACGAAAGCTGTCGAAGAAACGATTTGAAAATAGATTTTTTATTCTGCGGCATTGCGGGAAAGCGCTGCCGAAAGTTTTAGCACAATAAACGGTCAGGCGGCAAGGCTCGAAGCTATCGAAACTTCAAGTATTGCTCAAGTCGAGGTTGATAAAGTGAAAAACGATATGTTGGATTTTGCTTCACACAATTTAAACGACTGGAACGAAGCTGCAATCAGCTTCGACGGCTCTTCTTTTGCAACCGACAAAAGCTCTCCAATTCCTGCTTCGGGCAAAGAAACGCTGCGGCTCGTCACGGATAAAATCGTTGCTCCCTGCATCAGCGGAAACATCAAACGCTCGCGCCTGCTTGAGCATTTGGGAAATACTTTAAAACAAACCTCGGCAACGCTCATTTCCGGTCGCGCCGGAACGGGAAAAACGACGCTCGCGGTTGATTTTGCCGAAACTTACGGTCGCACAATCGCCTGGTACACAGTCGAAGCCGCAGACAACGATTGGACGGTTTTTCTCAATTATCTAATTGCAGCTTTTGATAAACACCGCATTGATTGTCAGAAAAAAGGTTTAAAAGAATTCGTCGGCGGGCTGGACGAATCAAACGTCGCGCAGATTACCGAATCGGTCGCCGCCTGGCTGGCGGTCGCGGCTTCGGAAAAGCCTTTGCTGATCGCGCTGGACGACGTGCATCTGGTTTTCGACGCCGAATGGTTTGAAGAATTTTTCCGCAGTCTGGTGATGTCTCTGACGCCCGACATCGAATTGCTGCTGCTCTCGCGCAGCCAGCCTTCGCTCCCTCTCTGGCGTCTGCGTTCAAAACAGATGCTCTCGGTCATCGAAGAAGATTTGCTCAATTTTACCGAAGCCGAAGCAATCGAATTATTTGCGCTTTCGGGTTTGTCTGCCGAACAGGCAAAAGCCGCTCACGCCCAATCTTTCGGTCGAGCGGCAAAGCTCTGCCAGCTTGCAGAGGCTTTGAAAAACGCCTGCGAGAAACAAGGCGAAGTTTTAAAATTATAAGCTGAAAAATGTGCCATTCTTTCAGCTACCGCAAAAACCGGAGTTTATTAGTTTCGCCTAGAAGCTATAAACTCCGGTTTTGTTTTTAAGATAATTTCTTTGATTGATAATTTAGAATCTGTTGCGATTGTCGGTTAGTGTCCTAATCTTGTGGTGTTGTAAACTTATAACTCTCGAAAACGTTTGTTTACTTTACTTTTTTCTGCTCTGCAAATGAAAGAAATCTCATTAGACACTTCAGTTAAATTTATGGCGTTATTGGGCAGCGAAAAATGTTGAAAAAGTCGAATTTTAATAAGCACAATTAGACACTTCAGCTATTTTGTCTAATAAAATAAGAGTCAAGAAAAAGACCGTTTTCTTATTTTCCGAACTGGCAAATTTAACTAGATGCCGATTAAATTTATAATCTGAAAAGCAAAAGATGTCTTCTATTTATCTCGAATATTCGCCCAGTCCTCGACTAAATCCATTTGTGGCTAGTTATTGGTCTTTGCAGGTTCCTGAAATTAAAGAGCCGGAAAAGTATCGAGTTTTACCGGACGGCTGCATTGATCTGATATTTGATAACATTTCGCGTCCTTTAGGCGTAATCGTCGGCAGTATGACTAAATCAGTAATGGTAACTTTACAACCGAACGCCAGGTATTTTGGCGTTCGGTTTCGTCCCGGTGGCGCGTCGTCTTTCTTAAACATCTCCTTGAAAGAAATAGCAGACACTCAAATAAAATCAGAAGATGTCTGGCGAAATGCTTATTCGGAATTTTCAGATGTGATGGATAATAAACAAGTAAAACGGCAAATCGAAACGGTAGAGAACTTATTAGAAAAGCAACTTTCTAATAACGCTATTGGAAACCGGAAGGTTCAAGCCGCCATCACCCTACTTAACGCGCACGATGGAAACTACTCGGTGAATATGCTTAGTAAAACGCTCGAAATAAGCCGCCAACACCTTAACCGCATTTTTACCGAAGCGGTCGGACTTAATCTTAAAATGTTTTCCCGCATCGTTCGCCTTCAAGCCGCACTCAAATGCGCCCGCCGTGCGCCGGTCAATGATTGGGCGTTATTTGCCTTAGAGAACGGCTATTACGACCAAGCTCATTTTATTTCCGACTTCAAAGATTTGACGGGAGTAACGCCAAGCAATTTTTTCGGATAAAAACCCGATGGTATTTCTTATCTTTTGTGTTCCATTTTTCCAATACGAACCCGTCTAAAAATTAGTAAGATCAAAGATGTCGAAGGGGAATTTGCTAAAGCCGTGAAAGTCGGAGCAACCGTCGTTCGTGAACCGAAAACAAAACCGTGGGGTCAGGTTGTCGGCTATGTGCGCGATTTTGTTGGGCGTGATCGTTGAGATCGGCAGCCCGGTTGAATAAAAATGAGTAATAAGCAATCAGAAAAGAAGCAATTAGCAGAGATGGAAAATCAGCTTGTCGCGGCGGCTGAAAGTTTCGCGTTGGAACTGGAATTTAAACCGATGTTCGGCGGCATCTGCGCTTATGTAAAAAGCCGCGTTTTTGCATCTCTTTCAAACGTCGGTTTGGCACTTAAACTTTCACCGGCGGCGCAAATGGAATTACTAAAATTGGAAGAAGCGAAACGGCTGCAATATGAAACCGACTCGACTCCGAGCAAGCAGTATATCGTTGTTCCGCCGGAAGTTTGGACGGATAAAAGGGATTTAGCCGTTTGGCTCAAACAAAGCGTAGATTTCGTGACGGCGCAGCCCACGCCCAAGCCAAGACATAAAAAATAAGAAATTTAGAAAACAATGACCAAACGAAAACTTATTCTTGCATCACTTGCGCTATTTGTTGTCCTTTCTTTAGCAAATGTTAGTTTTCAGCAGCAAAATAAGCCCGCGTCGGTTGGCATAAAGGAGAAGAAAATGTTTCAAGGACTAAGAACTGTCATTTACAATGTAGATAATCTTGAGAAAGCCAAAGCATGGTACACAGAGGTGTTAGGAACTAAGCCTTATTTTGACCAACCGTTTTATGTTGGCTTTAATATTGGTGGCTTCGAGTTAGGGCTAGACCCGGATATGTCCGGTGTGTCAAAAGGTAATAATGCCGTCGCTTATTGGGGCGTCAAAGATGCCGCAGCAGCATACAAGCGGATGCTTGAACTTGGCGCGAAGAAACATAGCGATGTGTATGATGTCGGCAGCGGCGTTCGCGTAGCGACGGTGACAGACCCGTTTGGAAACGTCTTTGGTATCATCGAGAACCCACATTTCAAAGTTGCGAGTGAAAAATAAACCCGCATCGAACAATTCAAAAGGCACAACTGCATTAGACAAAACAGTTAAAATGTCTAATTAGCTATTGGCTAAACTACTGCGAAGTTTGGCGACATCACGAAGCGGAGGAACCCCGAATATTTTTTTATATTCCCGGCTGAAGTATGACGGATCCCCATACCCAACCTGAAAACTTGCACTGGCGACATCCATATTTTCGGTCAGTATTAAACGACGCGCCTCTTGAAGCCGCATTTGTTTCTGGAACTGCAAAGGACTCATTGCCGTGACGGACTTAAAATGATTGTGAAAACCCGACACGCTCATTCCAAGCTCGCGGGCTATATCTTCGATACTTAGCGGCTGGTCAATATTTTCACGGAGTTTTTTAACCACTCTTGAAATGCGGTGCGTGTCGCCTTCTGAAGTTACGAGATGACTTAATCGCTCGCCTTGCCTTCCTTTCAAAAGCCGGTAAATGATTTCGCGGATAATAACGGGAGCGAATAATTTCATCTCGTCCGGCTTATCAAAAAGTTTCACCAATTTAACGACCGCATCAAGCAAATCCGCATCAACCGGGCTGACATCCATTGCTTTTATTTTCGAGTTGCTTTTTTTTGCTTCAATGTTCGATTCCATCATCACCGAAGCGACCGTTGCCGGATCGAGGTCTATCCGAAGATTCAAATAAGGTTTTTCCTTAGACGCTTCGACGACATTACTCTTAATCGGCAGATCGAGCGTCGAAATTAAATAATGACCGGAATCGTAATGAAATAATTCATCGTTTAGAAGAACGTCTTTGCTGCCTTGGGCGATCACGCAAAAAGCGGGTTTTAAGACGGAAATGTCGCTCTCTGTTGGTTTCGATGACTGATAGATGAAGATGCCCGGAAATACTTCCAGAAGGCTGTTTTCGGGAGCAATACGAGTCATTCGCTCGATCAGCTCTTCCCGGTTGATCTGCATCCTTTTCTTCTCTAACTCTGCTTCTTTTTGGTTCATAAATTAATACTAAATGCTTCGATGCTGTTCAGCACGTTACGAGGCGAGCTTTTAGAGAATTGTCCGGTTTTTTTCGTGAAACGTCCTCACGCTATCCGTCTTCAAGTCCCCATAATTAAATTTAGATAGTAGGGCGCAATAAAACGCCTGCTGTCAGAAGTAAGAGGTATTTAGAGAAAAGTGATGTTTTTGATCAACGCGAAAAATGAAATTTTCGTGAGGAGGAAAGTAACAATGATTATGAAAAAATTAGCAATCATAGCAGCGGCGTTCCTAATGTTTTGGGGAGAGGCAACAGCACAGACGACCGGAAAACAAAAAGGAAAATCGGAAATGAAACAATTAAATCCAAAAAACTATACGACCTTTAAGGTCAGCGACGATGTTGATCTGTATGCGGTCAGTTTTCAGAATCAATACAAGATGAAGGTTGCGGGACATCTTTTTATTCCCAAAAATCTTGATCGGAATAAACCAAATCCTGCCATCATTGTCGGGCATCCGATGGGAGCCGTCAAAGAGCAAAGTGCCGATGTTTACGCCGCTCATATGGCTGAACGCGGGTTTATCACTTTAGCCGTTGATCTCTCTTTCTGGGGAGAAAGCGAAGGCGCGACGCGCAATGCAGTTTTGCCTGATGTTTATGCGGAAGACTTCAGCGCAGCCGTTGATTTTCTCGGCACTCGCTCGTTTGTTGACAGAAACCGCATCGGCATCATTGGAGTTTGCGGCAGCGGAAGCTTTGTTATTAGTGCCGCTAAAATTGATCCGCGAATGAAAGCCGTCGCTACTATCAGTATGTATGATATGGGCGCTGCCAACCGTAATGCGTTGAATAAATCTTTGACGCTTGAGCAGAGGAAGAAAATTATCGCTGATGCTGCCGAGCAGCGTTACGCCGAGTTTACCGGCGGTGAAACCAAATACACGAGCGGAACTGTTCATAAGCTGGATGCCAACACACACCCGATCCAGCGTGAGTTTTTTGATTTTTACCGAACCCCGCGAGGTGAATACACGCCGAAAGGAAGTTCGCCGGAACTAACCACACACCCGACATTGAGCAGCAGCACTAAGTTTATGAACTTTTATCCGTTCAATGACATAGAAACGATTTCTCCGCGTCCGATGCTTTTCATCACTGGTGATACGGCGCACTCAAGAGAGTTTAGCGAGGATGCTTACAAACGTGCAGCAGAACCGAAAGAATTGGTAATCGTGCCGAATGCCGGTCACGTTGATCTATATGACCGGGTGGAATTAATTCCGTTTGATAGATTGGAAACCTTTTTCAAAACGAACCTAAAATAATATGACGCGCCTAATTCTAATGATGTTTTCAATATTATTGCTTTTTGGTGGTGCTGCCGGTTGCGATAGAGATCATTCTGCAATGGTCTCTAACACCGATAACTCTAACAAAGAAATCTACCATACCAAGCAGACAAAGGGCAGTAAGATGAAGATTAAAATCGGCTCGAAAACTTTTAACGCGACGCTTTTTGACAATGAGACGGCAGCCGCCTTCAAAGCGATGCTGCCGTTGACCATAAAAATGGATGAGTTAAACGGCAACGAGAAAAAATACGATTTCTCAAATACCTTGCCAACTAACTCTTCCAATCCCAAAACAATCAACAACGGCGATCTGATGCTTTGGGGAAGCAATACTTTAGTGCTTTTCTATAAAACATTTCCCACGCAATACAGCTACACAAAGCTCGGACGGATTGACGACCCTTCAGGGCTTGAAGCGGCAGCCGGGTCAGGAGACGTAACGGTGACGTTTGAATTTGAGTAATTACCGCAAGAGTAAAATTATGAAAAGAATAACAATCGGATTGATATTATGCGCGGCGCTTTTTTTAGCCGCCGGATGCAGCAATCAGCAATCAGCTAATCAGCAATCGGCTAATAGGGAGAATGCAAAAATGGAAAAGACTGAAAACAAAACCGAAAACACGATTTTTCCGAAGGGCGAAAAAGCCCCGGCGGAAACTTTTACGGGAACGGTTTATGTTCAGCCGCTCGCCCCTAAAAACGAAAACAATAATTTTTCAGTCGCCAGTGTCACATTCGAGCCGGGCGCGCGGGCATTCTGGCACAATCATCCGGCTGGACAAACCATACTCGTGACGGATGGCAGAGGGCTTTATCAGGAGAAAGGAAAAGCCGTCAGACCGCTCAATAAAGGCGATGTAGTTCTTTGCCCGCCCGACACAGATCACTGGCACGGCGCATCTTCGACAAGTCAAATGACGCACGTCGTCATTACCAATTACAAAGGCGACAGCCAGGTAAATTGGTTAAAGCCGGTGACGGATGAGGAATACAAAACTGAAGTTAAATAACAGCTTCTAAAAATCTTGATTGCAATAAAACTCAGAGGTTAAAAATGGCAATGAATCAGAATGAATTTTATAAAGGAAAAGTCGCTTTTGTCACCGGAGCAGGAAGCGGTATCGGACGCGCTACCGCGCTGGCGTTTGCACGCGAAGGAGCGAGCGTGGTGGTCGCTGACATTTCAGAACAGAGCAGCCGGGAAACGGCGCAGCTTATTGAGGAACAAGGCGGACGAGCATTTGCGGTCAAGTGCGATGTAACTCAAGCCGAAGATGTGAAAGCGGCTTTGGATAAGACTATCGAAGAGTTCGGTCGGCTGGATTTCGCTTTCAACAATGCCGGGATTGAACAACGCAATGCCGCTATAGCAGACTTTGAAGAAGATGAGTGGAATCGGATCATAGATACTAACCTGCGCGGTGCCTTTCTTTGTATGAAGTATGAAATCCCGCTACTTCTCCAGCAAGGCGGCGGTGCAATCGTCAATGTTTCATCAGGCGCCGGTGTGATCGGAATTAAAGGAGGAGCGGCATACGCCGCCGCCAAACACGGCATCATCGGATTGACCAAATCGGCGGCACTCGATTACGCCGGGCAGAATATTCGCGTTAATGCCGTTGCCCCCGGATATATTGCTACTGCGATGATGGAACGCTTCACCGGCGGCACCGATGAGGGACGGGCGAAAGTGGTTTCAGAGGAGCCAATTGGCAGAATGGGAGAGGCTGAAGAAATTGCTGATGCCGTTTTGTGGCTTTGTTCAGATGCCTCTTCTTTTGTCGTGGGACACGCTCTAGTGATTGACGGTGGGCAAACAATCCAGTAACAAGCGACAAACCAATTCTTGCGAGCGAGAAAATAGAGATTTGTAAAAATAGGTACCGGGGAAAATCCTTAATACCTATTTTCATTTAATAATGTTGAAGCCTGGGCAAAAACTACTCTTTTTGCCCACTTTGCTTTTATTGGACATTTCGGTTGAATTGACTAATAAGAAGAGTAAAGAAAACAACCATTTTTATTAACGTCATAACACTCCTTCACAATCTTCGCTAAATGCACCTTTTAGGCAGCCAAGTCGTAAAGTTTTCAAAGTAACAAAACCACTGCTTTTCTACGAGTTTTGAGAAAAACTGCCCGCATCACAACTTTAGGACGTTACCAGTTGCCGTTTTTAGTCTTAAGAGTTAAAAATTTGTGACATAATAAATCCGTCGATTCACGAGATTTGTTGAAATAACAATGCAGAGACCGAGCTTCTTTTTGCGAACCAAATTGCTGCCGCCGCGCGCGGTGATAGATTTGCTTTCGCGCCCGCGCCTGACGCAAAAGCTGCAAACGAATTTGAGCGCGCCGGTCACGCTCGTGACGGCTGATGCCGGATACGGCAAAACTACGCTCGTCGCGGATTTTATTCGCAATCAGCCGCAGCGCCCGGCGGTTTGGTATCAGCTCGATCACACCGACGCCGATCCGTTTACTTTTTTGGGCTATATCGTTCACGGTATCCGCCGCGTTGTCGCGGATTTCGGCGAGACGATTTTGTCTTATCTCGAAGAAGCTGGCGACGATTTAATCCGCAACCCGGAGCGCGCGGTTGACCTTTTATTAAACGAGATTCTCGAAACAATCGAACAGCCTCTGATTCTCGTCTTAGACGATTATCACCACATCGGGCGCGAGACGATTGTTCACCGACTGGTTGACCGCTTGCTCGCGTATTCATCGGACGTTTTGCACGTCGTTATCACGACCAGAGATTTGCCGCCGCTCGCCGTCGTTCGCCGCCGCACACAGGGCGGCGCGCTTGTTATCACGCGCGATGATTTGCTTTTTACCGATGAAGAAACGCGCGACTTGTTTCGCAAATCCTTAAATATCGAGCTTAAACCGGAAGAGCTTGCCGAATATCGCAAACGCACGCACGGCTGGGCGACGGCTTTGCAGCTTATCCGGCAAGTCGCCGAAGAGCAGACGCACTCGGCGAATCACACTGCGAACATGGATTTAACCGACGTGTTGCGGCAGTCGGAAAAAGACATTTTCGATTATTTCGCCGAAGAAGTTTTCGCCCGCGAACCGGAAGAAACGCAGCAATTGATGCTCAAATTGTCGCTTTTGGAGAGCTTGCCGCTCGATGTTTGCAGCCAGCTTTTTCCCGAAGCGAGAACCGCCGCCGTTTTGCCGACGCTCGTTCAGCGTAATGTTTTCGTCACGGTGGCGGGCGAAGGCGGCGGCGAAGTTTATCGGTTTCATCCGCTTTTCCGTGATTTTTTGCTCCGCCGTCTGCGAACCGAAATCGGGCGCGACAGCGTGGCGAAGGAGCGAACCGGGATTGCCGAATTTTTTCTCGCCCGGCGGCAGTGGGAACAAGCGACGCCTTATCTGCTGGCTGCGGAAAATTACGGGCGAGCCGCCGAAATCATCGCCGAAGCAGGCGAAAACTGGCTGACAAGCGGCGCGATTCTCTCGCTCGGAATGTTTTCCGACCGCATTCCCGAAGAAAATTTAAATCAATTTCCGCGCGCTTTGATTTACAAAGCCGAAGTCGCACGTTTGCAGGGCGAAACCGAAAAAGCGGTTAATATTTTGCGCCGCGCGGTTAAATTGCTCAATGAAAAAAACGACGCCGAAGGCGAAGCCGAAGCTCTGCATTCGCTCGCTAGTCTTGCGCGGCGCGGCGGTGATTGCCGTGACTCACTTGCGTTTTTGGAACAGGCGGAGCGGCTCGTCGGCGAAGATTCCGAAGTGCGGATGAAATGCGAAAACACGCGCGGTCTGTGTCTCATCGCGCAAGGTTCGTGGAGCGGGGCTGAACGCCATTTCCGGCTCGCGCTCGAAGCCGCCGAACGGCGCGGTGACGCGCGTTTTGTACGTCTGGTTTCCCACAATCTGGGCGTTCCGGCGGGTTTGCGCGGCGATTTCGGCGAGAGCTTGCGCTGGCTTCGCAGAATGCTCGGCGATGAGCAGACAGCGCAATTGCCGCAAGAAGCAGTCGGACATTTAAACGTCGCCCGAATGTACATTTATCGCGGCGAATTGACGGAAGCCGAGACGCATTTAAATAAAGCTCTGGAACTCTGCCAGCTTTACAATCTGAAATCTCTGCGCGCGGAAGTTTTTGAGTCTTACGGCAATTTTTATCGAGAGAAACGGGATTTCCCGCACGCCGCCGAATATTACGAGCGCGCCCGCAAATCTTACGAAGAAGCCGGAATTGACCCGCTTGCCAAAGAATTGGACGAAGAACGCGCTTTGCTCGCCGTGATGCGCGGCGATGCGGCGGCGGCGCGCAATCTGCTTGAGCGATTGTTGGAGTTTCGGCAAAAAGCGAAAAACGAAATCGGGATTCACACTGCGCGGCTCAGTTTGTGCCGCGTCCGGCTGATGCAGCGCGAAACGGAAAATCTGGCGGCGGAATTGGAAGAGATTCTGCAATATTTTCATGCGCAAAATCTTTATTATTACGAGGCTTCCGCGTCGGTTCTGATCGCCTCGGTTTGCCACCACGCCGGACTGCGCAAAGAAATGTTTCAGCACGCCAAACGCGCTCTGGATTTGGCTGCGCGTTTCGATTACGAATACTGGCTCCGCAGCGAAATCGAGCGCTACCCGACTTTGTTTGCGGACGAAGATGTTATCGAGCATCTGCCGGTTGATTTACGCCCGAACATAGAAGAGGAAAAAAGGAGAAAGGGAGAAGAGGAATCGGCAAAAAGCGCGCAAACTGTTTCCTCTTCTCTTCTCTCTTTCTCCTCTTCTCCAACCGCTCCGGTCGTTGATTTAACGCTCAAAGTTTTGGGTCCGGTCGAGATTTTCCGCGATTCGTCGAAACCGTTTGCGCCCGATGCCTGGACGACGCGGCGAGCGCGGGATATTTTTTGTTTTATCGCTACAAGCCGCCATCGGCGCGTGGAGAAAGATTCGCTGATTGACACTTTTTGGGGCGAATCGGATTTTGAAGCGGTCGAGAAAAATTTCCACCCGACGATTTCCCACATCCGCAAAGCCTTGAACAGCCGCCAGACCATCAAGCAAAACTTTCTGCTTTACCGCGACGGCGCTTATCAGCTCAACCCGGAGCTTTCTTATTCGATTGACACAGAAGATTTCGACCGCTTTTTCGCCGAAGCCGAAGCAGCCAAGCGCGACGGCGACGAAGCGCGGTTTCGGGAAAATTTAGACGCCGCGCATAAATTGTATCGCGGCGAATTTATGGCGGGCATTTACGACGATTGGGCTGAAGAACAGCGCGCGTTTTACCGCGAGCAATACGGGCGAATTCTAAATGCGCTGGCGAAAATTGCTTTTAAAGAAAAAGACTGGTCGCAGACGATAAAATTAGCCAGCGAAATTCTGCGCGAAGACGCTTACCGCGAAGACGTTCACCGACTTCTGATGCGAGTTTATGCCGCGCAGGGGAAACGCTCGAAAGTCAAAGAACAGTTTGAAAATTTGCGCGAAATGCTTAACAAAGAGCTGGGCGTCGAGCCTGCGCCGGAAACGCGCCGCGCTTTTCAGGAATTATTCAAATGAAATCAGAGCGTTTTGCGCTTAAAGTCAGAACCGCGATGGTGGAAGCGGGTAGTTTAAGTAGGCAAACTAGAATCTTCTTGTTAAGAAACTGTTTGAAAACTCGTAAACTCATTGTTTTTGTCATCGAAGATGACCAACAGTATAGCCTAGCGAGAATCGCTAGGTTCACGGCAAATAAACACGCCCGACGCTGAAAGCGTCGAACAATCTACCATTCATTTGTTGCTCGCTTACAGCGAGCGATTATGGTTTGCTTAATTCCTAGCGTTTCACGCTAGGCGGCGAAGCGGTGATGTTTGTCGCCGTTGGCGACTTTTTCGAGTTTTCAAACAGGTTTCTAAGGATTCAACTTGGGACATTAAACTGCCCGCTATTGCAGGCGGTACTGATTTGTGCTGCGTTTCTTACTCACTGATTCAAGAACCCCTCCGATTAGTGTAAAATCTTTTGACTCAATTCATTTCACCGGCAGGGAAACTATGAGCAACTCTAACGAAGCCGAAAAAAAGTTCAAATATGATGTCTTTCTCAGCCACAGTTCAAAAGACAAACCCGTAGTGCGCGAATTGGCGGAAAGATTAAAAGCCGACGGCGTGTGCGTCTGGTTTGACGAATGGGAAATTCAAATCGGAGATTCGATTCCGTCGAAAATCGAACAAGGTTTGGAAGAGTCGAGAATTTTGATTCTAGCAATGTCGGCAAACGCCTTCGGCTCCGATTGGGTTTCGCTCGAACGCGGCACAGCCATTTTCCGCGACCCGCAAAACAAACAACGCCGCTTTATACCGCTCCGGCTTGACGACAGTGAAATCAAAGAAACCTTAAAACAATTTCTTTATTTAGATTGGCGCAACAAGGACAAGAAACAGTATGACCGACTTTTAGAACTACTTAGCTCACTACAAGAAACAGAAACAGTACAAGTTAAGCAATTTAAACAGAGTAAGAAAGAAAAAGAATATAAAATTTTTGAAGGTCATACCCAGCAAATAAATTCACTTGCTGTTACACCTGATGGAAAAACAATCGTTTCGGGTTCTCACGATAATACTGTCCGAGTTTGGGATACAGAAACTGGAAAATGTTTAGCTATTCTTAAAGGTCATAAAGATTCAATTTTCTCTGTAGCTATAACAGCAGCAGGAAGTAAAATTGTTTCCGGCTGTCGTGATGGAACGATTAAGGTTTGGGAAAGAGCAAGTAAAAAATGCTTGATAACTTTTGAGGGACACCGAAATTCTGTTACAGGGGTCTCAATAACGCCAGACGGTGAACAAATTGTCTCTTGTTCGTTTGACCAAACAATTCGTATTTGGGGACCAACAGGCATGGGAGGAATAAGCACATTTGGGGGACACACTGATTCGGTTTTAGCAGTAGCAGTTACTTCAGGAGGACGATTAGTAATTTCAGGCTCTGATGATAGAACAATACGAGTTTGGGATACCTATAATGCCAAATGTGTAAGAATTTTAGAAGGGCACACTGATTCTGTTGTAAGCGTGGCGACAACAACAGGTGGAAGATTAATTGTGTCAAGCGGAAACGACGGTACTGTTCGAGTTTGGGAATTAATCAGTGGCAAATGTATCGCGATTTTTAACGAAGATGTGTTTCCTAGTGCTGGAACAGCAATAACTGCAAAAGGTGACTTAATAGTTTTCACGACGGAAAATCATAATATTCGTTTAGAGTATTTAGAAACTTCAAATAAAACAAATAAAGATAATATTGCAATTCCTTCGTCTGAGAGAAAAGTTACTGCATGGTATACAAATGCTAAAGTTCTTCTTGTTGGAGACAGCGGTGTTGGAAAGTCAGGTTTGGCGTATAGATTAACAGAAAACAGATTTGTTTCTGATCTTACTTCCACAGATGGCGTTTGGGCGACGCAGTTGAAATTGCCAGGCGAGGTCAATACTGATGATACAGAGCGCGAGATTTGGCTTTGGGATTTTGCCGGACAATCCGATTATCGTCTTATTCACCAGCTTTTTATGGATGAAACCTCGCTGGCTGTTCTCGTTTTCAATCCGCAAAGCGATAATCCTTTTGAAGGACTTGGACAATGGGACAGAGACTTACAAAAAGCGGCACGGCGTCCATTTAATAAACTGCTTGTCGCCGGGCGTTGCGATAGAGGTGAGCTAACCGTCAGCCAGAAAAGTATTGATGAATTTATCAGTCAGCGCGGATTTGCCGGTTATCTGCGAACGAGCGCGACGACGGGCGAAAATTGCGAAGAATTGCGGCGGGCGATTATTGAAAATATAAATTGGAACGACATTCCGCACCGAACTTCGCCGCGCATTTTTAAATTGCTCAAAGACGAAATCGTCCGCCTCAAAGACGAAGGCAAAGTTTTATTGCGCATTTCCGAGCTTAAACAACAGCTTGAAATGCGTCTGCCGGACGAGCGTTTTGAGATTGAAGAATTGCGGGCGGTTGTCGGTTTGCTTGCCGGTTCGGGCATTGTTTGGGAATTGGAGTTCGGTGATTTTGTTTTATTGCAGCCTGAACGCATCAATTCTTACGCGGGTGCTCTGGTGCGCTCGGTTCGCGCTCATGTTGAGGAAATCGGCTGTATTTCAGAAGAAAAGGTATTGGCGGGCGAGCTTGATTATCAGGATATTGAGCGGCTGCCGCCTTTTGAAGAAGAAATTGTTTTGCGGGCAATGCAGCAAACTTTTGTCTCGCGCGGGTTGTGTTTGAAGGAGAAAGGCGATGAAGGAATGCTGCTTGTTTTTCCCTCTTATTTTCGCCGCGAGCGACCGGAACAGAAAACGCATCCTTCGATTCTGGTGACTTATCAATTCAGCGGAATGCTCGATGAGATTTATGCCACGCTCGTCGTCCGTCTTCATCACACCAAAGCTTTTGACAAACATCAGCTCTGGCGTTACGCCGCTGATTTCAAAACACAGTCGGGCAAAATCGTCGGGCTGAAAATGACTAAAAAGGCGGAAGGCGCGGCGGAAGTCACCGTTTATTTCGACAAGGAAATACCGGACGAAACCAAAGTCGTTTTTATTCGCTATGTTCACGACCATCTAAAGGCGAAAGACGAAAAAGTCACGCGCAAGCGTCATTACGTCTGTCCGCATTGCGAAACGCCGTTTGAAAACGAAAGGGCAATCGAAATCAGATTGAAAAAGGGCGAGAAAACTATTCTTTGTCCGGTCTGCGAAGAAAGATTCGACATTCTGGATTTGATTGAAGAAAAATTCGCTTCGGATGAGTTCGGGCAAAAAGTCCGAGAAATGGAAGAAGAAGCCAGAATTGCGATTGACAATGAAAGCCGCGAATTGATTCTGGTCGGTCACGCTTTTGCCGTCGCCGGAGAAGCCGGGCAAATCTTTCGCCCGATTGCGAATTCCGATTGGGGAATTGACGGAGAAATCGAGTTTAAAGATTACGAAAACAATGCGAGCGGCAAGAAAGTTTATTTGCAGCTAAAATCCGGCGATTCTTATTTGCGGACGCGCAAACGCGATGAAAAAGAGATTTTCCAAATCAAACCGCGACACGCCGAATACTGGCTGGCGCATAATTATCCGGTGATGCTCGTCATCCGCACTTCCGACGGCGAGATTCGCTGGATGAACGCCACCGATTATCTCAGAAAACACGGTTCGGACGTTCGGCAAATCGTTTTCGACGGAGAGCCTTTTGTCTGGCAAAATGTCATTAAATTAAGGGATAAATTAATTCCGCCTCCAATGTCAGTAAGTAAATGAATAAAAGATAAATTTTAAATAGTGATGTGTTTTTGGAACAACGGCAATTTCAAGAATTATTCAAGTGACTTCGGTAGGCTGGTTATGAGATAAAAAGTGAAACCGTTTTCAAAAGGCAGGTAAATCGGATGAAAAGCGCGAAGAACATTCTTAATATTGTTTTCTGTTTATGTGCATTTGCGGCAATGTTTCTCGCTGCTGCTCCGCTTGAAGCGCAAGCCGCTGTGAGCGTTGTTAACAGCAGCGTAACTGGTTCTTTCAGCAACGCCGGGACAATCGCGCCGCTGCAATTTTCCTACACAATCGGAAACGGAACGAATCGCGCCGTTTATGTCGGAGTTTCGACTCATTCAATCAACGGCTTTCCGGGAACTTCGCCGCGCGTGGCGGCGGTGACTTTCGATAACGGAAATATGATTCCCATCGTTTTGGACAGCATTGGAGTTCAAGTTTGCCCGCAACCGCCCGCAACCGTTCCGCCCGCGCTCGGACCGCGTTGTTCGAGCGAGCTGTTTCGTTTGACCGAAGCGCAAATCGGCGCGGCGACATCCGGGACGTTTACCGTTACTTTCGCTACCGGCGCGATCATCAATTATGCGGTTGCCGGAGCGATTACGTTCGCGGGTGTTGATCAAAACACACCGAACGACGCTTATGTTTCCAATTCGGGACGCAGCTCGTCGGCGAGCGTCAGCGTTCCGAGCGTCGGAGCCGGGGATATGGTTTTGGATGTGCTGGGGATTACTTTTGAAGCCGGAATCGCCTTTGTTAATCCTGACGGCGATCAGGTTGAGCGATGGAACGGCGTCTCAATTTTTGGCAACAACAGCGTCGGCGCGGGCGGCACAAAGACCGGAACGGGAACAGTTAATGTAGGTTGGTTATTTCAACCTGAAGATTGGGCGCTCGGTGCAATTACCGTTAATGCGGCAGCCACGCCTACCGCCGCTTCGGTCACTATCGGCGGGCGCGTCATTACGCCTAATGGCAGAGGGCTGGGAAAAGCTCAAGTGGTTTTGATCGAAGCCGACGGGACGGTTTCTTACGCGGTGACAAATTCTTTCGGTTATTACCGCTTTACCGATGTCGCCGCCGGACAAACTGCAACGCTTGAAGTGCGCTCGAAGCGATACGGTTTTGTGCCGCAGGTAATCAACGTTAATGAGGAAATGGGCAATCTGAATTTTATCGCTCAACCTTAGAGCGGATTTTGAGCTTATGTAATACGAACGGAAGCCCGTGCGTAAGCAAGCGCGGAAAGGCTCGATTCAGCGAATCCGCGCTTGCTTACGCGCGGGCTTCCGTCTTTTGTGCTTCACTTTTCTGTAATTTTCTCTAAATGCATTCAATTCAAAATCGAATGCAAAAGCGGGCTTCAGAAAAGCCCGCTTTTTTTTCGCCTCAAGTTTAACTCAAGTCTCTTTTCAAGCAGCAAAAATCAAGCATCAAGTTTTTCTCAAACCCGACGCGGTAAATTTCTCCGTGTTAAGTCGGAATACATTTTTTGTTTATGGATCAGAGGAGAACACAGGTGAAATCGAGAGCAAATTTTTTGATTGAAAAATTTTACAGATTGTTTTTGGCGCTCGTTATTGTCGGCGTCATTTGGGCGCAGGCGGCGTCGGCAGCCGCAACCTTGGCGCCGAAACTGCAAAATCAAGTTTCCACACTCGCCGATAACGCATCGGTCGGCGTCGCCATCGTCAGCTTTAAAACGTCGAGCGGTTTAAGCGAAAACCATTTGAATTTGCTGCGAGGTTTGGGAATCAACGACGGCGTAACTTTTCAAAAGCTCGGAATGGTCGGCGCGGTTTTAAACATCGGACAAGTTCGCGCGCTGGCGGCAAATCCGGCTGTGCTTTCAATTTGGACGAACGATCAACAGCAATATTTTATGAATCACGCGCGCGTGATGACCGGGGTGGACAAAGTGCGCGCCGACCGTTCGTTTCAGCTCGCCAATTTCGGATTTCCCGTTACGGGAAGCGGAGATTTTTCGGTTTTCGTGATTGATTCCGGCATTGACGCGACGCACGCCGATTTGCAGTACGGCGCAAAAGTCATTCAAAACACCCAGCGCGTCGTTTCGACCAACACTGGAAACACGGGAATCACGATTGCCGGGGTTCCGGTCAACGGCTTAACGCCTTCGCTTTCGATTGAAAACGTTCCCAACACCGATACGGTCGGACACGGAACACACTGCGCCGGAATCGTCGGCGGCACTGGCGCGCGTTCCGCCGGAGCTTATACGGGCGTTGCGCCGGGCGTAAAAATCGTCGGTTCGGGCGGCGGCGCCGTCATTCTGGTTTTGGACGCACTCGCCGGTTGGGAATGGGGCTTGGCGAATCAAGACCTTTACAAAATCAAGGTAATCACAAATTCCTACGGTCCGATTGGCGGCGGCGAATACAATCCTAATCATCCTTTGGTGCGCGCCAGCCAGCTCGCTTACGAGCGCAATATTTCGGTTGTCTGGGCTGCCGGGAACGACGGCGCGACAAACACGCTTTCGCCCTACGCGCAAGCTCCCTTTGTTATCGGCGTTGCTTCGGGAACAAAAGACGCAATGCTCTCGGATTTCTCTTCGCGCGGAACTCCTCGCGCGCAGCGCGAAAGCGATGATGATCCGTCAAACGACAACGACGCTCCGACCATTACCGCGCCCGGCGACGGACGATATTTTGAATCGAGCTTCGGTCGCTTCGGTTTTACAGCCGACCTCGCTTCGGTGCGCGCTTCGACGAACGTTTCTTCAAACGGCTTAAACGCCGATACGGAATTGCCGCTCGGAATGATTCCGTTTTACACGCAGATTAACGGCACTTCGATGGCGACTCCGTTTGTCGCCGGAACAATCGCTCTGATGCTCGACGTTAATCCGAATTTAACGCCGGACGAAATCAAACAGATTTTGACCGAAACTGCGACGAAAATGCCGGGTTACGAAGATTACCAAGTCGGCGCAGGTTATCTGAACTCTTACGCGGCGGTTGATAAAGTTCAAAATCGCTCGCGCAATTATTCGAGCGCCGTTTTCAGCACTCCGACATTTAACGCCGTGTTCGGCGAAGAACGCCCTGCAGCGCAAAACTTCCATATTGATTTCAACCCGGCTGTTTCCGGTGCGAGTTCAACAAATGCAAAAACTTTCACGGTTGAGTTGGGAATGAGCCGTCTCGATATGCTGGCAACGGTTGATAACGCGGCGGAAGAAGGACTTGGCAATCTCGTCGGAATCCGCATTACCAGCCCGAGCGGCGTAAATTATTCAACGGCAATCGAATACCCTGTGATTGGAACCTCGACGCGCGAAATTACGGTTCTCAACCCCGAAGCCGGAACGTGGACTCTGGAAGTTCGCGGCGCGCGCGGTTTAACGGCTGCGCCGCAGGCTTCGTTGCCGATCCAAGCCGCAGCACCCGGTCCGGTTGACGGTAGCATAACGCAGGTTAAATACACTTTGCCGAACATCGCCGATATTCAAGATCACGAACTCAAATCGGAAATCGAATTCGCTTTGAAAAACCGTTTGATTGACATCTACGCGGACGGTACTTTCGGTCCTAATTCAAAAGTCACGCGCGAAGATTTTGCCCGCTCCCTCGCTTTAAATGCGCCGCTTCGTCAATCGCTTGCAGCGGCGCCGAAATTCGGTGACGTTTCCGGCGATTTGCGAAACATTGTCGAAGCGTTGACGGCAAACGGCTCCAGCCTGCGCGGTTATGATTTCAGCGCCGGAAGCCTGATTGCCGCCAGTGGTTCTAGCTTTAATCCATCGGGAACTATTTCCAGACTCGATTTGGCTGTCGCTTTCGTCCGCGCTCTCGGTTACGACGCCGAAGCTCGCGCAAAAGCCAACACGAGCGTCACAACGGGCGGAAAAGTCATTTCCGACAATGCTCAAATTCCGGGCGCGCTTCGCGGTTACGTTCAAATCGCAATTGACAAAGGATTGCTTGAAACCTACGAAGCAGAAGTGATTCAAACAGCGCCGGGGCAATTTACGGTTCTGCCCGGACCGCGAGTCGAGCCCGGCAGTGCCGTGACGCGCGCCGCGCTTGCCGCCAAATTAAACAAATTCCGCAACTTGTTCACCACAGGCGGATAAAGACTTCGCTTGGGGGAGCGAAGGGGACGGCGCGAGGTTTCGGGAGCAATCCCGCAATCTTGCGCCGACCTTATTTCATAGCTTTTATATTTTCCAATCGGCACTTTTACTAAGATTACGAGAAAAAATAAATATTCGTTTAGAGGCGGTCTTTGACCGCCAAGGTGTTGAGCTTCCAACATTCGGCGGTCAAAGACCGCCTCTAAACGCGAATGTCAGGTTTTGAAAGAACGCGCTTAAAAACCAGCGCGTTCTTTTCTTTTCAATCACTTAACCAGTTTCTCAAGTTTGCCTCAAGTCACGTTTCAAGTCTTATTTTCCGACATCAAGCCTTTCTCAAGAGTCGAAAGCTATTCTGGCTTCAACAGTGAGGGACAGTTTTACAAACCAAACTAAAATTTAATCTTGAGGAAATCGAAAATTAAGGTGATGGAGACGAAAATGAAAAACGCACTTCTTAAATTAACGGCGACCGTTCTCGTATGGGCGGTTGTTTTAACAGCAATTATTTTGCCGCTTAACCGAGCCGAAGCGGCTGCCAGCCAAAATGCCGGTGCCAGCATCGGAAATTTGTATTATCGCCCGGCGACAAATTTTGATTTGAATTTGACGAGTGCCGTCGCTGGTTTGAGAAGCGCGACCAGCGAACAGCTTTCGGCTTTGAATAATTTAAAAACTGCGACGAGCGCGTCGAATATGACGGTTCGCTGGAACGCTTTCGGCGGTTCTCCCGATGTGATTTACGATTTCGCGAGCCAGCCGTTTACGGGAACGCCCGAAGAAGCCGGTCGCGCTTTTATCGCTCAAAACGCGGGCGTTTTCGGTGTTTCCAATTTGAACGATTTGCAGGTTTTCAGCCAGCGCGAAGCGCTCGGCGGTTATATGATCCGCTTCAAACAAACCTTTGGCGGCGTTGATGTGAAAGACGGCGGCATCGGTGTTGTGATGAACGCGAACAAGCAAGTCATTATGGCGTCGGGTCCGTTTTTCCGCGACGTTAACGTTGACACCAACCCGACTTTGACCGGTGAACAAGCTCGCCAGGTTGTCGAAGCCGATTTGAATCAATTTCGCAACGGTTCGCTCGATTCCGTTCAGAATCTGATGCAGCCCGCGCTCAACGTCGTTTCGCAGCAAACGCAAATCGTCAACACTTTACAGCCTAAGCTCGGCATTTACCCGACCGCCGACGGTTATAAGCTCGTTTGGAAAGTTGGCAAAATGTCAACCAACCCGTTTGGTTTGTACGCCTATTCGATTGACGCACATTCGGGCGAAATCGTCTCGCGCAAAGATTTCGTCAACTTCCAGCAGAATCCGGTTCACCCTTTTACGGCAGACATTTACCCGAAATATCCGACGATTACGCAGAAATTAAAAGACGAGTCAATCATTGAGAATTGCACGGACCCGGTAACCAAGATTGTGGCTCCATGCGGACAACAGCGCGTTAATCTTCGCGCCTTCGATGCTTCAAACGTCGCGACTGGCTTGAACGGAACTTTGACCGGCACGCACGCGCTCGTCAACAACGTTCTGCCGACCAAACAGCCGTTTGCTCAAGCCGCTCTCGGAACCTGGCATTTCCGCAAAGACGATCCGACCGCGTTAGAAGGACGCACGAACGAACAGGATCAATATGCGGAACCGGCTGAACACCAGGACGAAATCAACGCTTTCTTCTTTGTCACTTATTTGCTCGAATACGTTGATTACCTGCACGTCACGGGCGATAACCGCAATGGTTTGGCGGGACAATTCCCGGACGAATATCCGAACAAAACAATTCCGCTTCCGGCGACGGTTCACTTCCCGAACATTTATATGGTGCTGCCGCTGCTCGGCTGCCCGGCAAACTGCCCGACTCCCAACCCGACCGACCCGGATTTGTCGAAAAAAGCCCTCGGTTTGGACAACGCCATCGCCGTCAACGTAACCAGCTTGATTGAAGAAGTAACCGCCGAAAAATCGCCGGTCGTTGTTAATCCGACTTTCTACGGTCACGGCTATTTGCTCAACGACCTCGCGCTCGAAGGCACGGTTCCGTATCACGAAGGAATGCACGCCATCACCAGCCCGATCGCCGGTCTCGAAGGCACGGAAGGCTCGGCGCTGAACGAAGGTCAAGCCGATATGTGGGCGTTTACGATTACTGACAATCCGTCTTTGGGCGATTACGTTGTCAACGCCAAAGGCTATCGCCAACTTTATCGCGACCGCGGACGCAATCCCGATTCGATTGCTTACATCCGCTCGGCTCAATCAACCTTGAAATATTCGGATATTGCCACTTACTTGAACCCGACAAGCAAGGCTTATGAGTTTGAAGAACATCGCGACGGCGAAATCTATATGTCAACGATGTGGGACATTCGCGAAATGATGAACCGCGTTTATCCGCAAGTGTCTTACAAACGCCCGCGCCCGTCAGACGGTCAGGCTCTCAAACCGGTCACCAAAGGCACGGAAATTTTCGAACGCGATTTCTTAGGTTCAATGTACGTTCTCGGCACAACTTCGCCCGACACTTTAGTCAAAGCAAAAGACGCGATGATCGTCGCCGACCAGATGCTTTACTCATCGGATCCGACCGATCCGGACGCGCCCGGCAAACACCGCTCTTTGATCGAACAGATTTTTGCGGCGAAAGAACTCGGCGTCAACGCGCTCGAAGTCAGCGGCGGCAAAGCGACGATTTCGACGCAGGTTACTCCGTTCGTCGGCTCGCAAGCCGCTCCGGCGGTTCCGACCAATGTTAAATTGTCGGCAGCCAGCCCACGCTCTTTGAATGTAAGTTGGGACGCGGTTTCCGGCGCGGTTTCCTACGAAATCCTGAAACGCAAAAAAGGTTTTGAAAACAAACGCCAGCCGAACGGCAAACGCGAATTTGCCGACGGCGACTCTTCAACCACCGGTTTCCGCCACGTCGCATTCGTCAATGGCAATCAGTCTTCGTTTGAAGACAAAGGCGATGTTTACGAAGTGTTCGCGCCCATCGGCATTAGCGATTTGTTCAGCCACGAATACGTCGTCCGCGCCATCGGCGTTAACTCGACCGGGCAGCTCGGCTTCTCGGATTTGAGCGGCTCGACCAGCGCCAACAAAGTCGAACAGGACTTGACCGCCCAAATTGATTCCGCAATCTCGAACATCAGCTTCGCCAACGGCGTGATGGCGTTCGACAACAAATTAACGAACACGCGCGGCGCGCTGGCAACCGACAAAACGGTTTACGGACCGATTAGCTTCCAGGTTACGAACATCTCGAACCCGACGGTAACGGTCAAAAACGCGGACGCCAACGGCAACACGTTCGTTTACAACCAAACGCTCGCTCTCGGCGCGACTTCAAACGCCAAACGGCTCGAATTCAACGACCCGATGGCGCAGATGTTCAGCTTTGACGCGAAAATTACGGGCAGCGCTTTCGCCAGCTCAACTGTCGGAACCGGCAGCAACGGCAACGACGGCACATCGAATCCGCCCGCGCCCGTCACTTATTCGGTTTATAATGAAACGAAGACCGGCTCTTTAGTCGCAGGCGAACCGACTGCAACCGGCGGCACGAGCGCAACTTGGGGCAAACCGGAATACAAAGGCATCACCTGGGACGACATTGAAATCACGACCAAATCGGATGCTCTCGTTCTCGAAGCGGCTTTAAGCTCGCAGACGGCTGTTGACCTCGATTTTGAAATACTGACGACGGACGGTAAATCGCTCGGAACAAGCGCCGGAGCAACCGCAACCGAATTCGTTTCAACGGCAGTTCAGCCGAACACGAAATACTTGATGCGTGTCAAAGGCTTTGCCAACGGACCGTCAACGTTCCAAATTGTGACGAACCAACTGCTTCCGAACAATTCGCCGAACGCCAACGCCGGAACGAGAACTTCAGGCAGCGGAAGCTCGACGAGCGGCACAACAACACCGACGGCGGTTGTTACAAGACTCGTCCGCTTTACGGTCAATCCTTTAACCAAACAAGTCACGGCTCGCTTGCTGCAATAAGCGATTCGGGCAAAATCAACAAACGAGAAACGGGCTTCTTTCGAGGCTCGTTTCTTTTTTTTGGCTTGATAATTTTGCTAATCTTAAAAGAATATTTTGAGGAGAAGCGATTTTGAGCAAAAAACGAACACCGATTGCACTGGTAATTATTGACGGCTTTGGCTATTCGCCCATCAAAGAAGGCAATGCGCTGGCGCTTGCCGAAACCCCTTTTTACGATGAAATCAGAGAAAAATATCCCCAAACACTGCTCGAAGCGTCGGGCAAGCGAGTCGGGCTTCCAGCCGGAGTGATGGGAAATTCCGAAGTCGGGCATTTAAATTTGGGTTCGGGTCGCGTTATCCGAATGGATGTTTCGCGGATTGATTACGCGATTGAAACCGGCGCGCTGTTTAAAAATGAAATCTTGATGAAAGTTATGGACGGCGCGCAGGAAAGAGCGAAATCTCTGCATTTGATGGGCTTGCTTTCCGACGGACAAGTTCATTCATCGCAGGAACATCTTTACGCCTTGCTCAGAATGGCGAAACAGCGCGGCGTGGAAAAAGTTTTCATCCACTGCTTTTTGGACGGGCGCGACGCGCCGCCTCGCTCCGCCGCGCTTTACCTCGAAATGCTGCAAGTAAAAATCGCCGAAATCGGCGTCGGCGAAATCGCCACGCTCTGCGGTCGTTATTACGCGATGGACAGAGACAAACGCTGGGAACGCACCGCGCGCGCTTTTACGCTGCTCGTTCACGGCGAAGGCATTCCCGCTTTCGATCCGGTCGAAGCCGCACGAAATTCTTACCAGCGCGGCGTGACGGATGAATTTATCGAGCCGATTGTTATTGAACGCGAGCCGGGCGTTCCCGTCGGATTAATCGAAGAAGGCGACGCCGTGATTTTCTTTAATTTCCGCGCTGACCGCGCCCGTCAGATCACGCGCGCGCTCGCCATCAAAGATTTTGACGAACCGTTTGCGGCGACGAAACCGACCGTTGATTTCGTTTGCCTGCGCGAATACGACAAAGATTTTCCGCTCGAAAAAGCGTTTCCGCCCGAACATCACACCAACGTTCTGGCGCAGGTTTTCGCCCACAGCGAAATCAACAATTACCGGCTCGCCGAAACCGAAAAATACGCGCACGTCACTTATTTTTTCAACGGCGGCGTCGAACCCGCATACAACTGCGAAAGCCGCCTGCTCGTTCCGAGCCAGAAAGTCGCGACTTACGATTTAGCGCCGGAAATGTCGGCTTTTAAAATCACGGACAAAGTTCTGCGGACGATTGAGGAAGGCGAAACCGACGTTTTTATTATCAATTACGCCAATCCCGATATGGTCGGACACACCGGAAAGCTCGATGCCACAATTCAAGCCGTGCAATATATTGACACCTGCATCGGCTGGATAACCAAAGGAATCCGCGCGGCGGGCGGCACAATGCTGCTCACCTCCGACCATGGCAACTGCGAGCAAATGATTGATTTAAAAACCGGCGAGCCACACACCGCGCACACTACAAATCCCGTACCGTTTCACATCGTCGGCGAAGATTACGTCGGTTTAAAATTGCGCGAAGACGCCGCGCTCGAAGACGTTGCGCCGACGCTTTTGGCAATGCTCGGACTCGATAAACCGGCTGAAATGACCGGACGCGATTTACGCACAATTTAGTAATCAGTAATCAGTAATTAGTAATAAGTTTTCTAAAAAAGCTTTGACTGATTACTGATTACTGATTACTGATTACTGATTTGGCTTTTAATCCGCAAAATATTTTAGTCATTGATTTCGGGCAACTCGGCGATGTCGTGTTGAGCTTGCCCGCGCTCTCGGCGATTCGCCGGAAATTTCCGCACGCGAAAATTACGGCGGCGGTCGGAAAATCGTGCGCGACGATAATTGATTTGGCGAATGTGGCGGATGAGAAAATCATTGTTGACCGGGTTGAATTGCGCGATGGGGCAAAGCTCACTTCGATTTTCAAAGTCGCCAGATTGGTTCAGGACGTGCGCGCTCGAAATTTCGATTTCGTGATTGATTTGCACAGCTTGCGCGAGACCAATATTTTGGGTTTTTTGTCGGGCGCGCCGAAACGTCTTTATGCCGAGCGCGAAAGTCGTTCGCTCGATTTTCTCTCGAACTTGCGCCCAGCGCCCGAAGATAAATCAAAACACGCCACCGACCGTTATCTCGACGTTTTAAAACCGCTCAAAATCGAAAAGGCGGAAACCCGCCCGAAACTTTTTCCGCGAGAAAACGATTTGCAGAAGATTGAAAAGCTATGGCAAAAACGCAAGCTCGAAGGTTTAACGGTCGGGTTATTTCCGGGCGCGGGACATCCTTTGCGGCGTTGGAGTCTGGAAAATTTCGCTGGGCTGGCAGATTTTTTATCGCGCAACGATGGGTTAAAAATTGCGGTTTTTCTCGGACCTGAAGAAAAGAATCTGACAAAAGAAGTGCGCCGGATTTTCCCGAAAGAAACTCAAATTTTTGACGATTTGAGTCTGCCCGAATTTGTCGCCGCTCTTTCGCATCTCTCGGTTTTTGTTTCAAACGACACCGGACCGGCGCATCTCTCGGCGGCGGTCGGGATTCCTCTGGTTGTTTTGCTTGACGGAGCGGTGCCGGAAAATTACGCTTTTATGCCGCGCGCGGGAAATCTTCGGGCGATTCGAGGCAAACGAATCGGCGAAATCGAAATCGAACAGGTTTACGATGCCGTGCGCGAAATGCTCGCGGCGAGCCGGGTTGAAAGTTTTATCGAAAGATGAAAAAAACATTTTTAATTTACCTCCTAGTTCTCGCAGTTTTTTCAGCGTCCTGCTCTTCGGCAATCCTGACTACAAAAACCGAAGAAGGCGGCAGCGCAAATGTTTCCGATGTGACGCCGCAGTCGAGCGAAACCGCAACCGAATTTTCCGCGCGTTTTTCCGCCGAAAAGATTCCGCTGCCGAAAGCGATTGAAGTTTCCGGCGCTCTTAAAGACGTTGAGCTTGCGCAAAGAATTGATGAAATCATCGAAAAAAGTGAGTTTCGCAACTCGCGCTGGGGTGTTTTTGTGACGAGCTTAAAAGACGGGCGCGTGCTGGTTGCGCGCGACGCACAGAAAACTTTTACTCCGGCTTCGACGATGAAAGTCGTCACAACCGCCGTTGCTTTGGATCGGCTTGGCGCTGATTTTCGCTGGCGCACGAGCGTAATGGCGGAACGGGAGATTGACGCGAGCGGAAATTTGAACAGCGATTTGATTTTGTACGGGCGAGGAGCGCCGGATTTTGACGAGCCGGACGTGCAGAGTTTAATCAATCAATTGAAAGAAAAAGGCTTGCGTCGCGTGGCTGGCAACATCGTCGGCGACGCAAGCGGTTTTCAAGCCGCAAATCTCGGAGCCGGTTGGGTTTGGGAAGAAGCGCAGTGGTATTACGGCGCAGAGCCTTCGGCGCTCAGCTATTCGGACAATACGGTTTTGGTTGAAGTCCTTCCATCGGATAAGCTGGACGCGCCCGCCGAAGTCAAAACCACGCCGGAAGCCGATTTTATTAAAGTTTCCAACAAGGCGATGACGCGCGCAAATGCTTCGGCGCAGACTTTCGGCGTGCATCGAGATTTGGACGCGAACAATTTTCAGGTTTGGGGCGAAGTGCCGCGCGGGAAAAGTATGGGCGTGCGGACGACGATGCACGAGCCGGAAATCTGGGCGGCGAACGATTTGAAAAAGGCTTTGCAAAAAGCCGGAATCACGGTTGAAGGCACTGTGAAAAGCGTTAATTGGCGTACGAAAGAACCGGACGCGGCTGCAAATTTGAGAGAGCTTGCCGCGGTTGAAAGCGAGCCGCTCGCGGAAATCGTCAAACGCACGAATAAACGGAGTATCAATTTAAACGCCGAACTGATGCTGCGCACTATTGGGCGTAGGGCGCGCGAAAACGAGGAAAAAGAAAATTCGCGGAAAATCGTCTTGGGCGACGATGAGCTTGGCGCGATGACAATCAAAAACTGGCTGTCGGGCAAAGGCGTCGAGCTTGGCGACACTGTTATTCACGACGGTTCGGGTTTGTCGCGTCTTAATTTCATCACGCCCGAAACGATGGGCAGGCTGCTTGTTTTCGCTTTGCAAAGTCCGGCGCGAAACGCATTTATAGATTCGCTGCCAATTGCCGGAACCGATGGAACTCTGGGCGGGCGTTTGCCGAGATTCAAAGGCAGAATCGTCGCCAAAACCGGCTCGATTACTTACGTCAACGCGCTCGCGGGCTACGCGCAAGCCTCAAACGACGAACAGTTTTCGTTTGTCATTTTCTGCAATAACGAAACTCGTCCGAGCGAGCCGACCGGAATTATTGATCGAATCGCCGGCGCAATCGCAGAATATCCTAATTGGAAAAACGACGACGCAAACTCAAACGTGAATTCAAGCTCAAACTCACAGCCGAATTCAAACAGCGGCGAGGCGAATAAAAATAAATCGTTTTTACACTAAAAATGTCTCGGAGCTGCGACTATAAATCCGCCATTCTTTTAGAAACGGATGAACATTCCCGCAATCGAAAGCAGAGAGACCAGCACCATCAAAAAGACAAATAAAATCATCAGCACAAAACAGCCGACGTTTGCCCACGATTCCTGATTCCATTCGTATTCGGGCGGGCAATGCGGGCAGCTTTCGACAGAGGCGAGATACGGCTTTTGACAGGTCGGACAGGTTTTCAGTTCCATTGTTTTTTAGATGCCGACTTGATTTCTCCGTTGTTTTAGTCTAAAAATCTACGGCGCAAAGCGCACAGAAAAATCTCAAATTTGAGATTTCAAGCAACGATGCAAGAATTTTTATCACGTAATAATGAAGACCGAATTGTCCATCGTCAAAACGGCATAGGCTGGATTGAAGTCATTGTCGGCTCGATGTTTTCAGGCAAAAGCGAAGAATTGATTCGACGCCTGCGGCGCGCCCGGATAGCGCGTCTCAAAGTTCAGGTTTTTAAACCGAAAATTGACGTGCGCTATTCACAAAGCGAAATCGTTTCGCACTCGGAGATGCGCCACGATTCGTTTTCGCTCGAACGCGCGCGTGAAATTTTGGAACACATTCAACCCGAAACCGAAGTCATAGGCATTGACGAAGCGCAGTTTTTCGATAACGATCTCATCGCGATTGCTAACGAATTGGCAAACAACGGCAAGCGCGTGATTATCGCCGGACTCGATCAGGATTTCACCGGGCGACCGTTTGAACCGATGCCGCAGCTTCTGGCAATCGCCGAATTTATCACGAAAACTCACGCCATCTGCGTCAAATGCGGGCGGACGGCGAATTATTCGCAGCGCACTTTTCAATCCGAAGCCCAAGTCGAAGTCGGCGCTTCCGACAAATATGAAGCGCGCTGCCGTCAATGCTTTGTCCCGCACGCCGACACGCCGACGCTTTGGATTCAATAATGCCGTAAAATCGACTCGAAACAAAAATTTAGCAGAAGATTAAGCTTTTTGCTTGACTTGGAAATAAACATTGATTTAACTTCAACTTTTGGGCGGTCAGGATGGCTGGAAAAGCTTTAACTCTGCTAATTTATGCCGCTCATTGAAACAATTCTTCAAACCTCAATCCGCAGAAAGAAAACAATCGAATGAACAACAAATTTTTTGTTAATAAAAGTCACTCTCATTTAGCAGCTTTTTTCATTTTCATAATCGCTTTCTCTTTTACCTCAAACGGATATGGACAAAATCTGTTTGAGGCGCAAAATTCGGGAGTTTCCGAATGGATTGGTTCTTCACAACACAACCAATTAATCGAAGCAAGCAAAATCAGCCAAATATCTATGCCAGCGCGCGAAACTTCAAGAGCAGCGGTGTCGAATGAAAACATCATTGACGGAAATCTTGATCCTTCGTTTGCGGACGTGGAAATTTTTGATGAGAATGCGCAGGTTTCGGCAGTTGTTATCCAACCGGACGAGAAAATTCTGGTTGGCGGTTTGTTTACGAACTATAACGGATTGTCCGCGAATAGAATTGTTCGCTTGAACCCCGATGGTATTCTCGATACGACTTTTAACCCGCCTTCGCTAAACGGCTTGGTTTCGGCAATCGCTTTGCAATCTGACGGGAAAATTGTTATCGGCGGCGCATTTTCGATTGTCAATGAACAACCGGCGCTTCGCATAATCCGGTTAAATTCAAACGGAAGTCTGGATACGGCATTTAATATCGCCGGCGGTCCGAATTCTAACGTTTTTGAAATTGTTATTCAGTCGGACGGCAAAATTCTCATCGGCGGCATTTTTACAGCCGTCGGCGGGACTACGCGTAATCGCATTGCCCGCTTAAACGCCGATGGAACTCTCGATACATCCTTCAATCCCGGTTCCGGCGCAAATCAGACAATACAGGCAATCGCTTTGCAGCCGGATGGCAAAATTCTCGTCGGCGGAGATTTTTCGAGCTTTAACGGCGTCGCACGCAACCGCTTGGCGCGTGTGAATCAGGACGGCAGCATTGATACGAGCTTCAATCCCGGCGCGGGCGCTAATAGCTCTGTGCGTGCTTTCGCCGTTCTCTCGAATGGGAAAATTTTGGTTGGCGGTTTATTTACCGATTTTAACGGCTCGCCGCGTGAAAGCGTAGTTCGTTTAAATCAGGACGGCAGTTTGGATACTGCATTCGCGAGCGTTGATTTCAGCGTCACGACAGTAACCGATATTGTAGTTCAACCGGACGGATTGATTCTCATCGGCGGGAATTTCTTTTCGGTAAACGGAGTTTCGCGTTCAAACATTGCTCGGTTGAATGCGGACGGAACGCTTGACGCAAACTTTACCAATCCGTTTTTGAGCACTACGGTCAGCGATGTGGCTTTGCTGACAAACGGTAAAATTATGGTGGGCGGGAACTTTTCTTCTCCTCGCAGAATTGCGCGGCTTCAAGCGAACGGCTCTCTGGATTCGTCGTTTAATGTCGGAAGAGGTTTTGAAGGATTCGTCACCGGAACCGTTTACGATACCGTCACACAACCGGACGGCAAAACCGTTATCGCCGGACTTTTCGATTTTGTGAATGGCGCTCCGTTTCCCGGCATAGTTCGTCTCAATCAGGACGGAACGCTCGACGGTCCACTTTTATTTGGAACTACTCTTTCAGGTCCAATTCAAACAATCGCGCTGCAACCGGACGGAAGAATTTTGATCGGCGGCGGATTCGCTTTTGTCCATAATGGCATTGTTGTCAACCGGATAGCACGGCTTTTACCAAATGGCGGTGTTGATCCTGCATTTAACGTCGGCACCGGTTTTGCGGGAACACTCTTTTCGCTCGCCGTCCAAGCGGATGGGAAAATTCTGGCTGCCGGCAATTTTACTCAATACGGAGGCGTCCCTGCCAACAACATCGTCCGCCTAAATCCTGACGGCACCCGCGACGCGGCTTTTGATATAAACGCCGGAACAAACGGTCAAATTAATAAAGTTATTTTACAGCCGGATAATAAAATCTTAATCATCGGAACATTCGTTTCGGTAAACGGCGTTGCTCGTTATGGAATCGCCCGCTTAAATTCGGATGGATCGCTGGATAACAGTTTTAATTCAAATGTCAGTTCCGGCACGCTTGCGGCTGCCGCCGTTCAGCCGGACGGGAAAATCCTGCTCGGCGGGAATTTTTCGGTTAATGGGACGCCGCGCGGCAATATCGTCAGGCTGAACTCGAACGGCACTTTGGACGAGACTTTTGATTCGAGAAGCGCCGGCATCAGTTCCGTGTTCGATATTGCAATTCAACCGAACGGGAAAATTATTATTGCGGGAATATTTATATCAACAGGTCAACCGGCGTTCGGTGCGGTTCGACTTAATTCCAGCGGAACTCTTGATACAAGCTTTACCGTTGTCACGAACGAAAGGGTTTTAAGCGTCGAGCTGCTGTCGAATGAGAAAATTATTATTAGCGGTCTCTTTGATTCTGTAAACAACACCCGGCGCACGAGCATCGCCCGTTTGCTTAACAATGGGTCGCGTCGTCGCCCAACGCTGTTTGATTTTGACGGAGATGGCAAAGCCGACGTTTCGGTCTTTCGCCCTTCAAACGGAACGTGGTATTTGGACGCTTCAGCTTCGGGGTTTTCCGCTGCAAGCTTTGGTCTGGCGCAAGATAAATTAACGCCGGCAGATTACGACGGCGATGGCAAAACCGACGTTGGTGTTTTCAGAGACGGATATTGGTATCGGCTGAATCCTGTGACGAATGGGTTAATTGCCGTTCATTTCGGACAAAGCGGAGACAAACCGGTTCCGGCGGATTATGACGGAGACGGAAAAGCCGATCAGGCGGTTTTCCGAAACGGCTTTTGGTACGTTCTGCAATCTTCAAACAACCAATTCCGCGCCGAACAATTCGGGCTGTCAACAGATAAACCGGTTCCGGCGGATTACGACGGTGACGGTAAAACTGATTTCGCGGTTTTTCGGAACGGTTTCTGGTACGTTCTCGGTTCGCAAACGGGCTTTACCGCCGTGCAATTCGGGATTTCGTCGGATAAACCCGTTGTCGGTGATTATGACGGCGACGGCAAGGCGGATCAGGCTGTTTTCAGAGAAGGAATCTGGTATATGCAGCGTTCTTCGCTCGGATTTACCGGGATGCAATTCGGTCTTGCTTCGGACACACCGACGCCCGCCGATTATGACGGCGACGGCAAAACCGATTTAGCAGTTTTCAGAAACGGAAATTGGTATATCCAGCAAAGCGCGAGCAACTTCCGAGCGATTCAATTCGGTGTCGAAACCGATAAACCGATTTTAGCCGCGTTCATTCCATAGAAAAGCAAAGGGAAATGGAAGTAAAACGAAAACTGCCATTTCCTTTTTAAACGCTTGACGCGCGTTTCAGGCGATCAGCCAGCGCCCGCCCGATGCCGCTTTCTCCAACCGTCTGACAATAAATTGTTTTTATTCCGGCGGCGTCCGCCTCGCGGAAAAAAGCGAAAACCTCGCGCGCGTATTCTTCAACGGAAGAGCAAATCTTTTTTAAAGCAAACTCTTCCGGAGGTTCGTCCAGCCCGATAAAAGCGCCGCATTCCGAATTTCGGATTTCGGATTTCGGATTTATCAAAACAACTTTCGCCTGCGGCGAATAATGGCGGTATTTCAACCCCGGACTCGGCAGTCTTTCCGCATTTCCGGCTTTATAAATTGTTGTTTCCGGCACAACTTTTTGCAATTCTTCTAACGAAACCGCGCCAACTCGTAACACCAGCGGAAAATCTTTTGTGCAATCAACGACCGTTGATTCCAACCCGACTTCGGTCTGTCCGCCCTGCAAAATGCAGTCAATTCGTTCGTTTAAATCTTCGAAAACCGCCTGCCACGTCGTCGGACTCGGTTTTCCCGAAAGATTCGCCGAAGGCGCGACGAGCGGTACGCCGCATTCTTTTAACAACTCTCTTGCCAAATCGTGACGCGGCATTCGCACGCCGATTGTCGGCAGATTAGCCGTCGCAATCAAAGGGACGCGCGCTGACTTTGGCAAAACCAAAGTCAGCGGCGCCGGAAAAAACGCTTTGATAAATTTTTCCGCTGAATCTGTAATTGCCGAAACAAGCGAATTGATTTGTTCGTGCGTCGCAACGTGTGCGATTAAAGGATTGTCTGATGGACGACCTTTGGCGACGAAGATTTTTTCAATCGCCTTTATATCGAAAACATCAGCGCCGAGTCCGTAAACCGTTTCGGTGGGAAAAGCGACTAAGCCGCCGTTTTTGATAAATTCGGCGGCTTTTGTCGGGTTTGTTGTCAAAACTGTTTTCATCCGAAAGCGATTATAAATCGGCTTCGCGCGTAATCGCCGCTTCGCCGCCGACTTTTGCCGCCGCGCGCCCCAAAAGCATTACCACAACGACCGCCACAATTGTCGCAATAATTGCGTAAATAAAAAGTCCGGTCAAATCATCTTCTTTGCCGAGCACTTTTTCCATCAATTCTTTAATCGCCTCGTTCCACGCGAGCGCGACAATCAATCCGAAAGCCGCTGAAGAAAGCGTGATCATTGTTTGCAATAAAACTCTGGTTTGTTCCAATGCTGCGTTTGATTTTTTTTCTGCCATATTTCCTCCATGATTTTTTGATTTGAAAAGCAAATTTCATTCTTCTTATTTAAAAAACAATCGAAAGTCAACAAAAAGTTTTGCTTTCTCATCCCAACAGTTTAAATTTTAAGAAATGACTCTTGAGGAAAAATTGAAGAATCTGCCCGCACAGCCGGGCGTTTACCTGCACAAAAACGCAGAGGGGAAAATTATCTACGTCGGAAAAGCGAAGTCTCTCAAAAATCGCGTCCGGCAATATTTTCAATCATCGCGCAATCAGGACAGAAAAACGCGCGAGCTAGTCAAACGCATCGCCGATTTTGAATTTATCGTCGTTGACAACGAAGTCGAGGCGCTGGTTTTGGAATCGAATTTAATCAAAAAACACAAACCGCGCTACAATGTTCTTTTAAAAGACGACAAGCAATATCCGCATCTAAAAATCACGAACGAGCCGTTTCCGAAAGTCGTTATCACGCGCCGCATCAACAAAGACGGAGCGAAATATTTCGGACCTTTTCTGCCCGCAAATCTGGCGCGCCGGACTCTGGATTTAATCAATCGGACGTTTCAACTGCGAACCTGCGAGATTGAAATTGACGGCAAACTGCCGCGCCCGTGTCTCGAATATCACATCAAACGCTGTCTCGGTCCGTGCGTCAAAGAGCTTTGCACGCAGGACGAATATATGGAATCCGTCCGCGACGTTCGCCTGCTTTTGGAAGGCAAAAACAAAGAGCTGGCGGACGAATTGGAACAGCGAATGTGGAAATTCTCGCAGGAAGATAAATACGAATTGGCGGCGAAATACCGCGATTTACGCCAAACCGTGATCGCGCTCGGCGAGCAGCAAAAAATGATGACTTCGCCCGACCGCGACGTTGACGTTTTCGGTTTTTACCGCGAAGGCGCGCGCCTTGCGCTTCAGCTTTTCACGATTCGCGAAGGCAAAGTTATCGGCAGACGCGAGTTTTTCTGGGAAGATTTGCCCGAAACCGAAGAAGATTGGAACGCCGGAGAATTTTTAAGCGAAGTTTTGGCGCAATATTACACGACCGATTATGTACCGCTCGAAATCCACGTTTCGGTTGATTTTGAAGACCGCCAGGTATTGGAAAAAGTTTTGAGCGAACGCCGCCAACGTAAGGTGCGAATCATCACGCCGCAGCGCGGAATGAAACACGAATTCATCGAACTGGTCGAAAAAAACGCACAAATTTCATTTGAACAACGTTTCCGCGTATTGATGCCCAACACGCGCCAGCTTTTGGAAGAATTGCAGGAAACTCTCGAACTCCCGCATTTCCCCGAACGCATCGAATCGTTCGACATATCAAACATTCAGGGCGCGGAAAACGTCGCCGGAATCGTAGTTTACGAAAACGGCAAACCGAACCGCGCGGAATATCGCCGCTACATTATCAAATCGGTCGAAGGCGCAAACGATTTCGCCTCGATGTATGAAGCCGTTTTCCGCCGCTATCGCCGCCTGCTCGAAGAACAAAAAGCTCTCCCGCAATTAGTTTTCATTGACGGCGGCAAAGGTCAATTAAACGCCGCCGCCGCCGCGATGCGCGACAACGATTTGGAAGCAATCACGCTGATCGGCTTGGTCAAACCGCCGAAACATCACAACCAAATCTCGCATCTCTTAATCTTCGGGCGCGAAGAACATCCCGTAATGTTTAATCTAAACACGCCCGCCTTTCGCCTCGTCCAGCAAATCCGCGACGAAACGCACAAAACCGCCATCGAATTCCACCGCAAACGCCGCGAAAAACGCGATTTCACTTCAGAACTCACGGCAATTCCCGGCGTCGGCGAAAAACGCAAAACCCAACTTTTGCGAAACTTCGGCTCAATCACCAGAATCGCCAAAGCGTCTATCGAAGAACTTTCGCCATTTGTCGGACGCAAAGCAGCGCAAGACATTTTCCGGCATTTTGAAAAGCAGAGAAGTTTGGCTGAGAATAATGGAAACGAAGAAGTTAAAAGGTAAATATTTTTAAATCAACAAGCAAACACAGCAACGTGCCGTTTATTTCGACTTTGAAAGCTCGCGCTCGAAATTCAACAAATCTTTCTCGCTTGCCGCTTCCTAAGCGGCAATTTCGTTTTGCAAATCTTCTTCGCCAGATTCAGCCTGTGAATGACGAGCTTTGATAAACAAATCGTATTCAAACCAGCTTTCCAGCTTTTCCGCCGAAAGTGTTTCAGCAAGAGCAATAATTTGTTCGGGGTAATCGAGCGGGACTGATTCTGCATACTGAATTTTACTGTTTGGTAATTTTCAAAATCAATCATTGGCATTTTGAAAAGTAGGCAAGTTTGATAGAGCCGAAACAAGGTTAGGATTTAAATGGACATTTAAAGTGAAAATGTTTATTAGTTTTACTCGATGATATGAATCATTCTTCCAATAATAATTGGTATTAACCTAGACGTTTATACGAACACTTTTACCTACTAATTCTACCATCTTTTATTTTGCTAAAGAATGCATAAAAATTCTTGAAAAAATATTCGAGTAATGATAGTTCTCATCCTTTTTTGGTGCGTTAGTTAATGAGGTTGAAAAATGCAAGACAGCAAAAATATAGCTGACTCAATTGAGAATCAATGTAATGAAAAACTTTTTGCTGGAATTCGATCATTCTCTCTTAATTAAGAGAGGTAAAACGGTGCTGGATTCTTATGGAGCAACTTTTTATTGCCTAATTTAGCTTCAATTATTAAAGAATTTTAAAGTTATATTAGAGGGGCTGTGTAAAACAAAACTGTCGCACACCCAAAGGTAATCATCGCCTAAATGAGAATAGCGTCAAAATCACCTGAAGCGGTAAATATACTGCTAGGGTCACTAATCTAGGCTTTAATGTTTTGAAGCTACAGATACTGACAGTAAACAAGGCAAAACCAACAATTCAAACATGCAAATTGATAGATAATTAAGGTTACTTATGTCTTACAAAATCTTATTTCTTGTACTGGTATTTTGCTTCTCGAAATGTCCACTAGAACAAGATAATCAAAACGTTAATGGTAGCAATACACCAAGATCGCTTGATAAGAAATTAACTATATTTCTTGTTGATCGAAGTGCTTCGTTCCATAAGCAAAGAAAAGAAGCTTCCGGCAAAATAAGAAATTATTTTGTAGAGGTATGTGAAAAAATTAAAAAATATGCTCAAGAGAAAGCAGATAGAAGTCATGAGCATATTATTGTTAGGGAAATATCTTCATCCAGTTTCACAGATGCAACCCTTGTTAGCGAGATAGATTTTGCAAAAGAGGAATATGTCTTTAAAGAGCCAAAACCTACCGGAGCGTATGCGGGAAAGGAAGTCGATGCATGGCAAAAGAAAAAAAACGATTTCAACAAAGATATTTTGAAGAAACAACAAGATGAAATTCACGAATTTGAGAAAAAGATTGATTCTTTTAAAAGTGTATCCGCCTCCGACAAAACAGACTTAATAAATGCTTTCAAAGCTCTACCTTTGTATTTAGAAAAATACTCCGATTTTTCTAAACAAATTATTGTCTATTCAGACTTTAAAGACGACCAAATTGGAAAATGGAAAATAGAAAACACACTAGAGAGCTTATTAAAGCTCGAAAATGAGGGTGGTATAGATCTAGGGAAAGATGTTCAGGTCAATGGAGAATATATTTCAATGGATGACTTAACGCCGGAACAATACCAAAAACTGAAGGAAGCTTGGAAAAAAGTTTTGAAATGCAAAGCTATTGAGATGTCTTCTCCACCGAGCTAAAACAACTAAGCCCTTTTATATTATTTTAAGCATAAAACTATGGAATCTTTTGATTTTCTCAATTTAACTTATTTAGATATTCTTAAAATTGCAATTCAAATCTTTTTGCTTTATTTGCTTAAGGATAAAATCCTAGACCTTATAGCGCGAATTTTACATGGATTAAATGTTCCTTTGGATTATTTAGCGCATAGATTGGAAAAAAGCCAATCATCTATTATTCGCTTAAATTATAGGCAACGTGTTTTAAGTGTATTTCTAGTCACAGTTGCTTTCATAATGATAGTTTCAGAGTTTGGAACATTAAAAGAAATTCTCAATGCTACTACTCAAACTCCTGACCCTATAAAATTCCTTGGACTTGAAATATCGGTTGGTACATTCGCTGCGGCATCATATATTACAATTACAACTTTACTTGGCTTCGTTGCTCTTGAATTAGTTAAAGTTAGAAATGTTCTGCAAGGCATTTTTTTCAGTGATGTTGAAAGTGTCTTAATTTCACCAACAGCCTCTCAGGAACCGTATAAAATGGATAATTTAAGAAAGTATTTAGCTATACTTTTTTTTATTCTGTTGATATGCCTTGCATCTTTGCAAGGCATGCTGTCAATTCATAGATATCAATTATCAGTAAAATTGGAAACAACTAAAGACCTATCGTTAAATTTAGCAATTCCTTTATTCTATTTCTTCTTAGGTTTCCTAACTCCCGTGATTGCGGCATTTGCATTGTTATCTTTAGATGTGTTTATTTCTTTAGTGGCAAAAGCTGTCATCACTTTGCTTAATTTCATACAATTGTTAGTTGCTGTTATTTATATGGCAATAGATGTAGTTATACAATTGACTTCATCGCCTGCGGAGAAGTTGCATGAAATTGTTTTTGGGAGAAAAGAGCCAAAAAATGAAACACTAAAAGCAATAGCCGATAGACTTAAACCCTTAGAAAATAAAAATCCCGTATATTTGGAAACTTTGTCTTCAATGTTTAGATTGTTTCACCCTAATAGAAAATATGGTAATACACTTATGTTTTTATCAGATAATCACCAAATACATTTTTCGGTTCCTTCCGTTCAATGCGAAGTAAAACCAGACACAAGTTTTAAAAATATTGCAGATTATATTAAACATAATTTTCCGAAATTTAATGGCAAAGAGGTGAAATTTAAATTTATTGATGAGGAAGGAAATTTACATGAAATAAATAATGACGAAAATGTTATTGGTTACAAAAAATTTACAGATACTATCATTGTAGAAAATTTGGATATTCCGACCTCAAACCTCGGTAATGAAATCAGAGAAAACCAAACATCTTTAGAAGAATAGATACTTGTTACATTTCTCACTTTTATCCCAGTTTGTACCTGTGCAGAAACAAGACAGTAATACCATTAGAAAATGGATTGTTAGAGACTGCTAAAAACAAAAAACTGAAAGGGCAATCAGCTGTTTGAGGCGTTGCCACTGATTGGTTGAATTTAATTCGCTTCAAAAATTTGCACAGGAGAAACAATGCATCCTGAAAATTGGTGTGAGAGAATTCGCAAGAACAGTTATACCCTCTTTCAAAAAGCGGGGATAACTTTATTAATCGAATTAACTTTGATTAATTT
>DASVQU010000104.1:0-30027 GCA_036388995.1 Pyrinomonadaceae bacterium | reverse complement strand
AACTGCCAATGCCAAGAAAATAAAATAATAAATTACGGTGAGTATTTATCTCAATGCCGCACCGAACAATTCAATGGACGTGAGGGCAAAACACGGACGCTGTATCGTTTGTTAGCCTGCGTGGTGTTTTGCCCTCACGTTATCTCAACCGTTCTCCACTCAAATCAATTTTTGCAAGGGGCGTATAAATCGAGCCGTTCGGGCGCAAATCGCTTTTGTAAACGACGATTTCCGAAACCGGAAAATTCACGGGGGGAAAATCGGTTTGAATATGCAAATCGGTCAAACTTCGCGATTTTTCCGGTTCTTTTAAACGCGCAATCGTCAAATGCGGTTTAAAGACGCGCCGCTCTCGCTCAAAACCGATTCGCTCGGTTTCCGTTTCAAGCCGCTTTTGCAGCTCGCTCAAATTTTGAGATTCGTCGTTAACGCCGAGCCACAAAACTCTCGCCGCTCCGCGCGGGGGAAAAGCCCCTGCGCCTTCTAAAACAAGAGAAAACGGTTCAATTTCTTTTGCCGCGTTTTCAACCGCAGCAATTACCTGCGGTAATTTTTCTGACGGAATTTCGCCCAGGAATTTTAGCGTCAGATGCAGTTTTTCCGGTTTGTCCCAGCCGACACGCAAATCCGAAAATCGCGCCCGCAGAATATTTATTCGTTCGGCGACAAGGCGGCGCGCTTCTTCGGAAATGTCAACGGCGATAAAAGCTCTCATTAATTTTGCGGTGAAAGAATCAATTTTTCTTTCGCGGCGGTTTTGACCGCTGCATCGGAGAACGGAAAAACCGGCGTGTTGCCTTTGTACCAGGCGTCGAGCTGATCTTTCCAATGCGGCGACGCCGGATTTCCGCTTTCGCCGGTGGTGATAACTTGTTTGGTTAAATCCCAATTTCCCGGTGTCGCAATCAAACGCATCGAAACTCCCGCACCGACATTCGGCACGTCGCGCCCGCCGTTTTGCGGCAGAGCGTCAATCGCAAACTGGCTGCCGATGAGCGGCGCGATTGCGAGCGGATGCGGAAAACGGATTTTGTTGGCTTCGCCCAAATTCCATTTCGCGCCGTCCGTTTTCAAACGGTTTGCCAGACTGCTTTGCGCTTCGGTTTCAGCGGCTTTCAATAAAGTCTGGTAATCGGCGTATTCTTTCGGCAGCCAGCTTTTCGGTTTTTCCGTTATCAAACGGTCAAGCAGCGCGCTTTCCATCAAACTGCGATACCCCGAACCGGGCGCGCCGAAGTTTCCGGCAAAAATTTTCTGCCGGAAGAAAAAACGGATTTCATTCGCCACCAGAGCGGCTTTTGAATCAGAGGTTAAACGCCCGTCCCAACCCGCCAGCAATTTTAAAGTTTCATCCGAAGCCGCCTTTAAATTGACGATCTCGCGGGCGAAACGCGAGAGCGGAATGCTGAGCGTGTCGTACTGAATATCGCGGAAATTATCCGGCGTTAATTTCGGGTTTGCCGCCAGCAGCTCATAAATTCGCCGCGCCCGGTAAGGTGAATCGTAAGCTCTGACAATTTCCTGATGCGGATAAGATTTGCCGACAATTCTTTGATTTGCCGTGACGATAATTCCGTCGGGCGGATTGTAAAGCTGCGGCAATTCTTCAAACGGGATTGTTCCCGTCCACGCGCCATTGTCCGTTGCGCCGTCGTAAGGCAGAGAGCCGTCGCCGGTTTTACGCTTCGGAACTCGTCCGGCGGCGTACCAGCCGATGTTTCCGGCGGTGTCGGCAAAAACGAAATTCTGCATCGGACCGCCGTAAAGTTTTAGGGCGTTTTTAAAATCGTTCCAGTTTTTGGCTCGGTTGAGCGCATTAAACGCGCTTAGTTCATCGTTTTTCGGATCAAAAGCCGTCCAGCGTAAAGCGTAGCGTTTTCCGGTTTCTTCAAAAAAGACGACACCGTTGCGCGTCGTTGTCACGTCGAGAAAAGTGCTTTCGGTTTCCGGCGAAAGCGGATTTTTGCGCACCTTTATTTCTTCGCGGCGCACAATCGGCGTTTCCCAGCCGTTCGGAGTTTTATATTTTCCGGCGGCGTCGAAAGTTTCGAGGTACAAATCCTGCACGTCGGGTCCGACATTTGTTGCGCCCCAGGCGATTCGGTCGTTGTGTCCGAGAATCACGCCGGGCGAACCCGGAAGCGCCACTCCGGCGACACGTAAATCAGGCGCGGAAAGATTGACCAGATACCAAATCGGCGGCTGCGCGGCGCGCAAATGCGGATCGTTGGCGAGCAGCGGTTTTCCGTCCGCCGTTCGCTTGCCCGAAACCACCCAATTGTTGCTCGCCGCCAATTCTTCGGCGTGAAAACCGATTCGCGCTAGCGAGTTTTCCCTGATTTTTGCTTCTCTTTCCAAAGCCGCGAAAGTAGAATCGGATAATTCCAACTTTGAACTTTGAACTTTGAACTTTGAACTTGTCGCAGCGGCGACGATGTCTTTGCCGATCAGCAAAACGTCGTCTTTCGTAATTGGATTTAACAGCCAATCGCGTTTTTCGGCGGGTAAAGACTGCAAAGCGGCGCGCTGCAAATCGAGCTGCCAGGTCGTGCTGAGCGCGTCCGACAGAATTTTACCGATGACGATTGAATTTTCCGGTCGCCATTCGCGCGGGCGATATTGCAAAATCCGAAACTCGATTGGCAAAGTCTTGTCGTCGAGCGCGGCGATAAAAGCGTTGACGCCGCGCGCGTAGTTTTCCAAAACCGAACGAGTTTCCTGTGGGAGCGTTTTGACGGTTTCTTCCGCAACACGGGCAATGCCGAATTTTCGCCAGCGTTTATCTTCTTCGAGAACTGAGTTTCCGAAAATTTCGGCAGATTCGCCGCGCCCGACACGGTTGTACAAATCCATCTGCCAAAGTCGGTCTTGCGCCGTAACGTAACCTTGAGCGAAATACAAATCCGCTTCATTCCGGGCTTCGATGTACGGAATTCCGCGCTCGTCGCGGCGAACGGTAACCTTATCTTTTAAACCGGAGATTTTTAATTCGGTCGTCGGCACGTTCGGCTCCTGCGCCCAACAAGCCCAATTCATCGAAAACGTTAACAGCAGCGCCAAAAACAAAATAGATTTTTTATGCATTCTTATTCGCCCAGTTTTGAATGAGTTTTTCAAATTCCGTTTGGAGAGATTCGGTATTGTCTTCGATGTACCAGCGGTGTATTTTCTCGATAATTTCCGATTTTTCCAAACCTTGTTCTTTCAGACTGTAAAACAAATCGTAAGCCGCCTGCGGGCGCGAACCCCAAGTGCCGATTTCTTCAAGAGTTTCGGCGTTCAAACAAATCAATTTTGGAATCGCCCGCGCGCCACCCGTCAAATATTTGTCCATCAATTCGAGATTTTCATCGCGCAAAAGATACAGCGTTTTGATGCGGTCGTTTTCGCGCGCGATTTTTTCAATCGTCGGAATATTTTGCGCCGCGTCGCCGCACCACGCTTCGGTTAAAATCAGCCAAATCCAATTTGCTTTTACATTTCTCATGGTTTCAAGCAAGGATTCATTTAGCTCGCTCGTTTTAAAAAGCCGCCGCATTCTCGCCTGATTTAATTTCGTGTATTGGGCAAATTCCTCGCTTTGATTCGGTCCCGTTGTTTTGCCTTCGGCAACAACCCGGTCAATCAAACTGTCGTATTCGTCAAACGTCATCGCTTTTTCGATGTAATTTTGCATAGTTTTATGAATTTACAATAATTATTTTAGTTTCGGTCATTTCCTCCATCGCATAGCGCACGCCTTCGCGCCCGAAGCCGGATGCTTTAACGCCGCCGTAAGGCATATTGTCCACGCGAAACGCGGGCACATCGTTGATTACTACTCCGCCGAACTCAAGTTTTTTTCCGGCTTGCCGCGCTCTTTGCAAATCTCTGGTAAAAACTCCGGCTTGAAGCCCGTATTTCGTTTGATTCGCTGCGCCGATTGCTTCCTGAAAATCGGAAAATTTTTCGACAACCGCAATCGGCGCAAATACTTCTTCCGCGACAACTCGCATTTCCGGCTGCGTCCCAGTCAAAATCGTCGCTTCCAAAAAAGCGCCATCGCGCTTGCCGCCGCACAAAAGCCGCGCGCCGTTGTCGGTCGCTTCTTTAATCCAGCTTTTCGCTCGCCGCGCCGCCGCTTCGTCAATCATTACGGAAAGCTCGGTTGATTCATCGAGCGGATTTCCTTTTTTCAAATTCATAGCTTTCTGAGCAAATTGATTTGTCCAGCGGTCGAAAATTTGTTCATGAACCAAAAAACGCTGCGCCGAAATGCAAACCTGACCGGCATAAACGAACGCGCCCATCACGGAGCGTTCGAGCGAAAAATCAAAATCGGCGGTTTCGTCAATAATCACGGGCGCGTTTCCGCCAAGCTCAAGCGCAACCGCTTTTTTCGCCGCTTTTTCTCTGATTTTCCAGCCGACTTCGGCGCTCCCGGTAAACGAAATCATCCCGATTCGCTCGTCTTTTAAAACGCCGTCAATTAATTCCACATCCATATTAACGATTTGCAAAGCGGCTGGCGGCAAACCTGATTCGAGAAAAACTTCGCCCAACAAAATCGAAGTCAGCGGTGTTCGCGGACTCGGTTTGATGATGATTGCGTTTTTAGCTGCAAGCGCGGGCGCGACTTTGTGCGCGACAAGATTAAGCGGAAAATTAAACGGAGTAATTCCAAAATATAATTCCGCGCGGAACTCGCTCAGTCCAAGCAAAACGATTTTTGCCGAGCGCCTGCGCGTCAACGGGAACCACTTCGCCTGTAAATGTTCTGGCTTCGGCAGCCGCCATTTCAAAAGTCCCGATTGAACGCTCGACTTCGCCGCGCGCCGCAGTAATCGGTTTCGCCGCTTCCAAAGCGATTGTGCAGGCAAATTCATCGCGCCGTTCTTTAATTCCTGCGGCAATTCGGCTCAAGCCTTCGTAAACTTCCGAGCGAGCAAGCTCGCGCATTTCCGCCGCCGCTCGCGCTGCCGACGCAATCGTTTCTTCGATTTCGTCCTCGCCGGCTTTGCAAACACGCGCCAGCGTTTCTCCCGAAAAAGGCGAGCGCACTTCAAAATTCTCGCTTGATTCGCGCCAATTTCCGTTTATCAACAAACGTTTTGCTTCGATTTGTTCGCCCATTTCCCGTACCTTTCGCGCCGCTTTTTTATATTTTGCCTTATCGCGCGAAATTTGGATATTGCTTGAATCGGCTGAGGCGGAAACACGACCGTAAGGGAGTGTGTAGGTTGACCATACACACTCCCTTACGGTCGTGTTTCCGCCGTTTGAAGTGTGCTAAACTGTCCGCGCGTAAAATTCCTTCGCCCTTCGCTGAAAAGTTATGAGAAGATTTTCCCCTTTGTTTGCGCTGCTTTTGCTTCCAATTCTGGCTTTTAATTTGATTTCGATTGTCTACGCCTGCGGTCCCTCTTTTGTTGTTCCGGTTTTCTCGTTTGAGACGCGCCCGGACGAAAAGCTGGATGGCTTCGCGCGCGGAAATCTCGGAATTATTCAGTCCGATTACAATCGCACATTTCTGTTTGCGGCTTATCGCCGTTTCAATCGCGCGAATTTCACCGCCAATGAGGAAAAAGATTTAATTTCCGTTTGGAAAGCCGAGCTTTATCGCGAGGACGATAACGAAATGGGAACAAACGAAGCCGTCAAAATCTGGCTGGCTGCGAGAAAAAAAGTTTTGGGCGGCGAGCCGGAATTGAAGATTTACACCGACCGCAATTACGACGGCGGTTATAATTTCTTCCCGAACTGCACTGCTTCGGCGTTTGAAACGGCGGCGAAAACTCTGGAAAGCCGCCTCGCGGAACACGGCTTGGAAGAAAACGTCAAAATCTGGGCGCGGGCGCAAGATCAAGTTTTTACCAACTGCTCTGAAGGCAAACAAATTCCGGCGGAAGTCGCATCGCCCGCCTGGCTCAAGAACGACCGCGATTATCAAATCGCAGCCGCGCAGTTTTACGCGACAAATTTTGAAGAAGCAAAGGGACGTTTTGAACGAATCGCGGCAAACAAAGATTCCGCGTGGCGGACGACTGCGAATTATCTCGTCGCCAGAACCTTGATTCGTCAGGCGAGCACAATGGAAGACGCAGATTACAATTACGAGCGTCTGCGAGAAAAACGCCGCCCGTTTTATGAGCAAGCCGAAGCGCATCTGCAAAAGATTTTGACCGATGCGACGCAAAAAGAATTTCATTCGGCGGCGGCAAAGCTTGTCAATCTCGTCAAATATCGCCTGCGCCCCTCTGAACGAGTTCACGAATTGGCTTCGATTCTTTCCCAAAACGCCCCGAACGAAAATCTGCGGCAGGATTTGATTGATTATCGCTGGCTGATTGACAGATACGCCGAAACCGCCGACGCCGCAGCCGAAAAAGCCGAAGAGGAACGAGCCAAACGTGAAAACCGCAACATTGATTATGACGTAAAACCGAAGCTGGAAGATTTTCCGGCAAACGCGCGCCAAGACGATTTAACCGATTGGATTTTTACCTTTCAATCAAACGGCGAATCGGCTTTCAAGCATTCGCTGGCAAAATGGAGAGAAACAAACAATTCGGCGTGGTTTGTCGCCGCAATCAGCAAAGCCTATAAAGATTCGCCGGAAATCGCGCAGCTTTTAACCGCAGCCGAACGAATCGAGAAAAGCGCGCCGGAGTTTGCGACAATCGCTTTTCACCGTAATCGTTTGCAGATCGAAAAGGGCTTGCGCTCGGACGCGCGACGGAATCTCGATGCGATTTTAAACGACAAAGCTCTCAATCTTCCTATTTCGACGCGAAATCAATTTTCGAGCCAGCGAATGTTTTTAGCGCAGACTCTGGACGAGTTTCTGCTGTATGCTCAGCGCCGCGCCGCCGCTTTTGCGCACGACGGCGATCCGGGCATTATTGAAGATTTCAACAATGCGGAAAATTCCGATTCAAACATCGCCCCCTGGCAAAACCGCGCGATGTTCGACACGGACGCAGAACGAGTTTTTAACGAACAAATTCCGCTCGCGGTTTTAAAACAAGCCGCCGTCAATCCGAAACTGCCCGATTATTTGCGCCGCAATCTGCTGATTGCCGCTTGGACTCGCGCCGCGATTTTAGGAAAAGATGCCGATGCAATCGAGCTTGCAGGACAGCTAGTTCGCGTCGCGCCCGAATTTCAACCGTTTTTTAATTCATATTTATCGGCGAAGATTGTGCCCGAAAGACAAAACGCCGTGACCTATATTTTGCTCAAGCTTCCGGCTTTGCGCCCCGTCGCCGAAAGCGGTTACGGCAGATTGAATCCAATCACGGAAATTGACAGTTACCGGGACAATTGGTGGTGCGCGCCGATTGATTATCAACACGACACCAGCGGCGAAAAAGTCGCTCGCGTCGCTCCGCCCGCGCCGGCATTTTTAACCGAAGAACAGATCCGGGAAGCAAAAACCGAACGCGAACAAATCAAAAAACTCGGTGGAGCTTCGACTTATCTGTCGCGCCGCGCGGTCGAACTCGCGCAAAAAGCGCCTTCGGACGCCCGCGTGCCGGAATCGCTGCATCTCGCCGTCCGCGCCACGCGTTACGGTTGTCAGGATTGTGAAACCGGAAAATGGTCGAAACAAGCGCACGACATTTTAAAGGCTCGTTTCGCGCGTTCCGAATGGGCAAAGAAAACGCCTTACTGGTTTAAAGACGAATCGTGCGACGCACAGAAATAGCTCGCTTACAAAGAGAAAACTATCAACTATAAACTTTCAACTATCAACTGTTTTGCAATGAGAAACAGTTGATAGTTGAAAGTTTATAGTTGATAGTTAAACGACTCTTTTTCAATTTATTCCCGTGCTGATTGCCGGTTTCCTCACTTTGATCTAACAACCGGATGCACGCTATCGAACACAAATAAGAATTTTCGTGTGCTAATCTGTGCTTTCATTTTTGGGGGAAAACGAAATGGCAGAACATAAATTTACCAATCATCTGGCTCAGGAAACCAGCCCGTATTTATTGCAGCACGCTCACAATCCGGTTGAATGGTTCGCTTGGAATGATGAAGCGTTTCAAAAAGCCAAAACCGAAGATAAACCGATTCTGCTGAGCATCGGCTACAGTTCGTGTCACTGGTGTCATGTAATGGAAAAAGAGTCGTTTGAATCGGAGGAAACGGCTCGTTTGATGAACGAAAATTTCGTCAACATCAAAGTTGACAAGGAAGAACGACCGGATGTTGACCAGATTTATATGAATTTCGTCCAGCTCACGAGCGGACACGGCGGGCATCCGCTGACGGCTTTTTTGACGCCCGAAGGCGTGCCGTTTTACGCCGGAACTTATTTTCCGCCGGAAGACCGTTACGGAATGCCTTCGTTTTCGCGCGTTTTGCTTTCGGTGGCGGACGCCTATCACACGCGACGCGACGAGATTTTGCAATCGGCGACCGAAATCTTGGGACAATTGCGGCTCGTCGGATTAACCGAAGCATCGAGTCTTTCGCTTTCAACCGAACAATTGGACACGGCTTATCGCGGAATTGCCAAAAATTATGACGCCAAAAACGGCGGTTTCGGCGGCGCCCCGAAATTTCCGCCGCCGATGTCGCTGGAATTTTGTCTGCGTTACTGGCATAGGACAAAAGATGAAAAAGCTCTCGAAATTGTCACGAATACTTGCCGCAAAATGGCAACGGGCGGAATTTACGATCAGCTCGGCGGCGGATTTCATCGCTACACGGTTGACGCCATTTGGTTGACGCCGCATTTCGAGAAAATGCTTTACGACAACGCCCAGCTTGCCCGAATTTATCTGCACGCTTTTCAAGCGACGAAAGACGAGTTTTTTAAAAACGTCGCCGTCGAAACTCTCGAATACATCCGGCGCGAGATGACGGATGAAAACGGCGGTTTTTATTCGGCGACAGACGCAGATTCGGAAGGCGAAGAAGGCAAATTTTTTATCTGGACGCCAGCAGAAACCAGCCGTATTTTGGGCGAAGAAGACGCGCGGATTTTCAATTCTTATTACGACGTTTCAGAAACGGGGAATTTTGAAGGACATTCGATTCTGCGCGTTCAACGAAGCCGCGAAGACGCGGCGCGCGAGTTGGGAATTTCCGTCGAAAAATTAAACGAAGTCTTGGAACGCGGCAAAAAGCTGCTTTTCGATGAACGCGAACAGCGCGTCAAGCCGTTTCGGGACGAGAAAATTTTAACCGCGTGGAATGGTTTGATGCTCGCGGCATTTGCCGAAGCGTCAGCCGTTTTTGAGCGCAAAGATTTTCTCGCGGTCGCCGAAAAAAATGCGGATTTTGTTTTGGAAAATTCGAAAAGTGCCGATGGCTTTCTTTTGAGAACTTACAAAGACGGTCAGGCAAAACTCAACGGTTATCTTGAAGATTACGCTTTTTACGCCGCAGGTTTGATCGAATTGTTTCAAGCGACCGGAAACGCGCGCTGGCTGGCGGAAGCAAAATCTTTGACCGACCGGATGATTGATGAATTTTGGGATGAAGAAGAAGGCGGATTTTTCTTTACCGGAAAAACGCACGAAGAATTGATCGTCCGCTCGAAAGATTATTTCGACAACGCGATTCCTTCCGGCAATTCCGTAGCGGCTGAAGTTTTGCTCAAACTGTCGGTTTTAACCGGCGACGAAAAATACACGCGCTTTGCAACCGCGATTTTCCGTCTCGTTTCTAGCTCGATTCGGCGTTATCCTTCGGCTTTCGGTCGCGCGTTGTGCGCTCTGGATTTTTTCCTCAACGCACCGAAAGAAATCGTCATTATCGGCGAACAGGAAGCCGAAGAAACTCGCTCGCTGCTGCGCGAAGTTTGGACGCGATTTATTCCGAACAAAGTCGTAGTAACAGCAGAGGAATCTGAAACTGCAAAGTCCGAATTGATTCCATTGCTTCAGGAAAGAAGCAAAATTAACGGCAAAGCAACCGCTTATGTTTGCGAAAACTTTGCCTGTCAGCAGCCTGTTAACGAAGCGAGCGAATTAGCCCGACAGCTTGAAGATTAGCGCAGAAAAATTGCCTAAAAAATAAAAGCGAAGGCTGAAATTTCAGCCTTCGCTTTTATTTTAAATTAACCAAACAAACTACGGTCTGTTGGCTCCGGTGCCGCCGTTGGTGTTGCCTCTGTTAGCATTGCCGGTACCCATGTTGCCCGAATTTCCCATATTGGTTCCGGTTGTGCCCGAATTTCCCATATTGGTTCCGGTTGTTCCGGTATTCATTGTGCCGCTATTGGTTCCGGTTGTGCCGGTATTCATTGTGCCGGTGTTGGTCGTAGTTGTGGTTGTAGTTGTCGTGTTAGTGGTCGTCATGTTGGTGTTTCTGTTAGCGTTTGCGTTGCCGGTGTTGTGGTTGCCGCTTTCGCAAGCAAATCCCAACGCAGCCAAAGCTAAAATACCCGAAAGAGCTAATGTCTTTTTCATCTTTGTTATTCTCCTGTTTTACTTTCTTATTTTCTATTTATTTTTGCAGCAAACACCTCTTCCGGTATCTGCCGCGATTTGGGAACGAATGACAATATAAATATGTTCCGATAACTTAGTCAATCGAAAAATTGCATTTTTGTCAAAACTTGCGCACAAATTTGTGATTTTTTTCGCAAAATTTCTTCAAATAGCAACTTTTTTGCACAAGCGAACATTTTTCACTTATACTTTTTAGGTAATATTACATTTAATTTAGAAGACAAATCTGTACGGTGACGAACTTACAGACGATAGTTTAGAACAAAAAATGAGCGAAACGGCAACCCAAACAACCCAGAAAACACAAGATACGCCAAAACCGGACGAAACCAAGCTCTACGCCCGCAAAGGTTTCCCGGAACAATCAAAAGACGAGGTTAATCGAGAAGAAGCCCACGCCGAGTACGAACAGCGCAAAGAGCATCAAAAATCTGTTGTCGAAAAGATCGGCAATGAAAAACTGCTCGAAATGCTCGAAATGATGATTCTTTCGCGCAGATTCGAGGAAAAATGCGCCGAAGTTTATCGCATCGGCAAAATCGGCGGTTTTTGTCACCTTTATATCGGGCAGGAAGCCTGCGCCATCGGCGCTTTCGCCGCGCTCGATCCGAAAGATATGGTGATTACGAGCTACCGCGATCACGTCCACGCGCTGGCGCGCGGCGTTTCGGCGGAAAGCGTAATGGCGGAGCTTTACGGCAAAGTGACCGGCACGGTCAAAGGCAAAGGCGGCTCGATGCACTTTTTTAGCGCCGAACACGAGCTTTACGGCGGACACGGTATCGTCGGCGGGCAAATCGGTGTCGGAACCGGAATGGCTTACGCAGCAAAATACAGAGAAAGCGGACAGGTAACTTTGTGCTTCTTCGGCGAAGCCGCGGTCAATCAAGGCATTTTCCATGAATCTTTGAATATGGCGCAGCTCTGGAATCTGCCGATTATCTATATCTGCGAAAACAATCAGTACGGAATGGGAACTTCGCAGGCACGCGCGATGAGCATTGCCAGCGTCTCGAAAAAAGCCGAAGGCTATGGAATGGCTGGCGAGTTTGTTGACGGAATGGACGTTCTGGCGGTTTATGAAGCTGTTGAGCGAGCGGTTAAAAGAGCGCGAGAAGAATCGCAGCCGACGCTTCTCGAAGTGCGCTGTTATCGCTATATGGGACATTCAATGTCCGATCCCGGCAAATACCGCGAGCAATCGGAAATCGAAAAATACCGCGAGCGCGACCCGATTGTATTGTTTGAACATAGCCTGACCGAAGCGGGTGTTATTTCCGCGGGCATAATTGACGAAATGGAAAACCGTGCTAAAGAAACGGTTGAAAAAGCTACCAAATTTGCCGACGAAAGCCCGTTACCGGGTGACGAGGAACTATTTAGGGATGTTTACGCATAAATTAAAATGCCCTGTATTAGCCAGTTTTTCGGCATTGTAATTTATATGTATTACAACGACCATGCGCCGCCGCACTTTCACGCCGAATACGGCGGAAACGAGGCTTTATATGAGATTGATACTCTGCGAATTTATGCCGGGAATTTGCCGCGTCGAGCGCATAATTTGGTTATTGAATGGGCTGATTTTCATCGCGCCGATTTATTAGCCGATTGGGAAAGAGCGAGGCTTGGCGAGCCATTGACAAAAATCGAGCCGCTTGAATAAACAATGAAATTGGTAAGAATAAAATCCGTTGAACCGCTTGAAAATTTTGTCGTCGCGCTGGAATTTACCGATGGAACAAAACGCAGCGTTGATCTCGAGCCTTTTCTGCGCGGCAGGATTTTTGAATCTTTACGAAATAACGAAGCGGCTTTTCGCGCGATTACGGTTGACGAGAGAATGGGAACAATCGTTTGGGAAAACGGCGCTGATATTGACCCGGACGTTCTTTATCACAATTTGCAGCCAGCTTGGGCGGAAGAAACAAAGCTGGAATTAACGAAATAAATTATGGCTGTTTTAACTATTCGTGACGCATTAAATCAGGCGTTGCGCGAAGAAATTGTCAGAGACGAAAACGTTTTTATTATCGGCGAAGAAGTCGCTCAGTACGACGGCGCTTACAAAGTGACGCGCGGTTTGTGGAAGGAATTTGGCGACAAGCGCGTGGTTGACGCGCCGATTACCGAGCTTGGTTTCGCAGGCTTGGGTGTCGGCGCTGCGATGGCTGGTTTGCGTCCGGTCGTCGAATTTATGACTTTTAACTTTTCCATCTTAGCCGCCGACCAAATCATCAATCATGCCGCGAAAATGCTTTATATGTCGGGCGGCGAGTTTAAGATTCCGATTGTTTTTCGCGGTCCGAACGGTTCGGCTTATCAAGTTTCCAGCCAGCACTCGCAGGCGCTCGAAGCGTTTTACGCAAATTTTCCGGGTTTAAAAGTCGTGATGCCCTCGACGCCGGCTGACGCCAAAGGTCTTTTGAAATCCGCTATCCGTGACGACAATCCGGTGATTTTTATGGAACAGGAACGGATGTACGGAATTAAAGGCGAAGTGCCGGACGAAGAAGATTTCACGATTCCGCTCGGCGTCGCCGATGTCAAACGCGAAGGACGGGATTGCACGATTGTTGCGCGTTCGATGACCGTTCCGCTGGCTATTCAAGCCGCCGAACAGCTTGAAAAAGACGGCATTTGCAGCGTTGAAGTAATTGATCCGCGAACGATTAAACCGCTCGACATTGACACGATTGTCAATTCGGTGAAAAAGACGAACCGGCTCGTCGTTGTTGAAGAATCGCACGCTTTTGCCTCTGTCGGTGCGGAGATTTCGCATCAGGTAATGGAGCACGCATTTGATTATCTTGACGCGCCCGTTAAACGGATTTCCTGCGCCGAAGCGCCGATGCCCTACGCGAAAAATCTCGAAGCGGCGGCGCTGCCGGATGTGGCAAAAATTATCGCTGCGGTTAAAGAAGTTGCGTATTTGTAGGATGACTGATCGAAAAAAACAATTAAAACAGGATTACGTGCAAGGTTCTCGCCCGGCTGGCGTTTTTCAGATTCGCAACACGCTTAATGAAAAAGTTTTCGTCGGCAGCAGCACAAATCTTCCCGGTATTTTCAATCGTCACGAATTCCAGCTTAAAGCTGGCGGTCATCCGAATAAAAAACTGCAAGCCGATTGGAACGAATTAGGCGCGGAAAACTTTGCGTTTGAAGTTCTTGAAGAAATTAAGCCGCAAGAAATTGCAAATTACGATTTGAAAGCGGATTTAGATTTTTTTGAGGATTTGTGGCTCGAAAAGCTGGCGCCTTATGACGAGCGCGGTTACAACGAAAAAAAGATGACCAGAGTCGAACGATTGAAAATGATTGCGGAAAACCGTTCGCGAGATTAAACATATTTTGAACTGAATTATGGCTGATAAATTTTTAATGCCCAAGCTTTCCCCAACGATGGAAGAAGGGCAAATTGCGCGTTGGCTAAAAAAAGAAGGCGAATCGTTCAAAAACGGCGAGACGCTCGCCGAAGTTGACACAGACAAAGCGACAATGGAGATGACCGCTTTGAATGACGGCGTTGTTTTGAAAATACTTAAAGGTGACGGTGAAACCGTGCCGCTCGGCGATCCGATTGCAATTATCGGCAAAGAAGGCGAAGACATTTCCGCTCTTTTAGCTGAAGTCGGCGGAAACGGCGCGAGCGCTGCGAAACCCGCCGAGACAAAAGCCGAACCGCAAACTGTGCCGCCAATGGGCGCCCCAATTTCCGAAAAGCCCGAAGTAGCGGAAGCAGCCGGACGCAGTTACGACGCGCAGCGCCCGGGCGCTGAACAACAGGGTCAAGTTGCCGCGCAGCAAACAGAATCAAAATCCGTAGAAGGCGGAAACGGACGTTTAATCGTTTCGCCGATTGCCGCGCGAATGGCTGCGGAAGCGGGTTTGAATCTGAATAATTTGCAAGGCTCAGGTCCCGGCGGTCGAATTATCAAACGCGATATTGAAGCCGCAATCGCCGGACAAAAAGCTGCGCCGCAAGCTCAACCGGAAGCGCAGCCGCAAGCTCAGGGACAAATGCAAACTGTTCCCGGCTTTCAACAAGCTGAAATCGCCGGTGCGTCCGCTTATCGCGAAGAGCCGACAACGCAGATGCGCCGCGCTATTGCATCGCGTTTGACCGAATCTATCGGTCCGATTCCGACTTTCTATCTGACAATCGAAGTCGAGATGGATAAAGCGATTGATTTTCGCAAACAAATCAATGCCGCTTTGCCGGAAGAAAAGAAAGTTTCAATTAACGATGTAATCATCAAAACGGTCGCGTCGGCTCTGATGCAGCATCCGCAGGTTAATGCTTCGTATCAAGACCGTTCGATTCGTTATTACGAACGCGCCGACATCGGCGTTGCCGTAGCAATTCCCGATGGTTTAATAACTCCGATTATTCGCAATGCAAACGGAAAAGGCATCGCGCAAATCGCATCAGAAGTAAAAGAGCTTGCCGGACGAGCGCGCGATAAAAAACTCAAACCGGAAGAATTTACCGGCGGAACGTTTTCAATTTCAAATCTCGGAATGTTCGGAATCGAAGAATTTACGGCAATCATCAATCCGCCCGAAGCCGGAATTTTGGCAATCGGAAAATCCGAACCAAAACCAGTCGTTCGCGACGGCGAAATTGTTGTCAGAAATATGATGCGCGTCACGATGTCATGCGATCATCGCGTGATTGACGGCGCGACGGGCGCGCAGTTTTTGAAAACTTTAAAGCAGATGCTCGAAAATCCGATGCTAATGTTGATGTAAAAACGTGATTCTCGCGCTTAAGCCGCGAATTTTTATCAAATAGCTCTGCGGCGTTGTTTAAATTTTTTCGGTCTAAATTAATTTTTCCGGGGCGACCCACGCGATGAAACGCACCGCTTCGTCAATCGAAGGACGCATACCGGTAAAGCCGATTGATGCATCGTCAAAGCCCGCCGCTTGCGACCATTTTGCCGCCGTGCGATAAGCGGAACTAAAGCGTGCATAAAATTTTTCCGGGTCTGCGAGTTCGAGCGACAGAAAACGATTGCCGTTAATGTTGGACACGGAAACTCGCCGGATTTCCTGCCAGGCGATTAAGCCGCATTTCCAACTGAAAACTTCGACGCCCCGACGGTCAATGACGATTTCCGGGCGGCGCGTCTGAAAAATACGAATCGGAATGACGAAAAACCCCAGCCCGAAAAAAGCGATGCCAAACCACCCGAAAATTTTCGGAGTGATTTCGTCGAAGGTCGTGCAAAAATAGCACGCTGCAACCATCAGACAATTTAAGAAAAAAAGCCAGATTAGCTTCAGGGGCGAGTTGTAAAACTCTATTCGTTCCATAAACAATCCAAATCAATCGGCAAATCAAATTTTTACGTTTCGTTGCAGGAAAAGATAAACGTAAATTTGCCCGTCGTCGGTGCGCCGCGCCAGAGCTTTCAAAAGCACCGGTTCGCTAATATTCACCCACCGATAATTTTGGGCTTGGCTTTCGGCGATTTCAAACGTCCGCCAACTACGCGGGTTTTGCGCGTTGTCGGCGCTGACGATTCGTAATTCCTGAGTTTGGAAAAGCGAATTTCGGCGAAACTCTTCCCAGCCGGGTTCGTCGAGCTTGACGATTAATTTTGTGTCATAAGTCTGCGTGTTTTGTTCACTATGGTAAACGACGCGCGTTTTTTCGGGAAATTTAAGGCGCATCATTCCCCCGGCTTGAGGAAGCGGATCATCAAAGATTGCTAAAACCAATGGCGCGGAAACGAACAGCGCCCAGAAGCCGATGACTATCGCCACAATGCCGCCAAGCAAGCAAATCAAAAAACCAGACCGGCTGTCGTTCGGATACCATTTTTTTGCCGCCCAAAGGCTTATTGGTCCGGAAACCGCAGTGGCAATAACAATGATTACTAAGCTCAAAATGCCGAACAAAGCGTAAGCATATGGCTTTACCGACGTTTTGAAATTCTCCATTCCCCACATCAAAATAAATGCGTCAACGAGCGCGGCGACGATTAAAATCAAGCCCGTGAGCAAAGAAAAAACCCAGGATATTGCGTTCATAAAATTTCAAATTCCTTTTCAATTAAATTTTAATCGCTGGTTTGAAAGTAAATAAATTTATTTTTATGCCATACGAAATTGCGTCCGGCTTTTTCCCAAATTCCGGCGAAAATCGTATCGGTTTTAAAGCGCACACGGCTTTTCGTCGAATGGTCGTAAAGCGGCGTGTCTTTTTTTTCGGTCAAAAGATAATCGCCGTAATCGTCGAGCAGAAAATACTTGTATGATTTTCTGCTTTGCACAAACGCTACGGCAACATTTCTTTTCAACATTTTGCCGTCGTTTGTTAGAACGGGCTTTCCGTCGCTCGAATACAGCGTTCCGTGTTCGATTAGCGCGGCGTAATCGCGCCGTCCGTCGCCGTTCCAATCGCCCGCGATTAAATCGCCGCGAGCGTCCGATGAGACCTTTTCACGTAGATGCTTCTGAATTTCAGGAAGAATTTTCGCAAACCGCCAGCCGCGATGTTTCTCGTTCAGAATTTTCCGGCACTCGGCAGGGAGACTCGCATCTTGCCCGAAGGAAAAACCGGCGAGCGAAGAAAACAGAAAAATGAAAATAAAAAATCGTTTCATAAAAAACTTCTCGCGCCGGATTGGTTATTTATTCACTCTTTCCAACAAATCTTTTCCCAATTCGCGGAAAATCACCGCCGCTTTTTCGTTCGGCGTTTCGTTGAAATACTCATATTGCTTTAACGAATTTCCGGAAACAGGCATGTGAATTTCCTACAGATGAGATTGGAATTATTGCATTAGTAATATAACCTTTCAGCTAAAACTTGTAAAATGGAATCTCATCGCTAGAACTACACTAAACCAACTGTATTCAACAAAAAAGCGAGATTCCAAATCTCGCTTTTTTTATTCTCGAAAATCAGTTTTCGACTTCCGTTTTCTGTTTTTCCGAAGCTGCATCATCCAGACTTTTAGCGTTGATTACGCGGCGCTCCCGCATTTGCGAAGAACTTGCGGGTGTTTCATTTGAGTCTGCCCATTGGTTAGGCGTGATTTCCGATTCGGTTTTATTTGTTGCCGTATATTTTGATTTTCTTGAGTTTTTCGCGCCGGACACTCGTTTTGTTTGATTAATAATTTTGTTTTCTTTAACCAAAGGCTGCGCAATCTGTTCGGTTGCGGATTTTGCAGCCCTGACCGTAGGAACGGTTTTGATTTTCAAAGCCCACAGCGAAAAGGCGAAGACGGTAATTAAAGCAGCTAAAGCCATTATTAAAAACGCTGGGCGCGGCTCACGAATCGTTTCGAATTTCGGCGAGGATTCTGCAAATCGCTGTTTGCCGAGGCTTATTTTGAGTTTTCCGTTTTCCGATTGAATTTCGGTCGCCAAAAGCTCTTTTCTTTTTCCGATGAAAATATGTTCTTGGACAGCGTTTGTTTGAATGTTATTGATTGTTTCTTGCGAACGGATTTGAGCGTCGGCTAAAAGTTTTCTCATTTCCGAAGCCGACGCCGGGCGATTGTTTCGTTCAAGCTCCAGAGCTTGTTGTAAAACGTTGGAAACCGAAAGCGAAATTTGCCCGTTAAGCTGGCGAATCGGCTGTAGAATGTCAGGCTGTCCAGACCAAACGGCAGCGGCGCGCGTCGGCGCGTTTTTCGGCAAGCGCTTTGTCAATAGCTGGTAAAGTGTCGCGCCCAAAGCGTATAAATCAGTTCGCGCATCGGTTCCGGCGCGCAAAATCGCTTCGACTTTTTCGCTCGAATTAACCGACAGAACCGCGTGATAATTTGCATCGGCGCGCAAAACCTGTTCGAGCGGAGCGTATTGCAAAGTCGCGGCAAGGCTTCCGACAGTCGTAACCGAAACTGCATCGCCTAGGTTATTTTTGGCAATTCCGAAATCGAGCAGCTTGATGCGATTGTGCGGCGTGAGCTTTAAATTTGCGGGCTTGATGTCGCGGTGAATGATTTTTTGCGAATGAAGATAATCGAGCGCGTCCAAAATCTGATCAGCCCAATCTAAAACCTGTGCTTCGGCAAAAGGCTCGGCGCGCGCGGCGAGCATTCCCGCCAAATCATCGCCGCGGACCAGCTCCATCACCAGAAAACAGCCATCGCCTTCGTTGAAATAATCAATCACGCAGGGAAAAGCGTCGTGCGCGGTGTTTGCCAGCAATTCGGCTTCGCGTTCAAACGCGCGGCGCGTGTCAATCGAATCGGCGAAAGTTTCTTTGAGCGCAACCGCTCTATTTTTAAGCCGCGTGTCCTCGGCTTCGTAAACCGCACCCATTCCGCCGCTTCCTAAACGGCGCGAGATGCGGTAACGCCCGTCCAACACCGTGCCTTTCGGCAGAGGCGTTCGCTTTTGCATATTAAATTTTCCTGCCTTTTTTGCGCGGGGAGTTTTTTCGTGGCGCTATCTTACTCTGTAACGATGCGGTTTACAACAAAAACTGACAGTTTCGGACGATTTTGTTAGCATTTCAATTTAAACAGATGGAAAAATCTTCTACGTCTCCTCTCGCGCCGCATTATGCGTTGTTGGGCGTGCAATTGATGTTCGGTTCGTTTCCGGTAGCTGGAAAAGTTGCGCTTCAGGCGTTTCCCAGCTTTACCATTGTCGGATTCAGGGTTGCAGGCGCGGCAATCGCTTTTTTGGCTTTGCAGCGATTAACCGGAGATTTACGTCTTGAGCGCCGGAGCGATTACTGGCGTTTGGCGCTTTATGCGATGCTCGGCGTGACTTTCAATCAGATTCTTTCCGTCACGGGTCTTTCTCTCACAACGGCGAGCAATTCGGCTCTGCTGGCGGCAATGATGCCGGTTTTTGTGGCGATTATCAGCAGCATTTTCGGTTTCGATAGATTGAATTGGTATAAAGCGGGCGGAATTCTGGTTGCCGCTTCAGGCGTGATTTATCTGATCAATCCGGCGCAAGCCGATTTCTCCGCTCAGCATATCAAGGGCGATTTAATGATTGTAATTAATGGGCTGTGCTATGCGACGTATCTCGCCATTTCAAAAGATACTATTGCGCGCAACGGCGCGCTGCGCTCTCTGGCATGGCTGTTTTTGTTTGGCAGCATAATTTGCGTTCCGCTCGGAGCGTATTCGTTTTCAAGCGTTGATTCATCTCAAGTCGGCATGACTGCCTGGCTGACGCTCGCGTATATTGTGCTGATTCCGACAATCGGCGCTTATTATCTGAACGCCTGGGCGCTCGCGCGGGTTTCTCCTTCGACCGTCGCTGTTTACATTTATTTGCAGCCGCTGATCGGATTTTTGCTCGCCGTTCTCTTTCTCGGCGAGCCTTTTACTTCCAAATCCATTATTGCAGCCGCTCTTATTTTTGCGGGCGTGTTTTTAGTAACCAGAAAAACAGATTGGGAGAAAAACCGAATCCTCCACACGACTTCGCCTTAAACTTGATAAGCGATGCGCCCGCCGACAATGGTTAAAGCGACGTTTCCGTCCGGGTCGAGGGCGGTTAAATCGGCTCGTTTGCCGATTTCGATTGAGCCGTATTCGGCTTCAACTCCCAAAACCCGCGCCGGATTCAAACCAGCCATTCGGGAAACCTCAACCGGCGAAAAACCGAGCTTTAACATCATTCGCACGGCGTCGAGCATTGTGATAACGCTGCCGGCGATGCTGCCGCGCTCGTTTTCGGTTTTTCCGTTTTTTACAGATATTTTCTCGCCCCAAATCTCAAACTCGCCATTCCCTAAACCGACGGGAGAAACCGAGTCTGAAATCAAGACGGTTTTTGCGGGCGTTTTCGTGCGGGCTGCAAAACGCAGCATTGACGGCGCGACGTGAATGCCGTCGGCAATAATGTCGAAAGTTATGTTTTCATTGCTCAATCCCCAGCCGACGACGCCCGTTTCGCGGTGATGCAATCCGGTCATCGCGTTAAAGAAATGGGTGAGATGTCGCGCGCCGACAGTTAAAGCTGCGTCTAAGGTTTCGACATCGGCGCGCGTGTGCCCGATTGAAACAATCCAATTTTCCTCGCGCAGTTTTTTAATCAATTCGATTCCGCCTTCGATTTCCGGCGCAAGCGTTGTTAAATGAACGGCGGTTTCGGCGGAAAGTCGGGGCAGTCCGATTTCGCCCGTAAAAATGCGAAAATATCGGGTTCGCAGCGCGCCGCATTGTTTTTCGCTGACAAAAGGTCCTTCGTAATGCACTCCTAAAGCGCGCGCATTTGCTGATTCGTCCTCGTCTTGAGTTCGGATTAGTTCGTCGATTGCAGCAATTGATTTTCGATAGTTTTCCGAAGAATCCGGGACGAGCGAAGGCAGCCAAGCCGTGACTCCGTTTTCGGCTAAAAACTTTGCGGCTCGACGCAGCCCGTCCGCATCAGCCTCGTTGGCATCAACGCCGACTGCGCCGTGAATATGAATATCAATAAAACCCGGAAAAAGCCGCGCGCCCCGCAAATCCAAAATGTTTGCCGTGTCTTGTTCTTCGGCGTTAATCTGCGCAATTCTGCCGTCGGAAATCAAAAGCGAGCCGTTTTCGATTTCTTCGTTCGGCAAGATCGCTCGGACATTTTTCAAAAGCAAATCGCTCATATTTTTCGGATTATAATAAAAAGAGGAAGCAAAAGTAAGTTACCTTTGCTTCCTCTTTGAAAAGTGAATTAGGCTAATTCGTCAAACTAGAAGAGAATCCTAAATCCAAATCGCACTGTTCTGGGCGATTGATACAGATGCGGCAACCCGTAGCGTACGTCCTTTCTGTCGGGCTGCGAAGCTAACCGAGCGTTAATCGCAGTTAAGAGCGTTCCGCCGGTTAAACCGTTAGCATAAGCGACTTGGCTTAACCCAAGAGCGGAAGCATTGACCGGCGCGGTGCTCGGATTCACTGTAGTGTAAATGCCCGTTACCGTGTCCTGATCAAACAGGTTCAAGACGTTAGCGTCAAAAACCAGGGTAAAGCGATTATCAGCGCCAAATCTATAACGGTGCGTAAGAGCCAGATCCGTTTGAGAAAAAACGGGGCTGCGTCCCAAATCGCCGCGTCCCAAAAATATTTGGGGCGTGACGGTCGAGGCGCCGTAAATAGACGTTGTTTGAGGCGTGCCGGAAGTGACGGTCTGGAACGCAGAAATTTCGGTCGAATTTTCTTTGCTTCCCATCCAGTCAAAGATATAAGCCCCGTAAACGTTGAAAACGTGCGGTCTATCGGTTGCGAGCCGACCGTTATCCAATTCGCCTGTAGCCGTAAATCCGATAAACGGCAAGTCAAATGCGCGGCTGACTCCGGGTGCAAGCCGACCGTTAACCAGATGCGGTTCATCGGAGCTAGCCAAACCGGAATAATTACCGTACAAGCGGCTAAAAGTGTAGTTTGCATTGAAATACCAGTTACTCGACAAACGTCTCTCAAGCACGAACTCTAAGCCGTCGTAACGACGCTGCGGTCTCGTTGATCTGGTATATCCGAGAGTTTGAAGCGTTTGCAAATGCAGACCCCTGCCGGGGTTGCCGATAATGTAAGCCTCGCTGCCCGCCGCATTTATGATACCTGCGTCTTCAACCGCTTCATCAACGTTTTTGTAGGTATAACGAACGCGGAAAACATAGTTCAGGCTCAACTGACGTTCCCCGCCAACGGTAAATTCCGTCTGCTGAAATGGCTTCAGGTCAGGATCAACCGCGCCGCCGTTCAATGCGGACGCATTCGGATCATTTGCGTTAACCCTCAAGTTCTTTTGACATCTGCTTCGAGCGTTCGAAGCGATGAAACCTGTCTGCGGGCAAACGCTCGCTCCGGTAAAACCGCCGACGATATTTGCGATATTAAAGCTCGTGGCAGTATCGCCGGGGAAAAGCTCGAAATAATCTTCAAGAAAAACGTCGCCGCCGAACAAACCGCGCGGAAGCTCAAATTTTACGCGGTCGAAGAAACGACCGTAGCTGGCGAAAAGCTTCGTCTTGCCGTCGCCGAAGACATCGAGCGCGAATCCGAGTCGCGGCGCGATTTTATCGCCCCAGCCAAAGTTAATGGCGCTGGGAAATTGGTTGTAAGACGGCAGATTCTCTTTCTCCACACGGACGCCGAGATTCAAGGTCAACCGATTAAACGGCTGATATTTATCCTGAATGTAAATGCCTTGGCTGAGATTAGAGCCTTGACCGTTCGTCCCGGTGCGACGGAAAGTGGCAGAGCCAACTGCCCCCGGCGTAGCCGTTACCGCTCCTCCGAGCAGTGTTGAGATGGACGTTCCGTAGCTAAAGGAAATACGCCCGATAGCATTGTTCCCCGACTGCACATCGTTGAAAATCTTGTATCGCTGGTAGCCGCCCTTTAATTCGTGCCGCCCGCCCGCATTAAATATGTAGGCAGCGGAAAAATCGTAAGATTCACGAATCGAAACGTCTTTTACCGTAATGGAATTCGCTCCGGTAGTAGAACAAGGAAAAACAGGGTCCGTTGGTCCGGTAGAACCTGCGCAACTGAAGATTTGAACCGTAGTAGGGACAAAATAGTTACCGAGCTTTTCATTTAGAAACCCCCGTGAGAAACGCCCGTCAATTACAAGGTTGCTCGTAGGCGTATAAACACCGGCTACCGTAACCACATTCGAGTTTTGACGCCCGCCCTGCTGGTTTGTATATTGATTTCCAGTTAACCTACCGATGCTTCCGCCAAAATCGGCGAATGGTACATTGCCGAAGCCTATTGCAGAAGATGCGACATTTGTAAATGCCGTAGTTGGGATAGCTCCTTGATCAATTGTCGGATTCCAAAGAAATGTGCCAGTCAGCCTCAAATTATTGAACGGATTGGCATCAAGACGAGCGAATGCATATTCGTACCTCCTCGTTCTGCTGTATCTTTCTGTTCTGTTAAAGACTACATTGGTTGAGTTCTGTTGCTGCGTGAAATACTGCGTTTCCACATCAGTTTGGAAAATCTGAGGAGAATAGCTGGTATAAAACCAAAGCCGGTCTTTGACGATCGGACCGCTCAAGTTAGCAGTCGGGAAAAAGTTTGTACCTCCCGCCTTTGCCGGGTTGAAATACTGTGTGGCTTGGGCAAAAGGAGTGCTCGCACTGCCTACTGTTCCTGTCGTGAATCGTTGCAGGAGCGGGCGCGGAGTTCCGGCGAACTTGGCAGGCTCGAACTGGAGACCGAATTCTCCATGAAAATCATTGTTGCCGCCTCGCGTGACGACGCTAACCACACCGCCCGTCGCGCCGCCGTAAGCAGCTTCAAAACCGCTCGATTTTACTTGCACTTCCTGAACGAGCTGGGTCGGGATATTGTAGGTTTCGTTCAGAGTTCCGGTGCGATAATTGGTCACTTCCTGTCCGTCAATAACAAAAACGTTTTCGCCGCCGGAAGCGCCGTCAACGGAAAATCCGCCTGAACGGCTTTCGGGGCGCGTTCCGGGAACGGTTCTTAAAAGGCTCGTAAAACCGGTGCTTTTCGGCAAAAGCTCGATTTTTTGTGCATTGATGGTTGTTTGAATCGCGGTGCTGGTTGTATCTACGGGCGGCGCGTCGGCGGAGCTGACGTCAACCGTCGTTACATTCGAGCCGGGATTGACGGTAATGTCCAACTGCGTATTTCGCCCGATAGCAACCGTCACGTTTTCGTATCTGGCTTCGGCGAATCCACCGGTTGGCGAAGTTACAACGTCGTAGCTTCCCGGCGGAACCTGCAGGACGCGGAAAAATCCGTCGTCATTTGTCGTCAGAGTCCGTCTGAATCCCGTTGCCGTTCCGGTCGTGGTCGTCCCGGAGGCGCTTTCCCTAGCACTCGCAATGGTTACAGTTACGTTTGGAACAACGGCTCCTGCCGAATCTTTTACGTAACCTTCGATCCCGCCGGTAGTTTCTTGTCCGAAAGCCGTCGCTGACAGACAAAAAACAAGCGACAAGAGCAGTTTTATCAACATTAAATTCTTTTTCATATTTTTCTCCGTAGATGAAATCTAAAGTTACCAGTCCTAATGACTTATTACCGCTTGTCGGAGGAGTTGCCGCTGCTCGCTTTCGAAAGTTCGCGATGAAACAGCTTTTTTGTGAAAGGAAAAGTTATTGATTCGAGAAAATCTTTCGAGTTTTTTTTCGCAAATTAAATTTTGTCTTTTTTTTTTGCGATCATAAATTACTTTTCGCTCAGCGATTCTCTTGAGAAACCAAGCCTGAAATTATTTACATCGCAGGCTTGGTTTCTCATTTGTGACTTAAAGTTTAAAAGTAAAACTTCACGGCAAATTGCAAATTGCGCGGGTCTCTCGTTGAGATGACCTGACCGAAATTAGCTGCTGTAACGTTTGTACTTAAAGCTCTAAAATTGGTTTTATTGAAAAGATTGAAGGCTTCAGCGCGTAATTGAAGTCTCATCGATTCGTTGAAACGAATGTTTTTCATCAGCGTTAAATCGAACCGGTTCGTGGGGGGACCTTCAATGATTCCTCTTGAAGCATTACCGGGTAGATTGGTTAAGCCAGTCGCAGTCGTCAAAGGATTAAGCTGGAAGCAGGAGGTGTTGAAAAACTGCTGCTGAGTACCAGCGCCGCCTTCGTTGGGATTGCAGAGAACATTCGGACGAGCCACGGTTGTCGGCGGCGGAATCAATCCGACACCTGCCGGATCGTAGTTCGAAGTCGTTGCTGTAAATGGCAGCCCGGTTTGATAAGTGTAAATCCCTGATGCTTGAAAACCGCCTAAAACCGCTCTTAGCAAGCCGCTGGATTCACGGAAAAACGGCAGTTCATAAACGAAGTTGGTGGTAAAAATATGCCGCCGGTCAAGCGTCGCTCTCGATTTTTCCGCCGGAATATCAAACGAATTTTGCGGAGCGGCAGAACGGTCGTTTTGGCTGTCGGTCAAATTTTTAGACCAGGTATAAGCAACATTAACTTGCGACGCGCCGCCAAAGCGATGCTGTCCGAAAAGTTGCAAACTGTGGTAATTCGAATTAAAGCGCGGCTGAACCATCGCAATCGAGCGGTAACCGCGATTAGGTCGAAGCTGGTCGAGAATTGTTTCGGCAGCGCTGGAGAAAAATGCTGTTCCCGGTACCTGGCATTGCGCCAAGGTCGGTGTCGGTCCGCCGATATAAGTGTTTCCGGTCGCGCAAGTCGAAGCAATGGCTTTTCCGGGAGGCAGTAGATTTAATTCAAACGAACCAATCAAATGAGTCCCCTTCGAGCCGTAATAACCGGCTGTGACGAGCGTGTCTTTGGTTAATTGCTGCTGAATGTCTAACGACCATTGCTGCATATACGGAGTATTCCAATCGCTTTGGATCGCTCGAATGTTAGCAACGGTGTTTACCGCCTGAACAGCGCAGCCATTCGGAACCGGATTGTCCAATCTGACACCGCTGACAACGCAATTCTGTTGATAAGGCGGATTTGTTCCGATTTGATTCAACGCTGTACCGCTCAAAACTTGTTCGTGATAAATACCGTAGCCGGTGCGAATCGAAGTTCTCCCCTTGCCAAATGGGTCGAATGCCAAACCCACGCGCGGCGCGAAATCGTTTTTCGGTGCATCCATTACGAATTTGCCATAGGGCGAAACAGTCGGACTACAGTTCGGAAACGGCACGTTTGCGTTTTGCGAATTGACAATTATCCCGTTACAGAAATTACCCGTTCCCGGAATGCGGTTGCCCGCGCCGGTAACAGCGGGCGCGGCAGCCGGATTGAAAAATGCCGGGTCAAAGTTTGAAAGTCGTCCGTTTTTGTCGTAAGGAGCGCCAAAAAACGAATAACGCACACCGTAATAAAGCGTTAGATTGGGACGGATTCTCCATTCATCCTGACCGAATGCTTCAAAAGCCTTTGAACGCAAATCCGCCGTGTAATCGAAGCTTGCCTGCGTAAAGGTCACGTTTGTTCCGAGCAAAAAGTTGGCAAACTGCTGTTGAACAGTTGAGCCGCCCGGCGCGAGTAAGGCAGAGGCGACGCCCGGTGTGTTAAAGCCGCTGAACTGACCTTCGTTGACACCTGCCAGGGCGTTTTCGTTTTTGCGATATTTTGAATAAACGGCTCCTGCTTTTGCCGTGTGATTTCCGAAGATGTAAGTCACCGTTCCGGTGATATTACCCTTCCATGAGAAATTGTCATAAGGTCCGAAACCGACCAAACCGTTAAATCCGTTGCCGGAAATACTGGGTATGCGGTCTCGTTGATTAGCATAAGCAAGCGGCGGCGTAATCGGCGTATTTTCGAGCGCCAGAAGTCCGATATTTTTGCTTAAAATCGCGCCGTAGCCGAAGGTATAGCGCCCCTCAAAAATCAGATTCGAGCTTGCGGCGTAAGTCGTTTGTAGAGTGTGCGTGCGTCCCGGCGAGTTGGTTTCGGTAGTGGAAACTTCCGGCAAACTCGAACCCGAGGAAAAGAGCGCGTTAGCGTCTATGGACGGAATTCTATCGTTTTGAAAACGATAATACATCGAAAGTTTTTCGTTGAAACTATGATCAATTTTCAGAATTTCCTGTCTGAAATTGGATATGTTTTTTGCCGAAGCCACGAGTCCGAATTGTGTCGCGCCATTCGGTAGCGGCAGCTTATTGTAAATCAAATCAAGGTATTGCTGGGCGACCGGATTGATAACCGGAATTTTGTTTCCCGGAGTTAAAATGCTGGTGCAAGTTGTACCGGATGCCTGCAAACAAATCGGAACGGTAAAAATACCTTTCCGCAAATTGGCGTCGGGAACGGTCGAGGTTAAAGCCGGGTAACGAATGTCGCGGCGAAATTCCTGCGAAAAGAAAAAGAAAGTTTTGTCATAACGCTTGACAGTTGGACCGCCTTCGCCGAAGCCGAGGAAGAAAATCGGACCGCCGATGGTATAGCCAAAGTTGTTGTAGCGGAATGGACGGCGTCTGGCTTTACCGCTTTCGGGATCTTTACCGACGGGCGAGGTTTGATTGCTGAAAAAGTCGTTGGCATTGAATCTTTCGTTGCGAACGAACTCATACAGTGAGCCGTGAAACTCGCTCGTTCCGCTGCGGGTAACGACGTTCACCTGACCGCCGCCGCTTCTGCCGGCTTCCGCCGGATAAAGCGAACGCAAAACTTTAAACTCGCCGATTGAATCAACCGATGGATACGCTTGAATAGTTAAGTTAGAACCGCGGTCGGTGACATCAGCACCGTCAACCGTAAAGGTATTTTGACTTGAGCGCGCTCCGTTAACGGAAATTTGAACCAGATTGACCGTCCCGGTTTCCGGGGTTGTCGTACCAGCCGAAACAAAGTCCGCCAGATCATTGGAAACTCCGGGGGCGAGTGTCACGAGCTGCGTAAAATTGCGGTTGTTGATTGAAAGTTCTCGTACCTGGTCTCCGTTAATCGTTGTCGAAGACGTTGGCGTGCTAAGTTCAACCGCTACTTGATCGGCTTCAACCGTTATAACTTCGGAAATATTTCCCGCTTCGAGTATGATATTAATCTCGCGTCGCTGACCGACATCGAGCTTAATATCGGTCTGCACGCTTTTTTTGAAATTAGCGGCTTCGACCGTTACTGTATAAACGCTAATAGGCAGATTCGGCGCGGAAAAAACGCCGTCATCGCTGGCATTTATCGTGCGGACGACAATATTACCTTTGCTCGGATCAGTGATCGTAACGGTCGCATTCGGAACAACCGCCTCATTTATATCTTTAACGGTTCCAACAAGACTGCCGGTAACTTCTTGGGCTAAAGTTGCGCTGCAAAGGACAAAAGCCAACATCAGTGCCGTCCCTGCAACGCTCATTGTTTTTTTCAAAAGGTTTTTCATAATTTATTCACCAGAAATTTAATAGTCAGAAAAACTGATGCTTCGCTCTTTTGCGATTAGAATCGCTGATAGCTACTTTCGCATTTCGAGCAACCGGCGTGTTTGGGAAAAACTCGCCATTTTGTCTTCAAAACCGTAGAAAATCGGAAAATTTCGTACGGCAAATTTATCTTTTTTCAAAAAGTTGTTGAGAATTTTGGATATTTCACCAAATTTTCGTTGCTTTGAATCCACAAAAAACTCGGATGAGCAAGTGTCTCGCGATCTAAGCGGCGAGATTGTAACATTTTTTTAAGAAACAACGAAAATTAAATTTCAATTGCGTTTCAATAAAGCAAAAACTGTGCGCGACGTTTTTTGAATTCATCCAGATTGCCAGTCCAGGAGCCTTCGATTTCCTCAGGCGAATCGGCGCGCTGAATGCGGTCGAACGCATCTTTGTTAACCAGCAAATTTAAATATCGTTCGCTTTTCCAATCCGTTGGAAAAAGCTTGCGCAAAGCGACGGCGATTTCGATTCCGGTGCGAACGGGGCGAAAACGCGCTCGGTCGGTGATTATCACGTTGATGCCGCCGCATTCCTCGCCTTTGAAAACCGAAGCGTTCGGCGTAAAGCGGCGCGGCACGAAACGCACTCCGGCGATATTTCGTTTGTTCAAATATTCCGCCAATTTTTGCCCGTCGAGCCACGGCGCGCCGATGATTTCAAATGGCGTGTCCGTTCCGCGTCCGACCGATAGATTGGTTGTTTCCAACAGCCCGATTCCGGGATAAAGCGTAGCTTCCGTTAAGCTACGCATATTCGGCGAAGGATTTACCCACAATTGATTCGTCTGGTCGAACCAAAACGAGCGCTGCCAGTTTTCCATTTTCACAACGCGCAAATCGGCTTTGACGTTGCGTTCGGCGTTGATCATCTGCGCCAGTTCGCCGACCGTCATTCCGTGACGAACCGGAATCGTGTGCGTGGCGATGAACGACAATCTGTTTGCATCGGCAATCGCGCCTTCGACATCAACGCCGTTAATCGGATTCGGACGGTCGAGGACGAACACGGGTTTTCCGGCTTTTGCGGCTTCTTCCATCACGTTTTGGAGCGTGGAAATGTAAGTGTAAAACCGCGCGCCGATGTCTTGAATATCAAAAACAATCGCGTCCAAATCTTTGAAATGTTCGGGTTTCGGGCGGCGAGTATCGCCGTAAAGCGAATAAACCGGCAAACCTGTTTTTTCGTCCGTCGAATCGGAAATTTTTTCCACATCGAGCTGCCCGCGAATGCCGTGTTCCGGCGAAAAGAGCGCTGCCAATTTAAAAGTTGGTTTGCCGAACAAAATATCAATCGTCTGCCTGCCGCCGAGGTTTTTGCCCGTATGATTTGTCACCAAACCGACGCGCAGATTTTCCAGACGTTTGAAATTCTCTTTTTCAAGAACGTCAATTCCGTTTAGAACAACTGCGTTCGTCGCTCGTGGTTCGTTGTTCGTTGTTCGCTGCCGTTCGAGATTTGCATTGAAATTTTCGATTTGCGGGGCGATTTGCGCTTGATAATCGGCTTCGGCTTGGCGGACTTTTTCTGGCGATGAGTCGTTGATTGCGGACGCGGCGATTGTCGCCACTTTGTTGCGAATCGGAGAAACATCGCCTTTGCCGTCGGGGTGAACGCGGTTTGAGAGAAAAACAACAAACGTCTGTGAAACCGGATCAATCCAAACGCCCGTTCCTGTAAAACCCGTGTGACCGAACGAGCCAAGCGGAAAAAGCTCGCCGCGATTAGACGAAAAAGAGGTGTTCATATCCCAACCGAGTCCGCGCGTTGCGCCG
>DASVQU010000103.1:0-8802 GCA_036388995.1 Pyrinomonadaceae bacterium | reverse complement strand
GACCGCGACGTTAAATTCATTTCCTGCATCGGCTTTGACGCAAACCGGAGCATCGAGCTTGATTGTCCAAATTGTTTCTTTTTGATTCGAGGCGTTAACTACGCTTTTTCGCAAAAGCTGCCCGCGCAAGCTGACTTTTTCCGGTTCGTAATTTAGACATTTTCCCGTCTGCGCGTCTGCGACGGCAATCGAAGCGGTGCAGATAAAAATAAAAAGAAGCAGTTTTATAAAACGCATAAATTTAATCTCCTTTTTATCAATTTTATTCCGGCTTTAAAAGCTAAAATTTAAAAATAAGCGGATGAAGGATAGTGAATATGCTGAAATATCGCTTTCATATCCGGTTTGAAACGACTCGTCACAATCTAGTTTCAGTCTTTTGCGCAAAACGCTTTTATAGCAAAGCAGACTCTAGTTACTGCTGCAAAAAAGGAAAGAATTATGAAACAAATCCTGCTCGCTCTATTTGTCGTCACACTCGTTTCAACCGCTTACGCGCAAGAAGAAAACAAGCGAAATCCTTCGTCCCTTCACTCGTATGAAGAAAACAAGCGAAATCCGAATATCAATTCGGAAAACCAATTCACCTGGCTTCCTCCCGAAACCGGCGGCGCTCCGTCAACCGGCGAGGTTAAAGCTGTTGACTTTAATAACCGGGGCGTCAAATTAGCTCTCGAAAAACATTACAGCGAAGCCATCGAGATGTTCCAAAAGGCTGTCTCAATGGCGCCGAAATCAGCTCAGATTAATTTCAACCTGGCAATGGCTCTTAATTACGCCGGGCGTTATGATGACGCCGTGCAGGAATTCAATCATATAATCGAAAATAAACCTGATTCTGCTAATGCTTACGCCGGACTAGGCAACACGCTTTACGAGGTTGGTCGTTACGAAGAAAGCGTTGCGGCTTTTCGTCGCTCCGCGCAGTTTGAGCCGCGCAATCCTTCAGTGCTCAGACAATTAGGAATCTCGCTTTACCAAATCAAAAATTACGAGCAATCGCTTGAAGCATTCAATGCTGCGATAAAGCTACAGCCCGAATCGGCTGAGATTTTTAACGATAAGGCAGTTACCCTGATCGCGGTCGGGCGTTATCAGGAAGCTGATGAAATCCTGCGGCGCGCCATCGAACTGAAGCCCGCATTTGCCGATGCTCACAGTAATCTCGGAGTCGTGCTAACCAAGTTAGGCAAGAAAAAGCAGGCGCACAAAAGCTATCTGGAGGCAGTCACGCTGCGTCCCGATTTTAGCTACGCGCAATTTAATCTCGCCGTCAGTTTTCTGGGGATGAATAACCGCGAAGAGGCTCTAAAGCATTTTAGTATTCTCAAGAAACTGGATACAGAGCTTTCCGAACAACTCAGAAAACAAATATACGGAGGCTATATTCTCGATGCCTCGAAAATGACAAATCAATAAACATTGAATTAAGTCTGTTTTAGGTAAAGACGGCTTTTATTGCGTCGGCTTAATTTTGCCGAATTTAACGCGGAATAAAAGCCGTCTTTGCTTTTTTCGTATCTGTATCTAAAAATGTATCTATCGCTCATTTAAACCGAGAGCTTTTAAGAAGCCGGAATTAATAAGCTTAATCTGCAAACATATTTGGATTGACCGTGCGATATGAACAATCCTGGCGTTAAAACTACAGTTCTATTATTGCTGTCTTTTGCCCTTTTAATAAATTTCGCTAAAGCTCAAGACCCAAATGATAATTCTCCCATCAAAGTCGATACCTTACTTTTGAATATTCCGATTACCGTCACCGATAAAAGCGGACATCACATTTCAGGATTAAAGAAAGAAGATTTTTCAATTTATCAAAACGGCGAAAAGCAGCAAATCGAATTTTTTCTTGATGATGACGCACCGATGAATGTGGCGATTTTGCTTGATACAAGTGCCAGTACCAGAGATGTTCTGGGAAAGATTCAGAAAGCCGCACACGATTTTATCAAGATTTTTCGCCCGGAAGATAAAGGAATAATTGTCAGCTTTGATTCCGAAACATTATTTTTAAGCGGGCTGACATCTGACCGGAAAGAGTTAAGTAAAGCAATCAATCATACCAATATCGGATTTCGCGGCGGTTCGGATATGCACGATGCAATTTACAAAGTTATCAGAGACTATTTTGCTTCGGTCAAAGGAAGAAAAGCCATTATCGTTTTGACTGATGGAATGGTAGCAGGACGGTATATCTCCGATGAGCAAATTCAAAATATTCTTCAAAAATCAAATACGTTTTTTTATCCGGTTATCTTTAAAACTCAAACAAATTTCCGCATTAACTCAACATGGACGGATAGAAGTATAAAATCGCCATTCGAGAGTTTGCAGTTGCTGGCGGAATCAACCGCAGGCAGGTTTTATGAAAAGGATGCGGGAGATTTAAAAGAAGCATTTCAAAGCATTGCCGAAGAACTGAAAAAGCAATATTTAATAGGTTTCTATCCACAGAATACTGAAAAAGTGCGGGAGCTTCCGATAAAAATCACAGTTAACCGAAAAGATGTAACGATACAGGCTAAAAAAAGAAGTTTAAAAAAATCAAACTAAGTAGCTAACTATAAAGGTTAAGAATTATTAGTTATGTGTTTTTAGTTGAAAGAGAAATTTGTGATTACTTAAAAGTTCTGGAAATTTACAGCTTCCCGGCTTGACATCGCTGTCAAATGCGTTAAAACAATATGGCAGCTAAAACCACAACAATAAGGAGTTACATAATGATTAAAAGTCTTATCTGCTTAGTTTTTCTCTTTTCTTTTACTTTAACGGCAACTGCTCAAAATGAGCGCAACAGCACAAGCCGTTGGAATCATTCGGACGGATCAACGGAATTGAGCGTGACGATGCGAAATGATGTCCGATTCAATGATAATTATACAGACGTTTCGAGCATCAACGGCGACGGCTCTCTGGAAGTCGTTGAACGCCGGGCAGGGCTTTCGCGCCGATTGAAAATTGCGTCTGGGGCAGGCGGGCAGCTTGTTAGAACTTATATGGTAAATGGGCAGGAGCGCTCATTTGATGCCGAAGGAAAGGACTGGCTGGCAAAAATACTGGCTGAAGCTGTTGGAAAAGGCTTTGATGCCAAAGCCAGAGCCAAACAAATTATTCGAGAGCGCGGAGCCGCAGCTCTCATCAATGAAGTCCCCCGCCTGACAGGCGATTACACTAAACGAGTTTATTTGGAAGAGGCGGTTAAAAGCGGGAATCTTGATGCGAGCGCTTTGAATGATGTCCTAAAGCAGGCGGAGACGGATATTTCTTCTGATTACGAGAAGGCGACTCTTCTTATTAACACCTTAAGCGCGTCTCCGACTAACCGCAAAACGCTGGATACGTATTTTGCGGCAATCGGAACTATTAAGAGCGATTACGAACGGGCGCGCGTGCTAAAAGCCGTCTTAAAAGCGAATGCCGCAAACAAAGAAATCCTGCTCCATATTCTTGCCTCCGCCGCGAAAATAAATTCGGATTACGAAAAGGCAAATGTTCTTATTCAGGCAGCCAACGCTAAAGCGCAAGATGAAAGCGTTCGCAGCGCGCTTCTCAATGCCGTTAAAACAATTGCTTCCGATCATGAACGCGGGCGCGTTTTGAATGCGGTTTATCTGAATGAATCCAAGTGATAGGTTGAAATTCCGCTTTTGTCCGGTAAATTTACAAGAAATTGTTGAAAAAGAATCTTTTAGCAATTCCGTATAAATTTTTATGCGGAATTTAATTCCGTATAATACAAAGTTCGGCACTTTCGCCTATATTAAACTGTGAGTTGATTTAGAATTGGAAATTTTGTAAAGGTCTTAAATGGCATACGAAACACGCTGCTGGAAAATCAAAATTAAATCAGGTTCTATTGACCGCGTAAGAGAATGGGCGCAAACCATTAACAAACGAAGAAACGAAGCGCTTACAACCTTGCGGGACGAAACAGTTATTATTGAATCGGTATTTCTGGATAGAACAGAAGACACCGATTACTTAATTGCTGTGATGCGGGCGGAAAGTTTTGAGAGATCCGGCGAAGCAGTCAGAACGTCGGCGCACGAAATTGACAAGTATCATCATCAGTTCAAAAGAGACGTTTGGGAAGAAAGAACCGAGTTAGAGTTGTTGGTTGATTTAGAACGCTTATCAGAAATATAGTTTTTCGAGCAGAAGCATTTTTGTTGGCGGCTAAAAAGATAAAAGCGTGCGGGAATAACGCCCTGCCGAACAATTCAATGGACGTGAGCGCGAAACAGCTACGTTGTTAAAAACTTTGCCTTTTACATTTTAGCTTGCGTGTTGCCGATTTCGCGCTCGGCGAACTCCGCCGTTATGCCGCTAGTTAATTGAATCACACATGGCTGTATAGCTCGGAACTTTTCCCTACTCCAGAACGTACTGACCGCCATGATTCGCACTCTCAAAATAACAGGATGGCTTGCGATGACGATTTTGGCATCGTACATCGCGCTCGTTTCTTTCCGCTACTTCATCCTAAGTCCGGATGTTGCGTCCGGACCGCCGCTGGCTAAGAGGTTTGCTGAATACATTACACCTTTGCTATTCCATGCCGGCGGAGGCATCGTCGCTTTGTCTCTCGGTCCCTGGGGCTTTTGGGCGGCATTTCGCAACAAGTATCCGCTTCTGCACCGTTGGATGGGACGAATCTATTTGCTGTCAGTCCTGATCGGAGGCATAGCCGGACTCTATCTGGCAGTGACAGCTTTGGGGGGACTCCCGACACGTATTGGCTTCAGTATGCTTGGGGCATTGTGGTTGACGACTGGGGCGATGGCATATTTGCGCATTCGCCAAGGTGATGTGCAAGTGCACCGGGCGTGGATGATTCGCAGTTACGCTTTGACGTTCTCTGCCGTCATGTTGAGGTTATGGCTGCCTCTGTTTTTTGTGCTGGGGTACGACTTCCCCGAAGCATACACAACCGTTGCATGGTTATGTTGGGTTCCCAATCTGTTAGTTGCAGAGTTAATCATCAGAAATGGCAAAGCGTCGGTCAAAAGGCAGCAGCCGAAGCTAAGTGCTGTTAGTGCCCATGCGGCATAACGAGTCTTTGCACGAGAGGCGGGAACAGCGACTTTCATCAAACGCGGCTTTTTAGCCCTAACGTTGTGTGGTTCACGTTCCCGCCCGCGTGAACTCAATCGTTATCTGCTTTTTGGTGTAATTAATAAAAACAAGAAACAGTCTCAAAATTTATCAATTTTGAGACTTTGCTGAAGTGGATATGTCAGAGAAGAAAAGCGTAATGTTAATTGGTTTGAAACCGACGGTGATTGATTTCTCAAGCCCAGAGTTTGGGAACTCGCCCGGGCTTGATGCTCAAAAGATACAGGCAGGACTCGACAAAGCCGAAGAGGACTTAAAACGTCTCGGCTACGATATAGAAATGTGCCTGACGGATGCGGGCGAAACCGCTGAAGAGGTCGTTCGCAGCCGACTTCGGGAGAAACAATTCGATTGTATTATTATCGGGGCGGGCATCAGAACTGTTGCAGCCTATTTTCTGCTTTTTGAGAAGCTAATCAACGTGGTTCACGAAAACGCGCCGCAAGCCAAAATATGTTTTAACACGACTCCGAATGATTCCCCCGAAGCCGTGCGGCGATGGATTTGATATTTGAGACGGCAGAAAACCGCCATTAATGAAAATGGCGTATATAACCAATCATCAGACGCGGGGCGCTGGTCATCTACTTTCTTTAACTCTAACGGATTAATAGAGATAAAACTTTAAGCGGAGATTTCCAGCAATTTATCTGCAATCTCAAAAGCGGCGTTCGGGCGCGCCATTCGAAGCGCGTTTTCGCGCATTAAATTCATCTTTTTGGGGTCATTCAAAAGCCTTTCGATTTTGTACCCGATTGTTGCGGGATTATTGCAGCGAATAGCCGCCCAATTTTCCAGCAAGTGATCCGAATTTCGCTCTTCCTGCCCGGGAATCGGATTGACCACCACAAAGACCAGACCTTTGGCTAACGCTTCGCAGGTGGTTAAACCGCCGGGCTTGCCGACTACTAAATCCGAGGCGCTCATATATTCGTCCATTTCGGTCGTGTAGCCGACGGGGACGACGCGGAAAATTTCTTTGGCGGGATATTCCGCAAGCTTTTTTTTCAATTCCTCGTTGCGACCGGACATCGCCAGAACTTGAACGGGCTGTTCGATTGTCTCCAAAGATTTCAGCAAAATTTCAATGCGCCCGACGCCAAAACCGCCTGCGGATAAAATAATCGTCGGCGTGTTTTTATCCAGCCCGAATTTTTCGCGCATTGCGGTTTTATCTTTCTTCTCAGCGAATACCGGGTCAATCGGAATACCGCTGACCGTGATTTTTTCAGGCGCGAAATGCAGCTTCTGGAGATATTCTTTGGTTTCATCCAAAGCGACGAAATAGTGTTCGTAATTGCGGCACAGCCACATCGCGTGCATATCGAAATCGGTAACGACAATCGCTTGCGGGCAATCAAGTTTCTCCTTGGCTTTCAAATCCGAAATTATTTCGGCGGGGAGAAAATGCGTGCAGACGATCCAATCCGGCTGATACGCACGCACCATTTTGACGAACCGCTGCGTGTTGAGCTTATCGAAAAAAAGGCGGCGTTTTTCGTTTTTCCAGGGTTCGTCCAATTGGTCGTACATCCAGCCCAAAACTTCCGGTGCGTTGTTGACCAAATCAATATAAGCGTTTGAATAAAGACGCCGGAAAATCGGATTAGTAAAATTTAAAACGTCTTCGTGGCGAATTTCACGCGCAAATTTCTTTAGTTGAAACGCCTTCTCGAGCGATTGTGCCGCCCTGGTATGTCCGTTGCCGACCGAAGCCGACAAAATCAAGACCTTATTAAACATAAAAACAAATTACTCGGAAAAGCTGTTTTCGCCAAGCAGATGAAGAGCAGGTGCCGGAATGTAAGACAAATCGCCGCATTGTCTTACGCAGCGTTTTTAAGAAGAAATGTGACGCGCCTTGCGTCCAATGATTTGTTCAGCGGCGGCTGGTAATAACAAGCCGCTTATTTCTAAATTTGCTTTCATTTAAGGTTCATCGAAAAATAATGCGCTTCGAGATTCATTCCTTTTCGCAGGTAAAAACGGTGTGCGTCGAGCCTGCTGACACGCGAAACCAGCCGCACTTGCTGACAGTTATTTTCTTTGGCATGTTCGACCAGCCAATCAAACAACTCGCCGCCGTAACCTTTCGACCGTTCGCCGCTTTTCGCCGCGAGGTCTTCAATTTCAAGGTATTTACCGCCCGCCAGCCATTCTGAAATTCTAAATCCGGCGACTGCTTTGATTTCGCCATCGGTTAGATAAGCTAACTGAAAACCTGCAATTTCAGTCAGCCTTTTAACCATTGGTAGAAACTCGTCCGGTTGGATATGCGGGCGCAGCTCAACCACCACCGGATAACAATCTAAAATTTCCCGCTCACTTTGGGCAATCGTTATTCTGCTGCTCATACTAACTTAAACATAAATAGAGTTAACGTCGGTGCGAAAACACATTGAATTTAAGAAATTAGCCGGCTACTTGTCGGGCTTATACTTTTCATAATAACTGCGATAACCAATCAGCCGCGCCGTTGGACCGATTACGAAGAACACAATCCTCTGAATGAGAACCGGCGGGCTGGCGAGCCAGAGTTCGTACTTCGGGCTGAAACGCGACATTTGCAGCAAAACCTTTGGCGGTTGGCTGTTGGACTCTGATTCGTCGAAGAAACCGTATGCCTGCGTCAGAAAGACTGTGAACTGTTCGGGCAGCGCGTATTCAGGCGTTAGAGGAGGTTTGACGACCACACGGGAATTTGTCTCGTTGAAAGGCTTGTGGGGAGTTCCGGGATTTACCAGCAGCGACTCGCCCGGGCGCAGGAGTTTCTTTTCGCCATTGACGAGAAGGCTCAATGTTCCTTCGGTGACGATGAAATTTTCGGGAAGATAAGTATGGATATGCTCCGGCGGTCCCGGCGCATAAGGCTCCAGCATTAGTTCCATCCAAACAAGACCGTTCTCGCGTTTAAGAATAGTCTGGTGGAAACCTTCGCTCTTGCTGACAAACACCTGACCTTCGCGTGGATAATAATCCGCACCGGGTTCCGCTTCAGGAAAGATAACTTTGTCGAGCAGAGCGCCGATAAGAACATACGCCAGAACAAATCCTAAAATCCCTAAAAGCTTCTTCTTCATCTTACCTCCATAGTTAGACAAGTTTGACAAAGCGGAATAACGTTTGAATTGACGCGGGCGCAGGCTTCTTAAAGTTTAATAAAATAGCTGATTGTACCTCGCGACCAATAATTTGTCGGGCAAGACTTTAATGTAAACAAGCGACTTTACTTCGGCTTTTCAACCGATCTCTCTCATATTTTCAGGAATTGACTTTAGCTTTGTTCTCTCTATCTCTATCATCCGCTTACCGCTCAAGCGATATTTGATTGTGTAAAATCGTGTTGGAATACGATCATTATCGTCTTCGAGGGCAACAGCCTGGTCAATAATGAGAACATTATTTTCAACTCTGAAATTGCTTCCAAGACTGCTTATACTAAGAATATAATCGCCGCGTTTCCTGCCTTCAAAATTTGTAAGTAAGGCGGCTCTCTTATTTTTCAGACTGTAAATAAATACCTCGTCAAGAATGCGGCTGGCGGGAGTATTCTGCCCTCTCAAGAGGACAATAGCTTCCTCATTTCCGTCGCCTGTAAGGTCGCCGTAAGCGATCCTCATCAGATCATATTTGTGATTGTTATCACCAATATACTTCCCATCGCGAAACTGTATCGCTTCC